>AP018697.1:1268521-1585651 GCA_004001285.1 Arthrobacter sp. MN05-02
GTGCCCCGGGGGGTCGGCGGCATCGAGCTCCGGCAGCCGGTTCCACAGCATCGGAGCCACGGCGTACTCGGCATCGCCGATCACCGGTTTCGGATCGATCGCCGTGACGTCCCGCAGCTGGGTCGGGGAGGACGGCAGGAGGTTGGCGTAGTGCAGGTCCGAGTGCACCAGCACGTCGTGGTCCGACCGCCGTCCCACGATCCCCCTCGACTGGCACACCTCGAGCGCGGCCTCCATGAGCCATCGCGGGAACGGCTCGTCCAGCTCGTGCCACCGGGCGGGCAGGGTGTCCGTCCACCGCTCGGCGTCGGAGGCCAGATGGGGGAAGGCGGCCCAGGGGGCGCTGTCGCCGGCCGGAATCGACAGACGGCGCAGGACGCGGCCCCACGGTCCGGCGGTCTCGTCGAGCGGGACGTCGTGGAGCGAGTGGTCGCCGTCGAGGCGTGCAAGGAGCAGCGCGTAGTCGGGCCGGGACGCCGCCAGCAGGCGCACCGCGCCGTTCCCGTTCCACAGGTCCAGGGCGTCCGGCTCCGAGCGTGCCTCGTCGTGGGGGATGGTGAGCTTCAGGACGGCGTCCTCCGGCTCGCCGCCGCCACGCTGCACCACCGGCACGACGACGGCACACTGGCCGGACCAGGCGGGTCGCCCGGGCTGCAGATCGAGGTCGAGGTCCCAGGCGCGGAGCCGATCGGCCAGCAGCCCGTGCCATCCGCGCATCCACCGGGCGCCGCCGTCGATGGTCCGGGCGCTCCGGACGAGTCGCGGAGGCAGGTCGGGGAGGACATCCGGGGCGGACCGCCCCGAACCGCCCGTTCCCGAACGGCCCGTTCCCGAACCGCCCGGACCGCCGGCGGCATCGGGGACCGGCGGTCCGGGCTGCTGATCTCCTGCCGCGCGGTCGGCGTGCCTAGCCATCGGTCGGTCCTCCAGGAGCGGGAGCATCGCCGGGTGCGGGCGGCGCCCCCGGCGCGTTCGGTGTCGGGTCGTCGGTCGTCCCGGCCGCTCCGGCCTGCAGGCCGGGCAGCGGTGCGAGGGGCGCGCCCGCCTCGGTGCTGCGCTGGACCGCGGCGTTCAGGGACGTGACGGCCCAGGCCCGCTCGGCGGCGCTGACCGTGGCGACGAGGCCCGCATAGAACTCGGCGTGGTCCTGTTCGAGTTCGCGCAGGGCGGCACCCGGATCGGCGCGGAAGGCCGGTCCGACGGCGTGACCCGCCGGCGCGGGGCCGCAGTCTCGCACAGCGCGGCGAGCCGCTCGGCCGCTGTGTCGGCGGCCGCCCGGTGGGCCGCCGAGAGGGCGAGTGCGGGAGCCGGATCGGGCAGCAGCGCGGCCGCGACCTCGTAGCCGTACCGTGCCTGCTCCTCGGCCCTGGTCGCGCCGAGCAGCGCCTGGCGGTCGGCAGCCGGGCCGAGGGGGGTGCCGGCACAGTCCTCCGGCCTCGCCGGGCCCGCACCGGTCGGGCCGGATGCCGCATCCCGGGAAGCCACGCCTCCGGAAGCCGCCGGCTCGGACGACGGCGTGGCGGATCCGGCAGGGCCGACGGACGGGCCCTGCTCCGGGCCGAGGTCGTCCGCGGTCATCGCGTCGGCTGCCGGCAGCTCCGTCCCGACGCCGAGCGCCGCGCCGAGGAGCACCGCCTGGCGCCACTGGTTGGCGCCCGCCGACGCGAGCACGCGGGCGGGGCCGGGCTCGGCATCGACGGCGTCCGACAGGCTGCGCAGCGAACTGTCGCGCAGCATCGCCAGGAGGCGCACCGGATCGGCGGGAGCCGCAGTGGACGAGGGGGCAGGTGCAGCGGATGTCGGCGCGCCGGAGGTCGGCGCAGGGGGAGATGCACCCGTCGCCCCGTCCTTCCCGGCCGGCGCACCTGCGGGGGGCCGCGGCAGGGACACTGCGGCAGCCTGCGCCTCGAGGTCCGACGCGATCGCCGTCAACCGCTCCGCAAGGGCAGGATCGGCCGCCGCTGCGGCACGCGCATCCGCGGCGAGACCCCGGTACCGCCCCTCGGCGTCGAGCTGGGCCTGCTCCGACGGCGAGTACACGCGCGCCGGCGGCTCGGAGGAACCGAGGAGGAGCCAGGCGCCGACCGCCAGGAGCACCACGATGAACAGGCCGACGAGCCACGCGGACCAGCGGAGGGCCGTGCCGGCGGCCGTGGCGACGCGGTCTCCACGCTCCTGCTGCCCGCCCGCCTGCGCCCGGTTGATCACAGTTCCCGATGATGCCACGGCGGCTTCGGTTTCACCCCGCCATACACCCGACGTCGCCGAATGTCGGTACTCTTGGTGGACAACATCATCGAGTGGGAGGCAGCCATGGCGGTCCGGTCCGGGAACGAAAACCATGCCTCGACCCGCAAGTCGGCCCTCGAGGCCGCACTGCAGGCCGAAGCGCAACGCCTGCGGACCAGGCTGCAGCCCGTCGTCGAACAGCACGACCTCTACCTCGAGGACGTCGACATCAAGGTCGCCGGCTCCCACCGCACCGTCCATGTGATCGTGGACCTGCCCGAGGACGCCTCCGGGAGTGTCGGGCTCGATGTGATCTCGGCCATCTCGACGGACCTCTCCGCGGCCATGGACAGCGACCCCGAGGACGACGACCGCCCGTACAGCCTCGAGATCTCCTCGCCCGGCGTATCCCGGCCCCTCACGGAACCACGGCACTGGCGCCGCAACGTGGGCCGCATGATCGAGGTCAAACCGGTGAGTGGCGACGTCGTCCTCGGCCGGCTGCTGGACGTCACCGCCACGGGGATACGGCTGATCCCGCAGCTGCCCGTCAAGAAGGGCATGAAGCCGAAGCAGGGCGATCCGCTCGCCCTCGAGTTTTCCAAGATCCGCAAGGGGACCGTCCAGGTCGAATTCGCGCATCCTGAGGATGAACACCACGAGAACAGCGATGGGGGCGATCCGGGCATCTCCGGCGCCGTGCACCACGCCTAAGGAGACCCACATGGACATTGATATGAGCGCGCTGAGGCTCCTCGAGCGCGAACGCGAGATCCCGCTGGACAAGCTGATCCCCACCATCGAGCAGGCCCTGCTCATCGCCTACCACCGCACACCGGGTGCGCACGAGACAGCGCGCGCCGAGCTGGACCGCCGCAACGGGCACGTGACCATCTGGGCGACGGAGAAGGACGACGACGGCGAGACCGTCGGCGAGTTCGACGACACCCCCGGTGGCTTCGGCCGTATCGCCGCGAGCACCGCGCGCCAGATCATCCTGCAGCGCCTGCGCGACGCCGAGGACGACAACATCCTCGGCGAGTTCCGCGGCAAGGAAGGCGAACTCGTCGCCGGCATGATCCAGCAGGGCACCAATCCGCACATGATCCAGGTCAACCTGGGATCGGTGGAGGCCGTCCTGCCGCCGCCGGAGCAGGTGCCGGGGGAGAAGTACCTGCACGGCACCCGCCTGCGGGCCTTCGTCGTCGACGTCCACCGCGGGATGAAGGGTCCCTCCATCACCCTGTCCCGCTCGCACCCGGGCCTCGTCCGGAAGCTCTTCGAGCTCGAGGTCCCCGAGATCGCGGACAAGACGGTCGAGATCGTGGCCCTCGCCCGCGAAGCCGGCCACCGCACCAAGATCGCCGTGAAGGCGAACGTGCCGGGCGTGAACGCGAAGGGTGCGTGCATCGGCGAGATGGGCACGCGCGTGCGGGCGGTCATGAACGAGCTGAACGACGAGAAGATCGACATCGTCGACTACAACGACGACGCCGCCTCGTTCATCGCCAGCTCCCTCTCGCCGTCGCGGGTCACCTCCGTGACCATCACGGACGAGGCCACGCGGTCAGCCCGCGTCGTCGTGCCGGACTACCAGCTCTCCCTCGCGATCGGCAAGGAAGGCCAGAACGCCCGGCTCGCCGCGAAGCTGACCGGCTGGCGGATCGACATCGTGTCCGACGCCGCACAGCAGGCCTCCGCCGCGAAGGCGTAGGCGGCCCGGTCCGCCGGCAGATCCGGAAGGGGTAGAATGGAAGGGACTGCTGTCGAGTCGCGCCCGGAAGACTCTGTTCGACGAGGAGAGTCCGGGCACCAGCCGGAGGACACCCATCCGACACGCACCTGCGTGGGATGCCGCCGACGGGACCGCCAGTCACACGTGATGCGGGTCGTCGCGCGGCCGATCGGCGGACAGGATGTCGCCGTTCTCGACGAGCGACGCCGGCTGTCCGGGCGGGGTGCTTGGCTGCACCCCGACACGGCATGCATGGAATCGGCCATCAAGCGGAAAGCCTTTCATCGGGCGTTCCGGGGGCCGGTGGACACTGCCACGCTGGCAGCGGACTTCCAGGCATACCTGGAGCGTCGAGACGAACGCTTCGATCCACCACCGTCCTCCCTGAAAGCGGGTCAGAACCCTCATGGAAACCCGATGAGTACCCAGCGATGAGTGCACAACGATGATCAATCCGTTGTGCTCTGCATTCGATCTGCCGGACGCCCTGGCGACTGGGATCAGCAGTAGGAAATAGACGGTTCGTGCCTGACTCGGTGCGGACCGAGACAGGAGAAATGTGGCCAAGGTCCGCGTACACGAGCTCGCGAAAGAGCTCGGTATAACCTCGAAAGACGCAGTTGCGAAACTGCAGGAACTGGGCGAATTCGTCCGTTCAGCCTCGTCCACCATCGAGGCCCCCGTCGTGAAGAAGCTTCGCGGCGCATTCCCGGATGCCGGCAGCACCAAGACCGCTGCTCCCTCCGCCCCGTCACGCCCAGCGGCCCCCGCGCCGTCGGGCCCGAAGCCGGGCGCTGCCCAGGCCGCTCCCGAGGCTCCCGCCCCGGCCGCGCCCGCAGCTCCCGCGGCACCGTCGGTGCCCTCGACCCCTGCCGCTCCGGCCGCACCCCAGCCGTCGCCGTTCTCGAACGGTTCGGCTCCCGCGGAGACTCCGCCCCGGCAGCACAGGACACCCCCGCACCCGCCCAGCAGGGCACCCAGGGTGACGGCCCGACGCCGGGCGCACGTCCGGCCCCGCGACCGGCCACCCCTCCGGCGGCTCCCTCCGCCGGAACCCGTCCGTCGGGCGCACGTCCCGGCGGAGCCCCCCGTCCGGGCAACAACCCCTTCGCACCCTCGCAGGGCATGGGCTCGCGTCGCGGAGAGACCGATCGCGGTGCCGACCGCACCTCGGAGCGTCCGCCGCGTCCGGGCAACAACCCGTTCGCACCGTCGCAGGGCATGCCCCGGCCCGGTCGTCGTGACGATGCACAGCAGCGTCCCGCCGCAGGTCCGGGCGGACCCCGCCCGGCCGCCGGTGCCGGTGGGCCCCGTCCCGCCGCCGGTGCGGGTGGACCCCGTCCGGGCGCACCGCGTCCGGGTGCACCCCGTCCCGCTGGAGCCCCGGGCTCACGTCCCTCCGGCATGATGCCGAACCGTACCGAACGTCCGCTGCCCCGGCCGCGGAGCGCAGGTGCGGGCGCCGGTCCGCGGACCCGGTGGAGCACCTGCCAGCCCCGGCGCACCGCCGGCGGCGGTTTCGGCAAGGGCGGCCGCGGACGCGGCGGCACCGCCGGAGCCTTCGGCAAGGGCGGAGCCGGTCGCGGCAAGCAGCGCAAGTCGAAGCGTGCGAAGCGGCAGGAACTCGAGCAGATGTCGGCTCCTTCGCTGGGTGGCGTGAGCGTACCCCGCGGAGACGGCACCACGATCGTCCGCCTGCGCCGCGGTTCGTCCATCACGGACTTCGCCGACAAGATCGAGGCGAACCCCGCCGCGCTGGTCACCGTGCTGTTCCACCTCGGTGAGATGGCCACGGCGACCCAGTCGCTGGACGAGGACACCTTCGAGGTGCTCGGCACGGAACTCGGCTACAAGATCCAGGTCGTCTCGCCCGAGGACGAGGAGCGCGAGCTCCTCAGCAGCTTCGACATCGACTTCGATGCGGAGCTGGAAGCCGAGGGTGACGAGCAGCTCGAGGCACGTCCGCCGGTCGTCACGGTCATGGGCCACGTCGACCACGGTAAGACGCGGCTCCTCGACGCGGTGCGCAACACCAAGGTCGTCGAGGGCGAGCACGGCGGCATCACCCAGCACATCGGTGCCTACCAGATCCAGCACGTCCACGAGGACACCACGCGTGCCATCACCTTCATCGACACCCCCGGCCACGAGGCGTTCACCGCCATGCGTGCCCGTGGTGCGAAGGTCACGGACATCGCCGTGCTCGTCGTCGCAGCGGATGACGGCGTCATGCCGCAGACCGTCGAGGCGCTGAACCACGCACAGGCGGCCAACGTGCCGATCGTCGTGGCCGTCAACAAGATGGACAAGGAGGGCGCGAACCCGGACAAGGTCAAGGGCCAGCTCACCGAGTACGGCCTGGTGCCCGAGGAGTACGGCGGCGACACCATGTTCGTGCACGTCTCGGCGCTCCAGGGCATGGGCATCGACGACCTCCTCGAGGCCGTCCTGCTCACCGCCGACGCCGCGCTGGACATGCGGGCCAACCCGAACAAGGACGCCCGCGGTATCGCGATCGAGGCCAACCTCGACCGCGGACGCGGTGCCGTGGCCACGGTGCTCGTCCAGTCCGGGACGCTGAACGTCGGTGACACGATCGTCGCCGGCACGGCGCACGGCCGTGTGCGTGCCATGTTCGACGAGAACGGCGACGTGGTCACGAAGGCGGAACCGTCGCGTCCGGTCCAGGTGCTGGGTCTGTCCAACGTGCCCCGTGCCGGTGACACGTTCTTCGTCACCGACGACGAGCGCACCGCCCGCCAGATCGCCGAGAAGCGCGAAGCCGCGGACCGCAATGCGGCCCTCGCGAAGCGCCGCAAGCGCATCAGCCTCGAGGACTTCGACCAGGCCGTCGCGGAGGGCAAGGTCGACACCCTCAACCTCATCCTCAAGGGTGACGTGTCGGGTGCCGTGGAGGCCCTGGAGGACTCGCTGCTCAAGATCGACGTCGGAGAGGGCGTGCAGCTGCGCGTCATCCACCGTGGCGTCGGTGCCATCACGCAGAACGACGTCAACCTGGCCACGGTCGACAACGCGATCATCATCGGCTTCAACGTCAAGCCGGCCGAGCGCGTGGCGGATCTCGCCGAGCGTGAAGGCGTGGACATGCGCTTCTACTCGGTCATCTACGCCGCGATCGACGATATCGAGCTCGCCCTCAAGGGCATGCTCAAGCCGGAGTACGAGGAGGTGCAGCTCGGAACCGCAGAGGTCCGCGAGGTGTTCCGGTCCTCGAAGTTCGGCAACATCGCCGGTTCGATCGTCCGTTCGGGCATCATCCGACGCAATTCGAGGGCGCGCGTCCTGCGCGACGGCAAGGTCATCGGGGACAACCTCTCCGTGGACTCGCTCAAGCGCTTCAAGGACGACGCCACCGAGGTCCGCACCGACTTCGAGTGCGGTATCGGCCTCGGCTCGTTCAACGATGTCAAGGAAGGCGACATCATCGAGACCTTCGAGATGCGGGAGAAGCCCCGCGCCTAGCATCCAGGTCGGCACAGGCGCCCCGGCTCTCCGGGGCGCCTGTGCTCGTCGCACACCCGGGACCCGCCCGCACGCTCGAGCGGGTTCCCCGATACCACCCGCTTCCGTAGGAGTAACAGCTCATGGCAGATCCGGCCCGCGCCGCGCGGCTCGCGCAGCGCATCAAAGTCATCGTCGCCGAGGCGCTCCGGCGCCGCGTGAAGGACCCCCGGCTGGAAGCCGTGACCATCACGGACGCCCGAGTGACCAACGACCTCCAGCACGCCACCCTGTACTACACCGTGCTCGGCGACGCGGAGGAGCAGCAGGCCACCCGTGCGGCGCTCGAATCGGCCCGCGGCGTCCTGCGCTCCGAGGTCGGGAAGAACATCACCGCCCGGCTGACACCCACTCTCGAGTTCGTCCCCGACGAGGTGCCGGTCAATGCCAGCCACCTCGAGGAGCTGCTGCAGAAGGCCCGCGAGCGCGACGCCGAAGTGGCGGCGATAGCCCAGGGCGCCGACTTCGCGGGGGACGCGGACCCGTACCGCACCTCGGAGGACGACGGCGAGGCGGGGCGCTAGCCGTCCCACCGCAGCACGGAAGGCAGCCGACCGCCGGGTCGGCTGCCTTCCGCGTCTCCCGGCCCTGCCGGGTCCGGGAGACACCCGGCGGAGCAGTGCCAGGCGGCGTGGGCGACAGGAGTGCGCTGCCCGCGGCCTGTCAGATCCGCTGCGGTGCCGGGAGGCGGGAGAGCCCCTCGACGAGTTCGTCCGTCCTGCCGCACAGGGCGATCCGCACCCAGCCCTCGCCCATGGCTCCGAAGGCGGTGCCCGGTGCGAGCGCGACGCCACGCTCCGCGAGGAACTCCCGCGTCCACGCCCGGACGTCGCCCCGCGTGGCGTGGGAGAGATCGGTCCACAGGTAGAAGGCGCCGCGCGCATCGAGGTAGCTGATACCGAGGCCGTCGAGGACCGCCGTCGCCGCGTCCCGATTGGCGCGGTAGTGCGCCAGGGCGGTGTGCACGTAGTCCTGCGGTCCGGTGAGGGCCGCCAGCCCGGCGTACTGGGACGGTGCGGACACGCAGGACACAGTGGCCTCCATGACGTTGTTGAGGAGCGGTTCCATCCCGGGCGGCGTGACGAGCGCGCCGATGCGCAGCCCGGTCAGGCCGTAGGTCTTGGACAGCGTGAGCGAGGTGATGACGCGTGCCTCGGTCGCCCCCGGTACGGCCTCGGGCCCGCCGGCGTCGAAGCGCGCGGGGCTGACGTGCGGCACGTCGTAGGTGAACGCCTCGTAGCACTCGTCGGAGATGATCCAGAGATCGTTCTCGTGGGCGAACCGTACGAGGTCGCGTGTCAGGTCGGAGCCGAAGACCGAGCCGAGGGGGTTCGACGGCGAGTTGAGCATGAGCACCCTGGTGCGCGCCGACACGAGGCGCCGCAGGTCCTCGATCCGCGGCTGGAAGCCGTGGTGCGGTACCAGCGGATAGGGCACGGGGACCCCGCCCAGCAGGCCGACCGTCATGGTGAACGTCGGATACCCCGGATCGGGGAGGAGGACCTCGTCGCCGGCGCCGATGAGCGTGCTGAGTGCCAGGTGCAGTCCCTGCTGCGCGCCGGCGACGACGAAGACGCGCGAGGGGTCGTCCTCGACGCCGGACCGTCGCGAGAAGTGCTCGGCGAACGCGGCCCGCACGGGAGCGATACCGGCGTTGGGCGTGTAGTCGGTGTCGTCCCGGTCCAGCGCCGCCATCGCCGCCTCGAGCACATGGCGGGCCACGGGGAAGGCCGGCTCACCGATGCTGAGGACGATCGAATCGGGCGTCGCCCACGCCGCCTGCGTGATCTCGCGGATCTGGTTGACCGGGACGTTCACCACGTGGGCTGGAGCTGAGGGCATAGGCAGGATCGTATCGCGGGGCGGGGCCGGGACGCGGCGGCGCCGGGAGGCCGCGCGGTGGCCCATATACTGGGAGGCGTGAATTCCGGGCAGGTCCACTCAGGGCTGATCATCGTGGACAAGCCTCAGGGCTGGACCAGTCACGACGTCGTGGGCCGGCTGCGGCGCCTCGCAGGGACCCGCAAGGTGGGCCACGCCGGGACGCTCGACCCGATGGCCACCGGAGTCCTCGTGATCGGCATCAACCGCGCCACGCGCCTGCTGACCTTCATCGTGGGCACCTCCAAGACCTACACCGCGACCATCCGGCTGGGGCAGTCCACCGTCACCGACGACGCCGAGGGCGAGGTCACGGGCGGGAGCATCGCGGCGGCCGTCACCGAAGCGGAGATCAGGACCGCCGTGGCCGCCCTGACGGGCGAGATCCAGCAGGTCCCGAGCAGTGTCAGCGCCATCAAGGTCAAGGGCGAGAGGTCCTACGCCCGGGTGCGCTCCGGGGAGGACGTCGATCTCCCCGCGCGTCCCGTCACCATCCACCGCTTCGAGATCTCCGCGATCCGCAGGGTCAGCAGCGGACGCCTGCAGGATGTCGACGTGACGGTCGAATGCAGCTCCGGTACCTACATCCGTGCCCTCGCCCGCGACCTGGGCAAAGCCCTCGGCGTCGGCGGCCATCTCACGGCGCTCCGCCGGACCCGGGTCGGGCCCTACTCCATCGCCTCCGCCCGCACGCTCGATGAGCTCGCCGGGGATCTCGACTTCCTGTCGCTCGACGACGCCGGCCGGGCGCTGTTCCCCGTGCGGGAACTCTCGGACGCCGAGGCCGCGGACGTCTCGCACGGGCGGAGGATCGCGCCGAACGCGGAGCCGGACGTGCCCGTCGCCGCATTCGCCCCGGACGGCACGCTCGTGGCCCTGCTGGAGAATCGCGGGGGCGCCGCCCGGACCGTCCTCGTGTTCGCGCCCGGCGGGAAGGAGTGACCGTGGATCCCTTCTTCCTCGTGGGTGTCCTCGTCTGCTCGGTCTCCGCGGTCCTCTGTGTCGGAGCCGCCCTGCTGCGCCAGCCGCCGAACGACATCACCATCCTCTCGGTGGCGGCCGTCGAGCTGTTCCTCCTGGCCTACTCGGTGGGCGCCGGGATCCGCCAGGTCATGGGCGAGCCCGTCCTGGGGGAGGCCTGGGAGTTCTGGGGCTACCTCCTCACCGCCCTCGTGGTGCCCGTGGGCGCGTTCTGGTGGTCCATCCTCGACCGGACGCGCTGGAGCAATCTCGTCCTGGCCGCCGCCGGGCTGACGGTCTTCGTCATGCTGTTCCGCATGGAGCAGATTTGGGACGGGGTGGCGGGCCTGTGACGCGTGCACACGACGACGGCCGGCCCGCGAAGGGCGCAGGTGCGACGGAGGCGGTGAACGACGCGAGGGGGACCAGCCGCGCCACGGGACCGGGTCGCCTGCTCATCGCCGTCTACGGGGTCTTCGCGCTCGCCGCGACGGCCCGCGCCGCCTTCCAGATCGCCACCAAGTTCGACGAGGCGCCGCTCGCCTATCTCCTCTCGGCCGTGGCGGCCGTCGTGTACATCGTCGCGACGGTGTCCCTCGCACGCCCCGGCGCGAGGGCCTTCCGCGTCTCCGTCGTCGCCGTCACCACCGAGCTCGTCGGCGTGGTCGCCGTGGGCCTCCTCAGCGTCTTCGACGCCGCGGCCTTCTCGAGCGAGACCGTGTGGTCGGCGTTCGGCCGTGGCTACGGCTTCGTCCCGCTGATCCTCCCGATCCTCGGGCTGCTGTGGCTGCGCCGCACCAGGACGGGCCGCCCGGCCTGACTCCGCCGGGACGGCTCCTGCCCCGTCCCGGCCCCGCGGAGCGGTTCCATCGTGAGAGTATGGCGCTAGAGCACCGATCCAGCCTGCCTCCAGGGAGCGTCATGACCAGCAACAGCCCCGAGAACGACAACTCCTCGTCAACCGGGGCCGGTCGGCCGTCGGTGCCCGACGCGCGCCGCCTCGACGGTACCGCCCGGTCCGGCAGGCAGTCCCCGAACCCGGGGACTCCGGCGCCGCGGACCGGTGCCGCAGCCCCCCGGAACAGCACCGCGGGCCCGGGAGCCCCGGCCCCGACGCCCGATACCACCTCCGAGGCCAAGGGCAGGAAGTCCGACACCCCGGCCGCGTCGGGCGGGGACTGGAACGTCTTCCGGACCGTCGTGGTCCTGGTGGGCCTCGTCATCGCCGGATTCGGTGCCTACTACCTGATCCTCGGGACGGCCGGGCTGCCGGACACAGAAGCCGATCCGGTCAACCCGACGCTCGAGAACCAGTTCCGGTTCTTCTCGGCCATGATGGTCGGTGTCGGTGCCGCGTTCATCACCATCGCCATCAAGTTCCAGTGGGCCAACATGCTCTGGCTGGTATGCCTCATGGTGTTCGTCGGCGGGATCGGCCGGGTCCTGTCCTGGGCGTTCTCCGGCACGCCGCACTACGTCCTGATCATCCTGATGGTCGTCGAACTGGCCTTCCCACCGGCCCTGCTCGTCTGGCACAAGTACATCGCCAAGACGAGCGACCTCCGCAGGGAGTTCGCCCGGCGCAGCTGACCCGGCCGGCCCGGGCGCGCCGGGCGGCTTCCCACGAGCATCGGAAGCCACCCGCGGCCGATGCCGAGCGCCCCGGTCCTTTCGGCCATAATGGGAGCGGCGACCGACCCGGACCCGGGTGGCGGGGATCGGCCGAACCACGAAGGAGATGCGTGTTCTACTGGAGAGACCTGGACAGCGTGCCCTCGGACTTCGGGCCGGCCGTCCTGACGCTCGGGAATTTCGACGGCGTGCACCGGGGCCACCAGCGCGTCCTGCAGCAGGTCGTCGAGGCGGCACGGCAGCGCAACGCGTCCGCCGTCGTCGTCTCCTTCGATCCGCACCCCGCACAGGTGCACCGGCCCGATGCGGCGCCCGAACTGATCATGGGCCTCGCCGACCGGGTCGAGACCCTCGCCGAGACCGGCATCGACGCGCTGCTCATGATGCACTACACGCTCGACCTCGCCGCGAACACACCCGAGGAGTTCGTCGAGCGCGTGTTCGTCCGGGCACTGAAGGCCAAGGCCGTGGTGATCGGCCATGACGTGCGCTTCGGCAGGGGCAACAGCGGGGATCTCGGTACCATGCGCGAACTCGGCCGGAAGCTGGGCTTCGAAGTCCTCGTCATCGACGACTTCGGCGCGAGCCTCCCGCTGGAGGCGACGGACGCCGACGGCGACCGGCGGTGCTCGTCGACCTGGGTGCGCGAAGCACTCGAGGCCGGGGACGTCGGCACCGCGACCCGTGTGCTCGGCCGCAACCACCGCATGCGCGGCGAAGTGGTGCACGGAGCGGCGCGCGGACGGGAACTCGGCTATCCGACGGCGAACCTCGCCGCGTCCTCCCAGGGCTTCATCCCGGCCGACGGCATCTACGCGGGCTGGCTCGTCGACGAGGCGGGGACACGGTGGCCGGCGGCGATCTCCGTCGGGTCCAACCCCACCTTCGACGGCGTCGACCGGCAGGTCGAGGCGCATGTCATCAACCGCCCGCCCGAGCGCGTCCAGGACTTCGACCTCTACGGGCAGTCGGTCGTCGTCGAGTTCGTCGAGCGGCTGCGGGGGCAGGTCGCGTACACCGGCCCGGAGGGGCTCATCGAGCAGATGAAGCTCGACGTCGACCGCGCGCGCGGGCTGCTTTCGACAGAACAACAGGCCAGACGCTAAACTCGGTAGAGATCCGGCTGCAGTCCGTGGTGGCTGGATTTTTCTGTGTCGTCGTGCAAGCGATGCTCAGCACCTGTACACGGTACAACTCTAGGAGTTACACGTGGCCCTTGACGCCGCCATCAAGCAGGAAATCATCAAGGAATACGCCCTGGCCGAAGGTGACACCGGTTCACCCGAGGTGCAGATCGCGATGCTTTCCCGTCGTATCCTCGACCTGACCGAGCACCTGAAGATGCACAAGCACGACCACCACACGCGTCGTGGCCTGCTTCTTCTCGTGGGTCGCCGCCGTCGCCTGCTGGACTACCTGCGGGACACCGACATCACGCGTTACCGGTCGCTCATCGAGCGCCTGGGTCTGCGTCGATAAGGAGCACCGGAAGGCGGCATCCTCTCCTCGGGAGAGGGAGCCGCCTTCCTCGTACGGGCCCGGAGGCGCAGCGCGACCTCCGTGCCCGTACGCCGGCGGAACGGGCTTCCGCACGACCGAAGAGCAGGACCAGCAGCACCAGCACGACCTGACACCATAGCCATACCCACGCACAACAGGAGCCAACCGGCACCACGCATTCGCGGTCCTCGGTAGTGGTCTCCGGAACGCATCCGACGATGCGGCTTCCGTGGATCTCGATCGAAGACCGGGTGCTGTGGACCGTCCACGAGGGACGGGACCACGACGGGTGCCGATTGCCTCCGATACCTGAGAAACGGAGGTGACTCTCTTGGAGGGTCCCGAAATCCAGTTCGCCGAAGCAGTGATCGACAACGGTCGCTTCGGAACACGCACCGTCCGCTTCGAGACCGGACGCCTCGCCCAGCAGGCCGCCGGCTCCGCCATGGTCTACATCGACGAGGACACCGCCCTGCTCTCGGCCACCACGGCCGGCAAGCAGCCCCGCGAGGGCTTCGACTTCTTCCCCCTGACGGTCGACGTCGAAGAGCGCATGTACGCCGCGGGCCGCATCCCGGGCTCGTTCTTCCGCCGCGAGGGCCGTCCCTCCACGGAGGCCATCCTGGCCTGCCGCCTGATGGACCGCCCGCTCCGGCCCGCATTCGTGAAGGGCCTGCGCAACGAGGTCCAGGTCGTCGTGACCGTCCTCGCGATCAACCCCGACGTCCGCTACGACGTCGTCGCCATCAACGCCGCGTCCATGTCGACGCAGCTCTCCGGCCTGCCCTTCTCGGGTCCGATCGGCGGCGTGCGTGTCGCCCTCGTGTCCGACGGCAGCGGCACCGACCAGTGGATCGCCTTCCCGAAGCACTCCGAGCTCGAGAACTCGGTCTTCGACATGGTGGTCGCCGGTCGCATCGCCGGCGACGACGTCGCGATCATGATGGTCGAGGCCGAGGCCACCGACAACTCCTGGAACCTCATCAAGGAGAACGGCGCCACGGCTCCCACCGAGGAGATCGTCGCCGACGGCCTCGAGGCCGCGAAGCCCTTCATCCGCGCGCTGTGCGAGGCGCAGGCCGACCTCGCGGCACGTGCCGCGAAGCCGACCGTCGAATTCCCCGTCTTCCTCGACTACCAGGACGACGTGTACGCAGCCGTCGAGTCCGCCGGTGCCGAGAAGCTCGCGCAGGTCTTCCAGATCGCCGACAAGCAGGAGCGCAACACGGCGACCGACGCCCTGAAGGCAGAGCTGATGGACGCCCTCGGCGGCCAGTTCGAGGGACGCGAGAAGGAGCTGTCCGCAGCCTTCCGCTCGCTCAACAAGGCTGTGGTCCGCCAGCGCATCCTCAAGGACCAGGTCCGCATCGACGGCCGTGGCCTGAGCGACATCCGCAAGCTCACCGCCGAGGTCGAGGTCCTGCCGCGCGTGCACGGCTCCGCCATCTTCGAGCGCGGCGAGACCCAGATCATGGGCGTCACCACGCTGAACATGCTCAAGATGGAGCAGCAGATCGACTCGCTGTCGCCCGTCACGCGCAAGCGCTACATGCACAACTACAACTTCCCGCCCTACTCCACCGGTGAGACCGGCCGTGTCGGTTCGCCGAAGCGCCGCGAGATCGGCCACGGAGCACTGGCGGAGCGCGCCCTCGTGCCCGTCCTGCCGAGCCGCGAGGAGTTCCCCTACGCGATCCGCCAGGTCTCCGAGGCGCTGAGCTCCAACGGCTCCACGTCGATGGGCTCGGTCTGCGCCTCGACGCTGTCGCTGCTCAACGCCGGTGTGCCCCTCCGTGCGCCGGTCGCGGGCATCGCCATGGGCCTCGTGTCCGACGTCGTCGACGGCCAGACCCGTTACGCCGCGCTGACCGACATCCTCGGAGCCGAGGACGCCTTCGGCGACATGGACTTCAAGGTCGCCGGCACGTCCGAGTTCGTCACGGCGATCCAGCTCGACACCAAGCTCGACGGCATCCCCGCCTCCGTGCTCGCCGCAGCGCTGAAGCAGGCCCGCGAGGCCCGCCTGCACATCCTCGACGTCCTGCAGGCCGCGATCGACACCCCGGACGAGCTGTCCGAGTTCGCCCCGCGGATCATCTCGGTCAAGATCCCCGTGGACAAGATCGGCGAGGTCATCGGCCCCAAGGGCAAGATGATCAACCAGATCCAGGAGGACACCGGAGCCGACATCTCGATCGAGGACGACGGCACCGTGCTGATCGGCGCCACGAACGGCGAGTCGGCCGAGGCGGCGCGCGCGGCGGTCAACGCCATCGCGAACCCGCAGGTTCCCGAGATCGGTGAGCGTTACCTGGGTACGATCGTCAAGACCACGACCTTCGGTGCCTTCGTCTCGCTGACGCCGGGCAAGGACGGTCTGCTGCACATCTCCGAGCTGCGCAAGCTCGCAGGCGGCAAGCGTGTCGACAACGTCGACGAGGTCGTGTCCGTGGGCCAGAAGGTCCAGGTCGAGATCACCAAGATCGACGACCGCGGAAAGCTCTCGCTCTCGCCCGTCGTGGCCGAGGACTCCGCCGAGGACGCCGGCATCGAGCTGCCCGACGCCGCCGAGGCCGACGACGCGTAGCCTGTCGTCCCGCTCGTCCTGAGCGCACAGCGGCCCCGGCGCCGACCGATGGATGTCGGTCGGCGCCGGGGCCTTTCCCGAATCCCCAGAAAGTCCAGGATGCCCCTGTCCTCCGTAGTGTCCCTGCCCCTCCTGCCGACGCCCCGTCCCGTCGGGGACGGCCCCGACCCCACCTTCGTCGCGGGAGATCCGGGCGGTAACGTCGTCCGGCGCAGCGTGCTGCCCGGCGGGGTCCGCGTGCTCACCGAGGCGATGCCGGGTCAGCGGTCGGCGACGATCGGGTTCTGGGTCGGCGTCGGTTCGCGCGACGAGGCCCACGGCCAGCACGGCTCCACCCATTTCCTGGAGCACCTGCTGTTCAAGGGCACGGAGCGCCGCAGCGCCATGGACATCGCGTCGGCCTTCGACGAGGTCGGCGGCGAGTCCAACGCCGCGACCGCGAAGGAGAACACCTGCTACTACGCGAGGGTGCTCGACTCCGACCTGCCGATGGCCATCGACGTCATCGCGGACATGGTGACCTCGGCCGTCCTCGATCCGGACGAGCTCGAGCAGGAGCGGGACGTCATCCTCGAGGAGATCGCCATGGACAGCGACGACCCGGCCGACGTCGCCCACGAGAAGTTCGTCGAGCTGGTGCTGGGCGACCACCCGCTCGGTCGGCCCATCGGCGGTACCCCTGACGCCATCCGCGCGGTCCCCAGGGAATCCGTCCTGGCGCACTACCGTCGCTACTACACGCCCGCCGAACTCGTGGTGACCGCCGCGGGAGGCCTGGACCACGAGACCGTCTGCCGGCTGGTGCAGGAGGCGCTGGAGACGGCCGGGTGGCAGCTGGAGGAAGGCGCCCTGCCGGTCCCGCGCCGCTCCGCGACGGAGGTGCCGGTGCAGGGCGCCACCGGGATGCACGTGATCCGCCGGGCGGTCGAGCAATCCAACATCCTGATTGGCTGCCCGTCGATCACGGCCACGGACGAGCGCAGGTTCGCGATGAGCGTCCTGAACGCCGTCCTCGGCGGCGGCATGTCCTCGAGGCTGTTCCAGGAGGTCCGCGAGAAGCGGGGCCTCGTCTACTCGACGTACTCCTTCTCGGCCGCCTACGCCGACGCGGGGTACTTCGGGATGTACGCCGGGTGCTCACCGGCCAAGACGGGGCAGGTCATCGACCTCCTCGGTGCGGAACTGGACCGCCTCGCGGCCGATGGCATCGACGCGGAGGAGCTGCGCAAGGCCGTCGGCCAGCTCTCGGGCGGGCTGGTCATGGCTCTCGAGGACAGCAGTTCCCGCATGTCCCGGCTGGGCCGTTCGGAACTGGTGTCCGGGGAGTTCGTCGACATGGACGCGTCCCTCGACCGCATCCGCTCCGTGACGGCGGACGAGGTGCAGGCGCTGGCCCGTGAACTCGCCGCCGCCCCGCGCACGACGGTCGTCGTCGGGCCGTTCGACGCGGAAGCGGACTTCGCGTCCTAGCCGCCGGCGAAGGGCGGCAGGATGTCGAGCACGTCGTCGTCCTGCAGGACGGCCGAGGGGTTCCGCAGTGCCACCTCGTTGAGGAGGAAGCTGCTCCGGTCGAGCACCTTCGCGAGCGACGGTCCGCCCGGCACGGCGGGGCGCTGCCGCAGGTCGGCCAGCACGTCGTCGAGGCTCCGCCCACCGGGCAGGCGCTCCTGATCGACACCGGACGCAGCCCTGGCCGCCCCGAAATACCTCACCAGCACCTCAGCCACCGATGGCGCTCATCGACCGGTCGGGCTGCACGAAGTCGGCCGCGCCGAGTCCGGTGTGGTCCATGCCGTGCGCCCTGGGCTTGAGCCACATCGCGTCACGCCAGCGCTGAGCGACGGCGTCGTCCCCGGCGTCCGAGCGCAGGAGGTCCCGGAGGTCGGTCTCCTCGCGGGAGAACAGGCAGCTCATGATCTTGCCCTCCGCCGTCACGCGCGTCCGGCGGCAGTCCGCGCAGAAGGGCTCGGAGACGGACGCGATGATGCCGACCGTCCCGAGGACCACCGCCGGCGACTCCTTCGAGCGGACCTCCCACCGTTCGGCGGGGGCGCCGTCGCGGTTCCGGGGATCGGGTGTCAGGACGAAGCGGGTCTCGACGAGCTCCCGCATCTCGGCGGCCGTCACCATGCCCTCCTTCGTCCAGCCGTGGTCGGCGTCGAGGGGCATCTGCTCGATGAACCGCAGCTCGAAACCGCGGGCCACGGCCCACTCCACGAGGTCGGGCGCCTCGTGGTCGTTGATGCCGCGCATCAGCACGGCGTTGATCTTGACGAGGCCCAGTCCCGCTGCTGCGGCGGCCTCGATACCTTTCAGCACGCGGTCGAGGAACGGCCGGCGGGTCAGCTGCGCGAAGGTCTCCGGGTGCAGCGAGTCCATGGAGACGTTGATCCGCGTGAGCCCTGCCTCCTTCAGCTGTGCGGCCCGGCGGTCCAGTCCCAGCGCGTTGGTGGTCATCGAGATGGGGAGCCGGGGGTGATCGGCGCGGATGTCCCGGATGATGTCGAGCAGGTCCGCCCGGACGAGCGGCTCGCCGCCCGTGAGGCGCAGCTCCCGGATGCCGAGCCGGTCCACGCCGATACGGACCAGGCGCACGATCTCCGCGCGGGACAGGACCTGGTCCTTCTGCAGCCAGTTCAGGCCTTCCGCGGGCATGCAGTAGGTGCAGCGCAGGTTGCACTTGTCCGTGAGTGACAGGCGCATGTCGGTCGCCTGCCGACCGTGGGAGTCCAAGAGGCCCCGGACCACGGAATCGCGGGCGGAGCCCGGCATGCCCAGTTGGATTCCCATGGAACGAGGGTACGCCCTCCGCCGTCCACAGCCCTACCGGAAGCGACGGACGGGCAGGGCCTTCCGCGCGGGTCGCGGACCCTGTACGGCGGGCCTCGGACGGAGCACCGGACGGAGGGAACACCCGGCTCCCCGCGGTCGTGTAGCAGGTGTCCCTCCCTGCGCGGTGGAGCGCCACCACGCGCGGTCAGCCCCGGCCCGCGGACCATCGGGGCCCGAACGGAAGGCAGCGATGATCCGACGGCGGACCTGGGCGGCGGCCTGCGGAGCCCTCGCCGTGGGGCTGGGGGTGGTCGGCGGCGAGCTGACCGCGGCGGCCCTGAGTCCCTCCGTCACCCCCGTCAGCGCTGTCGGCTCGGCCGTGATCGATGCCCTGCCGGCGGCAGTGAAGGACTGGGCGATCACCGTGTTCGGCACTGCGGACAAGGCTGTGCTCCTCTGCACGATCGGCGTCCTGATCACGGGCATCGCCCTCGCCGTCGGCATCCTCGAGTACCGGCGCGCGTACGCGGGGCGGGCGGTCGTCCTCGGGTTCGGGCTGATCGGCGTGGCCGCGGTGGCATCCCGGCCGCAATCCTCCACCGTGTCCTTCGCGGCACCGGTGGTCGCCGCGCTGATCGCGCTCCTCGTCCTCGACGCCCTCGTACGATCGCTGCGCTCCTGGACGGGCCAGGCGGCCGACGGCGGGCGGCACGGCCCCGGCGCGCCGCCGGTTCCTGCAGGGCGCGGGCGGCGCGGCCGTCGTCGGCGCGGCCGCCGGAGGCGCTGCGACGAACGTGCGCTGGTCGCAGTTCGACGTCGCACGGCAGCGCGCGTCGATCCGGCTTCCGGATCCCGCGGAGACGACGATGCCGCCGCCCGAGGGCTCGTTCGTACCGGACGGGGCCGACCTGGGGATCCGGGGCATCAGCGCCCTCGTCACACCCTCCGCCGACTTCTACCGCATCGACACCGCCCTCGTGGTCCCCGTCATCGAACCCGCCCGCTGGTCGCTGAAGGTCACGGGCCTCGTGGACCGCGAGGTCGAGATCACCTTCGAGGAGCTGCTCGCGCTGCCCCTGGTCGAGCGGCACATCACGCTGGCCTGCGTGTCCAACACCGTGGGCGGCGACCTGACGGGCACCGCGCGCTGGCTCGGCTGGCCCGTCCGCGAGCTCCTCGCCCGTGCCGGGGTGCGGCCCGGAGCGGACATGGTCCTGTCCCGCAGCGTGGACGGCTTCACCGCGGGTACCCCGCTCGAGGCCCTGACGGACGGACGGGACTCCCTGCTCGCCGTGGGCATGAACGGGGAGCCGCTGCCCGTCGAGCACGGCTTCCCCGTCCGTCTCGTCGTCCCCGGCCTCTACGGGTTCGTGTCCGCGACGAAATGGGTGGAGGAGCTGACGGTGACACGCTTCGCCGATGACACGGCGTACTGGTCCACGCGCGGCTGGTCCGAGCGCGGCCCCGTCAAGACCTCCTCCCGCATCGACGTCCCCCGGCCGAACGCGAGCATCCCGGCAGGGAGGGTGGTCGTCGGGGGAGTCGCCTGGGCGCAGCACAGGGGAGTGGCGGGCGTGGACGTCAGGGTCGACGGCGGCGCCTGGCAGCCCGCGACACTCGCCCGGCCCATCTCCGCCGACACCTGGTGCCAGTACGCCGCCACCCTGGAGCTCGCGGCCGGTCCGCACACGGTCCAGTCCCGTGCGGTGGACCGCGCGGGCGGCATCCAGTCGGAGGCGTTCGTGGATCCCGCGCCCGACGGTGCCGAGGGGCTCCACACGGTAACGTTCACGGTGACCCAGGCTCCCGAGCTTCCCTCCACGACCCGTGGGACCGGCCCGGGGGCGCGCGAGAGGCAGGCATGAGAAGAACCGTCGCCGAACACCGGGCCGCCGTGGACGGGCTCCTGCGCCGGAGCAGCGGGTACGACGCCGGCCGGCCCGTCGCCCTCCCCCTCGCCGAGGCCCTCGGGCGGGCGCTGGCCGCGGACGTGCGGGCGCCGGTGAGCCTTCCCCCCTTCGACAACTCGCAGATGGACGGGTACGCCGTCCACGCCCGCGACCTCGCCGACCCGGGCCGGCTCGTCGTGGCGGAGGCCATCCCCGCCGGTCGCGTACCCCCCGCGCTGGAAGCCGGGACGGCCGCGCCGATCATGACGGGTGCCATGCTGCCGGCCGGTGCCGCCGCCGTCGTGCCGATCGAACAGGCCGAGCCGGCGCAGTTCTACTCCGCCGCGGACCGCGAACGCGGGACGGTGTCGGTGGTCCTGCCCCACGGGATCCCGGACGGGCAGTTCGTGCGCCGCGCGGGCAGCGACCTCGGCGAGGGGGACGTGGCGCTTCCGGCGGGCACCCTGCTCGGGGCCGCACAGCTGGGGCTCCTCGCGGCCTGTGGGGTCGGCACGGTATCCGTCCGGCCGCGGTTCCGGGTGCTGCTCCTGTCCACGGGCGACGAGGTCGCCGAGCCCGGCACTCCGCTCGCGCCGTGCACGATCTACGACGCCAACACGACCCTGCTCGAGGCGGCGCTCCATGAGGCCGGCGCGGAGGTGGCGCGCCACCGGCTCGTCGGTGACGACCCCGCGGTCCTGAAAGACGCCCTCGCCGCGATCCCGGCCGGCAGCACCCACCTCGTCCTCAGCACCGGCGGCATCAGCCAGGGAGCGTACGAGGTGGTGAAGCAGGCGCTGGCGGACAGCAGCGTGGAGTTCTCCTCGGTGGCACTGCAGCCCGGCGGGCCCCAGGCGCACGGCACCATCTCCGGCGTGCCGTTCCTCGGCTTCCCCGGCAACCCGGTCAGCGCCGTCGTGTCCTTCGAGATGTTCCTCCGCCCGGCCCTCCGGCGGCTGACCGGCGTCCCGGCGCCGCGCCTGCTGCTGCAGGCCGTCCTCGGCGAGGACCTCGTGAGCCCCGAGGCCAAGCACCAGGTGCGGCGCGGACTCTATCGCGACGGTGCGGTGGTGCTGGTCGGGGGACCCGGGTCTCATCTCCTGCACGCCCTCGCGGCGTCGAACTGCCTCGTGCACGTTCCCGAGGGGGTCGCAGCCCTGCAGGCCGGGGACCGCGTCGAGATCACCCTGCTCGGCCCCGTGCCCGATGATCCCTCCGCCGTCTAATCCCTCCGCCGTCGCGGACGTGCTGGTCCCCGACCAGGCCGGTACTGGTTGAATGGGATCCGCAGAAAGGATCTCCCCATGAACCCACCCTTCCCCGCGGACGGGCTGTCCCACGTCCGGGCCGACGGCACCGCCCACATGGTCGACGTCTCCGGCAAGCAGCAGACGACCCGGCAGGCCGTCGCCGAGGCGACGCTCGAGACCACGCCCGACGTCGTCGCGCTCATCACGGACGGCGCACTGCCGAAGGGCGATGCCCTCGCCGTCGCCCGGGTCGCGGGCATCCTGGCCGCGAAGCAGACCTCGTCGCTGATCCCGCTGTGCCATCCGCTGCCCCTGTCCAAGGTCACCGTGGACTTCGAGCCGGACGGCGGGCACGTCCGGATCACCGCCCTCGTCAGGACCACCGCGCTCACGGGCGTCGAGATGGAGGCACTGACCGCCGTGTCCGTCGCGGCGCTGACGCTCTACGACATGATCAAGGCGGTCGACAAGCACGCCGTGATCAACGGGACGCGCGTGCTGTCCAAGTCCGGCGGCAAGAGTGGGGACTGGTCCGTATGAGTGCCCTGCGACCCGCAGCCGTCGTCGTCGCCTCCACCCGGGCGGCCGCCGGGACGTACGAGGACGAGTGCGGCCCCGCCATCGCGGACTGGCTCTACCGCCACGGATTCGCCGTCGCCGACGCGGTGGTGGTTCCCGACGGCGACGCCGTGGGGGCGGCCATCGGCACGGCGCTGGAGGCCCGGCCCGCCGTGCTCATCACGAGTGGCGGCACGGGACTGAGCGCCGACGACGCCACCCCGGAACAGACCGTGCCGTACCTCACCCGGAGCCTGCCGGGGATCATGGAAGCCATCCGTCGTGCGGGCTCGGAGAAGGTCCCCACCGCCGTCCTCAGCCGCGGGCTGGCCGGCACGGCGGGATCGACCTTCGTGATCAACCTGCCGGGGTCACCCGGCGGTGTCCGCGACGGTCTCGCCGTGCTCTCGCCACTCATCGACCACATCTGCTCGCAGCTGGAGGGTTCCCATGACCACCGGTGACGTCGTCCACGCATCCGTGGCCGCCACCCCCATCACCCCCGAGGAGGCGTACGCGGGCGTCGACTCCCCGCTCTGCGGGGCCGTCGTCGGCTTCAGCGGCGTGGTGCGGAACCACGACGGCGGACGCGACGTGACGTCCCTGGCCTACTCCGCGCACCCCAGCGCCGAGCGGATCATCCGCGAGGTCGCCGAGGAGATCGCGGCCCGTCACGACGGCATCCGGATCTGGGTCGCCCACCGCGTCGGACCGCTGGCGATCGGTGATCAGGCGCTCGTCGCGGCCGTCGGGGCGGCGCACCGGGGCGAGGCCTTCCGGGCCTGCTCCGACCTGGTGGACCTGGTGAAGGAGCGGGTCCCCATCTGGAAGGAGCAGTTCTTCGCCGACGGGACCGTGGAATGGGTCGGGGCCGGGACGGAACAGTAGTGTTGTCGGCATGACCGAACTTCTGCCCGTGGCCGTGCTGGGTGCGCGGGGGCGCATGGGCGCGGAGGCCGTCCGCGCCGTGGACGCCGCCGCCGACCTCGAGCTCGTCGCAGCCCTCGGCAGCAGCGACACGCTCGACACCCTCGTCTCCGCCGGTGCGCGCGTCGTCGTGGACCTGACCGTCCCGGAGGCAACGGCCGACAACGTCGCCTTCGCCGTCGAGCACGGCATGCACGCCGTCGTCGGGACCACGGGCTGGACCGCCGAGCGCCTCGAGCGCCTGGAGTCCCTGCTCGCGGGCTCTGCCGGCACCGGCGTGCTGATCGCCCCGAACTTCGCACTGGGCTCCGTGCTCGCCACGGCCTTCGCAGCCACCGCGGCCCGCTACTTCGAGTCCGTCGAGATCGTCGAGCTGCACCACCCGGACAAGGCGGACGCCCCGTCCGGGACGGCCGTGCGGACGGCGCAGCTCGTCGCCGGGCGCGGGCCGCCGCGGACGTCCCGGCCGGTCCGGACGCCACGCGGGAGCAGCTGGACGGCGCGCGCGGGGCACGCGTCGACGGCGTGCCGGTCAACTCGGTGCGCCTGCGCGGGCTGACGGCGCACCAGGAGGTGCTGCTCGGGAGCCCGGGGGAGCAGCTCACCATCCGGCACGACTCCTTCGACCGGGCGTCGTTCATGCCCGGCGTGCTCCTCGGCATCCGCTCCGTGGCGCAGCACCCGGGCCTGACGGTCGGCCTCGACGGCTACCTGGACCTGCAGACCGGCGGGACCGGCCGATGAGGGCCGTCGGGTTCTACCGGGAGCACCGGGTCAAGCTCGGCGTCCTGCTCGTCACGGCGCTGCTCGTCTTCTGGCTCGTCGTCGCCTTCCAGCGCAGCATCCTGCTGCTGCTGGGCGACCCGGAGCCCGTCGCGAAGGCGATCGGAGCGGGATACCTCCTGCTGCCCTGTATCGGCGCCTGGGCCCTGATCCGCGAACTGCTCTTCGGCGCCCAGACGCAGCGCATGGCACGGCAGCTCGACGCCGAGGGCGGCCTGCCCGTGGACGACCTGCCGAGGACCCCGGCGGGCCGGATCGTGCGGTCGGCCGCGGACGAGGCCTTCCCCGCCTACCAGGCCGAGACGGAGGCCGATCCCGACAACTGGCGGAGCTGGTTCAGGCTCTCCTGCGCCTACGACGCCGCGGGCGACCGCAAGCGTGCCCGGCGGGCGATGCGCGACGCCGCGAAGCTGTACGGGGAGCACGGAGCAGGCTCCACCCGATAGCAGCGGACGCGTACGCCCGGCTACCGCCGGGCGGCGGCTGAGCCGTCCCGGGCGGCGTTCGCGGCGCCGGAGGCCAGCAGCTCCAGCGGACCGCGGGAGCGGATGCGGTGGAAGAGGATGCCGATCGCCACCGCGGCGATCACCTGCAGCCAGTAGAGCTGCGTCGGATCGGGCAGGGGGGCCAGCTCGTCCGCCCAGCTCATGACGCAGATGTGCAGGCTGTACAGGGTCAGGGTCATGGCCCCCGGGGCCGACAGCGGCAGGAGCGCGGAGGGGGGAAGCGCCGCGTCAGCAGCAGGCACACTGCGACGACGGCCGCCGCGGACCCCGCGACGTGCACCAGGTCGAGCGTCGTCCCCGAATGCGGTGCGCTGACCGCGAGCCACCACCAGGAGCCGGACTGGTCCACGCCGGCCAGCCCGACGTCGAGCATCGCCTCCAGCGGGTAGCGGCTCCCGTCCGGCGTCCCGAGGAGCGCAGCGAGGCCACCACCCGGTCCGAGGAGCTGGGCGCTGAGGAGCTTCGCCCCGACCGCTGCGGCGACGCCGGCACCGAGGAGCCCCAGCTGGACCCCGAGCCGCGACAGGTCGAGCCGTCCGAGCATCATGCCCACGAGGAGGAAGCCGAGCCACTGCAGCACCGGGTAGTAGCCCGTCAGGAAGATGTCGGCGGCCAGCGTCTGCGGCACGAGGAAGTGGTCGAAGACCGGGTTGCCGCCGAGCGACTCCGGATCCACGCCGGCGGCCACCACGGGCCGCAGCAGGTAGGCCGCGACGGGAGCCAGCAGCAGCCAGCCCGCGGCCCATGCGGCGAGCGGCTTCACGCGGAGGCCGGTGAACGGCAGCGCCACCAGGAACAGCACTCCGTAGTGGAACAGGATGATGGCGATGTTGGTCTCGACCCCGCCGAGCACGAGCCCGATCAGCGCGATGACCACGGCCCGCACCGCGATGCCCCGACGGTCGGCCGACAGCGTATGGTCGCGGTGCAGGGTACTCCCGCCCGTCAGGAGCGCGAGCCCGACGCCTGCGACGACGGCGAAGAGCCCCGAGGCGCGGCCCGAGAAGAGCAGGGCGGTCCAGGTGGCCTCGGTGGTACCCGGCGTGTAGAGGGGGAGGACGTGCGTGCTCATCATGCCGAAGAGCGCCACGCCCCGGGCCGCATCGATCCCGGTCAACCGCCGCGCGGGCTTCGTGTGCATCCCGCCATGGTCGCACAGCCGGCTCCACCCCTCCCGAGGGCGCGCGTCCACGGGGTGGCCGGTCCTCCGAGCCGCGGGTGGACCGGGTAACGTTTAACCCATGGTTGAAACCCCCTCGCGCATCCTCCCGTTCGGCTCCCTCGTGACCGCGATGGTCACGCCCTTCACCGCCGACGGCTCCGTGGACTTCGATGCCACGGTCGCCCTCGCCACGAAACTGGTCGACGACGGCTCCGACGGGCTGGTCGTGTCCGGCACCACCGGTGAGACCTCCACGCTCGAGGACTCCGAGAAGGAGGACCTCTACCGCGTGGTCGTCGAGACCGTGGGGGACCGGGCCCGCGTGATCGCGGGCACGGGCACGAACCACACCTCGCACTCGGTGGAGATGGCGCGGCGCGCCGAGCGCACGGGCGCCCACGGGCAGCTCGTCGTGACGCCGTACTACAACAAGCCCACCCAGGCCGGCGTGCTCGGCCACTTCTCCGCCGTCGCCGAAGCGAGCGACCTGCCGATCATGATCTACGACATCCCGGGCCGCTCCGGCATCCCCATCACCACGGAGACGATGCTCCGCCTCGCCGACCACCCCCGCATCCTGGCCCTGAAGGACGCGAAGGCCGACTTCGCCGCCGTGACCCGCGTCCTCGCCAACACCGACCTCGACGTCTACTCCGGCGACGACGGGCTCACCCTCCCGTGGATGGCCGCAGGTGCCGTCGGCGTCGTCAGCGTCAGCGCCCACGTCGCGACCGCTGCCTTCCGCCGCCTCGTCGACGCCGCCGCCGCCGGGGACCTCGCCGAGGCGCGCCGCATCCACTTCGACCTCGACCCGGTGATCCGCGCGGTCATGACGCATCTCCCGGGTGCGGTGTCCGCGAAGCACATCCTGCACCTGCAGGGCGTGCTCCCGAACGCCGTCGTGCGCCTGCCCCTCGTGGAAGCGGACCAGCGCGAGCTGGAGCCGGTGCTCGCCGACCTCGCGGAGGCGGGCTGGAACCTCGGGGCCTTCGCCCGCGAGGGCGTCCGGTCATGAGCGACGCGGCCGGCGTCGGACCGGCGGCCCGCGCCCTGCCGCCGGCCCTCGAACCCGGCACGCTGCGCGTCGTGCCGCTGGGCGGACTCGGTGAGATCGGCCGCAACATGGCGGTGTTCGAGATCTCCGGCAAACTCCTGATCGTCGACTGCGGAGTGCTCTTCCCCGAGAAGACCCAGCCCGGTGTCGACCTGATCCTGCCCGACTTCTCCTACCTCGAGGACAGGCTCGACGACATCGTCGGCCTCGTCCTCACCCACGGCCACGAGGACCACATCGGCGCGGTCCCGTACCTGCTGCGCCTGAAGGCCGACATCCCCGTCATCGGTTCCCAGCTGACCCTCGCCCTGATCGAGGCGAAGCTGCAGGAGCACCGCATCCGCCCGTACACCCTGACGGTGTCCGAGGGGCAGATCGAGCAGTTCGGCCCCTTCGAGTGCGAGTTCGTCGCGGTCAACCACTCCATCCCCGACGCCCTCGCCGTGTTCATCCGCACCGAGGCGGGGAACGTCCTGCACACGGGCGACTTCAAGATGGACCAGCTGCCGCTCGACGGACGCATCACCGACCTGCGCGCCTTCGCCCGCCTCGGCGAGGAGGGTGTTGACCTCTTTCTGGTCGACTCGACGAACGCCGACGTCCCCGGCTTCACGACGGCGGAGCGCGAGATCGGCCCCGTCCTCGAGAACCTGTTCGGCCAGGTCCGCAAGCGCATCATCGTCGCGTCGTTCTCCTCGCACGTCCACCGCGTGCAGCAGGTGCTCGACGCCGCCTCCGCCCACGGGCGCTTCGTGTGCTTCGCGGGGCGGTCGATGGTGCGGAACATGGCGATCGCGGCGAAGCTCGGGTACCTCAAGGTCCCGGAGGGCATCCTCGTGGACATCAAGAACGTGGACGACCTCCCCGACGACCGCGTGGTCCTCATGTCCACCGGCTCGCAGGGCGAGCCCATGGCAGCGCTGTCCCGGATGGCCAACGGTGACCACCGCATCACGGTCGGCAAGGGCGACACCGTCATCCTTGCGTCCTCGCTCATCCCCGGCAACGAGAACGCCGTCTACCGTGTCATCAACGGGCTGCTGAAGCTCGGCGCCGACGTCATCCACAAGGGCAACGCGAAGGTCCACGTGTCCGGCCACGCCGCAGCCGGCGAGCTCCTCTACTGCTACAACATCCTGAGGCCGAAGAACGTCATGCCCGTGCACGGCGAGACCCGCCACCTCATCGCCAACGGCAGGCTGGCACAGCAGACGGGAGTCCCGGCGGCGAACGTCCTGCTCACCGAGGACGGGTCGGTGATCGACCTCGTGGACGGCAGGGCCCGCGTGGTGGGCGCCATCGAGTGCGGCTACGTGTACGTCGACGGATCCAGCGTCGGCGAGATCACGGACGCGGACCTCAAGGACCGCCGGATCCTCGGGGAGGAGGGCTTCATCTCGATCATCACGGTCGTCAACAGGACCACCGGGAAGATCGTCTCCGGCCCCGACATCCATGCCCGTGGATTCGCCGAGGACAGCTCCGTCTTCGACGAGATCAAGCCCCGGATCAGCGAGGCCCTCGAGGAAGCCGTGATGCACACTCCGGAGCACACCACGTACCAGCTGCAGCAGGTGGTGCGCCGTGTGGTCGGCACCTGGGTCAACCGGCGCCTGCGCAGGCGTCCCATGATCATCCCGGTGGTGCTCGAGGCCTGACCCCGCGCGGCCGGCACGTCACGGGCCCCGGCGCGTCGCCTGCACCGGCCCCGCGGGAAGCCGGAAATCCGACGCTTCGGGGGCCCGTCCGGTACCGTGAGGATCATGGCCACTCGAACGTCCCCGGCCCCGCGGGGCCAGCACCAGACCCGCAGCAAGGGTGCGTCCGCCGTCGCGGGATCACCCCGGAGCAAGGCGCCCGCGAAGGGCGCCGGGCGGACTCCGGCCAGGACACGTCAGGTCCCGGTCGCCCCCGAGCCACAGCCCGAGGACCAGCTCGCGTTCCCGCTGCGCGCCGTGCAGGCGGTCTGGATGGGCATGGCGCGCGTCGTCGGGTCCGGCGTCCGGACCTTCGGACACGACGTGAACCCCGAGCGCGATCTCCGCCGGGACGGTTCCGGCTTCTTCCTCCTCGTCGTGGCCCTGGCGGTCGCGGCCGTCCAGTGGTGGGCCCTGGCCGGTCCCGTCGCCGATGTCGTGCACGCCGCGGCCGGCGGCACCTTCGGCTGGATGGCCCTGCTGGTGCCCTTCCTGCTCGGCATCGGCGCCGTCCGCCTGTTCCGGTATCCTGAGCGCCACCGGGCGAACAACCGGATCGCCATCGGACAGCTCGTCCTCCTCTTCGCGGGTGCCGGCATCGCGCACCTCGTCGGGGGGCAGCCCGGACTGGCCGACGGCCTGGACGCCCTCTGGCGTGCCGGCGGTGTCGCCGGGTTCCTCGTCGCGGGCCCCCTCAGTACCGTGCTCACGGCCTGGCCGGTCGCCCTCTTGCTCGCCGTCGCGATCTTCCTGGGGCTCCTGATCGTCACGGCGACGCCCTTCCGCCACATCCCGGCCCGCCTGCGGACGCTGTACGAGCACCTCATGGGACAGGACCCCGACGACGCAGCGCACCGCCGGGACGACGGCCACGACCAGAGCTACCTGTACGAGACGCACGGCGCGAGGCCCGTGCCGAAGAAGCGCAAGCGCCTCTTCGGCAAGGACAGGCAGGACGCCCCCTCCGACACGGAGCAGGACGCCGACCCGGACGGCTACGTCGGTGACGAGGCGTTCGAGCGCGCCGTGATCGAGGACGAGGAGCGCCGGGCCCGCGAGGCCGAGGCGGCGGTCCCGCCCGGCGTCCGCCGACCGACCAAGCAGGAACTGGCCGCCGAGGAACTCAAGCGGTCCCAGGCCGCGCGCGTGCCGGCCCCCGAAGCCGAGCGTGAGCCCGAGGGGGCCACGGAGGCGATCGACGTCGTGCCCGCCGCGAGGGCGATGATCGTCCCCTCCACGCCCGTACAGCCGCAGGTCCCTCCGACGCCCATCCCGCAGCGGACGGAGCAGCTGCAGCTGGCCGGCGACATCACCTACACCCTGCCACCGTCGGACTACCTGCCGGCCGGTACGCCGCCGAAGGAACGGTCCGAGGCGAACGACGCCGTCGTCGCGGCGCTGACGCACACCATGGACCAGTTCAACGTCGATGCCAAGGTCACCGGCTTCTCGCGTGGCCCCACGGTCACCCGCTACGAGATCGAACTCGCCCCCGGCACCAAGGTGGAGCGGGTCACCGCCCTGTCGAAGAACATCTCGTACGCCGTGGCCAGTTCGGACGTGCGCATCCTCTCGCCGATCCCGGGCAAGTCGGCCATCGGCATCGAGATCCCCAACACGGACCGCGAGACCGTCTCCCTCGGCGACGTGCTGCGCTCCGGGAACGCCCGGAAGACCGACCACCCCATGGTCATGGGCGTCGGGAAGGACGTCGAGGGCGGTTTCGTCGTCGCCAACCTCGCCAAGATGCCGCACCTCCTCGTGGCAGGCGCCACGGGCGCGGGCAAGTCCTCGTTCGTGAACTCGATGATCACCTCGATCCTGATGCGCTCCACGCCCGACGAGGTGCGGATGGTCATGGTGGACCCCAAGCGCGTCGAACTCACCGCCTACGAGGGCGTGCCGCACCTCATCACGCCGATCATCACCAACCCCAAGAAGGCGGCGGAGGCGCTGCAGTGGGTGGTCCGCGAGATGGACACGCGCTACGACGACCTCGCGAACTACGGCTACAAGCACATCGACGACTTCAATAAGGCGGTCCGGAACGGCAAGGTCGTCCCGCCCGAAGGGTCCAAGCGCGTCGTCCGGCCCTATCCGTACCTGCTGGTGATCGTGGACGAGCTCGCCGACCTGATGATGGTCGCCCCGCGCGACGTCGAGGACTCGATCGTGAGGATCACGCAGCTCGCGCGCGCCGCAGGCATCCACCTCGTCCTCGCGACGCAGCGGCCCTCGGTCGACGTCGTCACCGGCCTGATCAAGGCGAACGTGCCGTCCCGCATGGCCTTCGCGACGTCGTCGGTCACGGACTCCCGCGTGGTCCTCGACCAGCCCGGTGCGGAGAAGCTGATCGGCCAGGGCGACGCCCTCTTCCTGCCGATGGGAGCGTCCAAGCCGATGCGCGTGCAGGGTGCGTGGGTCACCGAGTCGGAGATCCACCGCGTCGTCGAGCACGTGAAGGGCCAGCTCCAGGCGGTGTACCGCGAGGACGTCGCGGTCGACGCCCCGAAGAAGCAGATCGACGACGACATCGGGGACGACCTGGAGGTCCTGCTGCAGGCCACCGAACTGGTGGTCACCACGCAGTTCGGCTCCACCTCGATGCTCCAGCGCAAGCTGCGCGTCGGCTTCGCCAAGGCAGGGCGGCTCATGGACCTCCTGGAGTCACGCGGCGTCGTCGGGCCCTCCGAGGGCTCCAAGGCCCGCGACGTCCTCGTCAAGCCGGACGACCTCGAGCCGGTCCTCGCGGCCATGCGCGGGGACGAACCACCGGTCCCGTCCCGTGCCGTGGCCCCCGAGCCGATCGACCTCGTCGCCGACGACCTCGCCTCCCGGACGCAGGCCGTGGACTACTACGACGGCGCGGACGGCTCCGACGGCGGCGATGACGGGAACGACGACGCGTGGAACCTCACCGGCAGGTAGCCTGACATCGTGAGTACCTCCCCGAGCCCGGCGGTGCCGGTCCTGAACATCGCGAACGTCCTCACCGTCGTGCGCATCCTGCTGGTGCCGTTCTTCATCTGGTTCCTCCTGCTCGACGACGGACGGGCAGGGTTGTTCCGCTGGCTGGCGGTCGCGACGTTCGTCGTCGCCATCTACACGGACAAGCTCGACGGGGACCTCGCCCGCAGCCGCGGCCTGATCACCGACTTCGGGAAGATCGCCGACCCGATCGCGGACAAGCTGCTCATCGGCTCCGCGCTGGTGCTGCTCTCGGTGCTGGGCGAGCTGTGGTGGTGGGTCACCATCCTGATCCTCGTCCGCGAGATCGGCATCACGCTCCTGCGGTTCGCCGTCATCCGGTACGGCGTCATGCCGGCATCCCGTGGCGGCAAGCTCAAGACCGTCGTGCAGACCGCCGCGATCCTGCTGTTCCTCATCCCGTTGCAGGCGGTCGCGGGGGACTGGGCCTGGTGGCTCGCCGCGGGTGTGATGGCCGCCGCGACGGCGATCACCGTGGTGACCGGCGTCGACTACATCGTCCAGGCGATACGCCTGCGGGCGGGTGCCCGCCGGTGACGTCGGCGGGACCTGCGGCCGGGGTCGTCGCGCTGGCGTCCGGGCTCGGCCTCACCATTGCCACGGCCGAGTCGCTGACGGCCGGGATGGTCGCCGCGTCCCTGGCCGCCGTCCCCGGTGCGTCGGCCGTCCTGCAGGGCGGCATAGTCGCCTATCAGGTCTCGGTCAAGCAGGACCTCCTGGGCGTGGACGGCGAGCTCCTCGCCACCGCGGGAGCCGTCGATCCACGCGTCGCCGCGGCGATGGCCGACGGCGTCCGGCTGGCGCTCTCCGCAGACATCGGCGTCTCCACGACCGGTGTCGCGGGCCCCGCGCCGCACGAGGGGAAGCCCGTGGGCACCGTGTTCACGGCGATCTCCACGTCCGCCGGCACCGAGGCGTTCGGCCATTCCTTCTCCGGCGACCGCGCGAGCATCAGGAGTGCCTCCTGCGACGCCGTGCTCCGTGAGCTCCTCGACGAACTGTCAAGGGGAACAAACGGGGGTCGGGGGTAGTTATAAACACTGCCGGCCGTTGATAGGGTTGGCGACTCAGGCTCAAGCAGATCGGGCAGGTCATCATCACGCGGCATCCGCGATTCCGGCGGTGCCGCATCACTGAGGGAGCAAGCGATACAGATGGTAAAGCAGCCCGTATCCGTAAACGGCGTCGTCCGTTGGCGTGATGTGGGGTTGGCAGAGGATGCACAACGCAAGCCCAAGGAGCGCAAGATGGTAGTTCTCCGCCATGAAATCGGCGACGTCCTCCGTGACGTCCGCCAGCGCCAGGGCCGTACCCTGCGTGAGGTGTCGCACAGTGCGAGGGTCTCCCTCGGATACCTCAGCGAGGTCGAGCGTGGACAGAAGGAAGCATCCTCCGAACTCCTCTCATCAATCTGCAGTGCACTCGAGGTGCCGCTCTCCTCGATGCTGCGGGAAGTCAGCGACCGCCTGGCAGAAGCAGAAGGCGTATCGATCCCGGACACCATTCCGCAGGAGTTCTCCCGGGAGTTCGGCGAGGACCTCTCCGACGAACTGAACGACGACTTCCGTCGGGGACTGGCGGCGACGAACCGCTAGTACCCCCACGACAAGGAAGGCCCGTCCCCGCAGGGACGGGCCTTCCTGCCGTCCGCTACCAGTTGTCCTTGGTGTACGTGTTGTTCAGCTGTGCGATCAGGGTCCCGAGCCGGGTCAGGTCCTCGACGTCCCAGTCCTCCATCAGCTGGTGGAACGCCTGCTTGCGCGCGGTCTGGGCCGCGACGAGCTGATTCGTCCCGGCATCCGTCAGGGAGATCGACTGTGCACGCCCGTCGAGGGGGTCGGCTTCCTTCTGCACCAGTCCGAGCTGTTCCAGCATGGCGATCTGGCGGCTGACCGAAGGCTTGCCCACCCCGACGCTCGCTGCGATGTCCGTGAGGCGCATGGAGCCTTCACGCTGCAGGATCACCAGCAGTCCGTAGGCCGCGGGCTCCATGTCGGGGTGCACGCGGCGGGCGACCTTGTAGGAATTCGACCGAGCGCGGCGCCACAGCATGCTGAGCTGTTGTTCGAGGGCCTCGATGGCGGCGTCGGTGTCGGCATCTTCCCCGGGGTAGGCTGCAAGGCCCGGGCCGGGGTCGGTGGTGCTCGGCTTCGCGTTCATGGGCCCATTGTAGGGTTCCGCCGGAGCGGAGACATCTCCGCAGGACGGTTCGTGCTGCACCGGTACACGAGAGCGAGGCACTGAAGATGCGATTGAGTGATTTCTGGCGGTTGATGGACGACGAGTTCGGCGAGCGGTATTCCAGGACCCTCGCCCGGGACCTGGTGGTCGACCGGCTGGGCGACAGGACCGCCGCGGAGGCGCTGGGCGCCGGGGTGGATCCCAAGGTCGTCTGGGAGGCCGTGTGCCGGGCGCAGGACGTGCCGCGCGAGCGGTGGCTGGGGCGCGACATCAAGCCGCGATGACCCTTCGGAGGCCGGAAGGACGACACGCTCGCGGCCCTGCGGATAATCGAATATCTGTTCGGATCGGACTATACTAGTGGTGGAGGCGGCACGCTCCTGTGCACATAGCGGCGGCCCACCTCAAACTGTCGGCGCAGACCAATACAGTCGAGAAGAACACGTAAACAGGCCAGTTGGCCATGGACAACCGAGGTGAAGAATGGCCGCTCCAGACCGCGAGAAAGCCCTAGAAGCTGCTCTCGCCCAGATCGACAAGCAGTACGGCAAGGGTTCCATCATGCGTCTCGGTGACGAGACCAGGGCACCCATCGAGACCATCTCCACGAGTTCCATCGCGCTGGACGCAGCACTCGGCATCGGCGGCCTCCCGCGCGGTCGGGTCGTCGAGATCTATGGTCCCGAATCCTCCGGCAAGACCACCGTCGCGCTGCACGCCGTTGCCAGTGCCCAGCGCAACGGGGGCATCGCGGCCTTCATCGATGCCGAGCACGCCCTGGATCCCGAGTACGCCAAGAAGCTCGGCGTGGACACCGACGCCCTGCTCGTGTCGCAGCCCGACACCGGTGAGCAGGCCCTCGAGATCATGGACATGCTGGTGGGTTCCGGTTCCATCGACATCGTCGTGATCGACTCCGTCGCCGCCCTCGTGCCGCGCGCCGAGATCGAGGGCGAGATGGGCGACAGCCACGTCGGCCTGCAGGCCCGCCTGATGAGCCAGGCGCTCCGGAAGATCACGGGCCGCCTGAGCCAGACCAAGACCACGGCGATCTTCATCAACCAGCTGCGCGAGAAGATCGGTGTCTTCTTCGGAAGCCCGGAGACCACCACGGGTGGAAAGGCGCTGAAGTTCTACGCGTCGGTCCGCATCGACGTGCGCCGCATCGAGACGCTGAAGGAAGGCGTCAACCCCGTGGGTAACCGGACGCGCGCCAAGATCGTCAAGAACAAGATGGCTCCGCCCTTCAAGCAGGCGGAGTTCGACATCCTGTACGGCCACGGCATCTCCCGTGAGGGCGGCCTGATCGACGTCGGCGTGGAGAACGGCCTGGTCAAGAAGTCCGGTGCCTGGTTCACGTACGACGGGGACCAGTTGGGGCAGGCCAAGGAGAACGCCCGGAAGTTCCTCATCGACAATCCCGATCTGGCGGACGAGCTGGAGCAGAAGATCAGGGTCAAGCTCGGAATCGGAGTGCAGCCGGAGGAGCCCGACGCTCCCAAGCTGAAGGCCGTCAGCGGCGAGTAGGGCACGTGTCCTCGGAAGGTTCCGAGCCGGTCGGATGGGGTACCTCGTTCGACCGGTTCGGTTCTGACAGTTCCGTCGATGCTGTCGACGGCGACCCGCCCCCGCGACGGTCGCCGTCCGGGGGACAGGGACTGACCCGGTCCACGTCGTCCTCGTTCGGCACGCCGGCAGCAGGCGGAGCCGGACGGCGCACATCCCGGTCAGGGGCCCGCGGAAGAACGTCCTCCCGGTCCTCCGTCGACGATTCGTTCGGTCCTGTCGTCGGATCCTCCGCCGACGGTGATGCACCTGCGGGCGGTTCCGCTGATCGCGCGGGGCGGAGTCCAGGCCGTTCCCGTCGGAGGAACACGGCGCGCGGGCCGGGTGCCTCTGCCGTACCGGTCCCGGGCTCCGCTGCTGCGTCGGCCCCGGATGCTGGGGACGACCATGGATCGGCGCCGCCGAGGACCGACGAGGAGTGGATGTCACAGGCTCGCTCGATCCTGCTGCGCCAGCTCGCACTCGGTCCGCGGAGCCGGCACCAGCTGATGCAGAAGCTGGCCGAACGCGAGGTGCCGTCCACCATCGCCACGGCTCTCCTCGACCGGTTCGAGGAGGTGCAGCTGATCGACGACGCCGAGTTCGCTCGGATGTGGGTGCGGACCCGTACCGCGGCCAAAGCGCTGTCCCGCTATTCGCTCCGGCGCGAACTCGCGGACAAGGGGATCGCGCCCGACCTGGCGGAGGAGGCGCTGCAGCAGGTCACCGACGAGGACGAGCACGTGCAGGCCCGGGACGTCGTCCGCCGCAAGCTCCGGACCGGTGCCGACCTCTCGGACCGCGGCGTGCGGGACAAGGAGGTCCGCCGTCTCGTCGGTGTCCTCGCGCGCAAGGGGTACAACCCCGGAGCCGCGTTCTCGATCGTCAAGGAGGTCCTGGCGGACACGGGCACGCCGGACTGAACCCGTACGGACGATTGTCGGGCTCCCCGCGGGCGGCCGTACGCTTAAGGGCGTGAGCATGACACTTCCCGTCCCCCTCGACGACACCGATCCCCAGCCCGGCGACCAGCCGGGACGCAGCGCCGCCGACCCGCGCACCTACGAGGTGCGCACCTTCGGATGCCAGATGAACGTGCACGACTCGGAGCGTATCTCGGGACTCCTCGAGGACGCCGGGCTCGCCCGGGTCGAGGGCGGGCAGGCGGACGTCGTCGTGTTCAACACCTGCGCCGTCCGTGAGAACGCCGACAACAAGCTGTACGGCAACCTGGGCATCCTGAAGGCCGTCAAGGAGTCCCGCCCCGGGATGCAGATCGCCGTCGGCGGCTGTCTCGCCCAGAAGGACCGCGACACCATCCTGAAGAAGGCCCCCTGGGTCGACGCCGTGTTCGGGACCCACAACATCGGCGCCCTCCCCGCGCTGCTGCAGCGCGCACGGCACAACCAGGACGCGCAGCTGGAGATCCTCGAGTCGCTCGACGTCTTCCCGTCCACGCTGCCCACCCGGCGGGAATCCGTCTACGCCGGCTGGGTGTCCATCTCCGTCGGATGCAACAACACCTGCACCTTCTGCATCGTCCCCTCGCTGCGCGGCAAGGAACGCGACCGCCGACCCGGTGAGATCCTCGCCGAGATCGAGGCCCTCGTCGCCGACGGCGCCGTCGAGGTCACGCTGCTCGGCCAGAACGTGAATTCCTACGGTGTGGAGTTCGGGGACCGCGGTGCCTTCGCCAAGCTGCTCCGCGCCTGCGGCTCCATCGAGGGCCTCGAGCGCGTGCGCTTCACGAGCCCCCACCCGGCTGCGTTCACCGATGACGTCATCGACGCGATGGCCGAGACGCCCACCGTGATGCCGCAGCTGCACATGCCCCTGCAGTCCGGGTCCGACCGCATCCTGAAGGCCATGCGCCGTTCCTACCGCTCCTCCCGCTTCCTGGGCATCCTCGACCGCGTGCGCGAGCGCATTCCGCAGGCGGCCATCTCCACGGACATCATCGTCGGGTTCCCCGGTGAGACGGAGGAGGACTTCCAGGCCACCCTCGATGTCGTCGAGCAGTCGCGCTTCGCCACCGCCTTCACCTTCCAGTACTCGAAGCGCCCGGGCACGCCCGCCGCGAACCTGCCGGAGCAGCTGCCCAAAGCCGTCGTGCAGGAGCGCTTCGAGCGCCTGACCGCCCTCCAGGACCGCATCGCGCGCGAGGAGAACGCACGCCAGGTCGGCACGCTCGTCGAGGTGCTCGTCACCGACCAGCAGGGACGCAAGGGCGGGGAGACCCACCGTCTCACCGGTCGGGCGCGCGACCAGCGCCTCGTCCACTTCTCGGTCCCCGAGGGTGCCGCAGCGCCACGGCCGGGCGACTTCGTCACCCTGCCCGTCACCGAGGCGGCGTCGTTCCACCTGCTGTCCGACCCGACGCAGGACCAGTACTCGCTGCGGCGTTCACGCGCCGGCGATGCATGGGACAGGAGCCAGGCCGACTCCTGTGGCGTGCCCGCCGGCCCGGACGGCGCTCCCCGCTCCGTTCCCCTCGGCATGCCGTCCCTGCCCGTGCGGGGGAGCGGCCGTTGACCGTTCCGGTCGTCGCCGTCGTCGGTCCCACCGGCTCGGGCAAGTCGGACCTCGGCGTCGACCTGGCACACCGCCTCGACGGAGAGGTCGTCAACGCGGACGCGCTGCAGTTCTACCGCGGTATGGACATCGGCACCGCGAAGCTGCCCCTGCCGCACCGGAGGGGCATCCAGCACCACCTGCTGGACGTCCTCGATGTCACGGAGGAAGCCAGCGTCGCCGCGTACCAGGAGGAGGTGCGGCGGGTCATCGCGGAGATCCGCCGTCGGGGCCGCGTCCCCATCCTGGTGGGCGGTTCCGGACTGTACCTCCGCGCGGCCCTCGACCGGCTCGAGTTCCCGCCCACCGACCCGGCCGTGCGGACCCGGCTGGAGGCGGTGCTGGCGGCCGGGGGCAGCGCGGCCTTCCGGGAGCGCCTGCGCGCGGTCGACCCGGCCTCGGCGGACCGGATCGACGACGACCGCCGGCTCATCCGGGCCCTCGAGGTGTTCGAGGTCAGCGGACGACCCTTCAGCGCCTTCATGCCGCGGCGCGAGTACCACCAGCCCGCCGTGCAGATCGGGCTCGCAGTCGACCGCGCGGTCCTGCGCGAAGGGCTCGCCGACCGCGTGCATGCCATGGTGCGGGCCGGCCTCGCGGACGAGGTGGAACGCCTTGCCGCCGTCGGGCTGCGGGAGGGGCGGACGGCGTCGCGGGCCCTCGGCTACGGGCAGTTCCTGCGCGTCCTCGACGGTTCGATGACGGAGGCGGAGGCCGTCGAGGACACCATCGCGGCCACGCGCCGCTTCGCCCGGCGGCAGCTGACCTGGTTCCGCGGCGACCCGCGGGTGTCCTGGCTGGACCGGCAGCAGCCCGGGCTCCTCGACCGGGCCGTCGGGATCGTCCGGGCGCCGGGGGACATATCCTAGGACCGTGACCGGATTCCCCGCTGATGCCCCTGCCCCCGCTGCCCGGCCGATGTCGGCCCTGTCCTTCACCAAGGGACACGGCACGGGCAACGACTTCGTCCTGACGCTCGATCCCGAGGGCACAGGACCTGCCGATCCGGCGTTCGTCGCCGGCCTCTGCGACCGCCACCGGGGCATCGGTGCCGACGGGTACATCCGCGCCGTGCGCTCGGCCGCGCTCCCGGAGGGACGCGCCCTCCTGCAGACGGAGCCCGACGCAGAATGGTTCATGGACTACCGCAACGGCGACGGCTCCGTCTCGGAGATGTGCGGCAACGGCGTGCGGGTCTTCGCACACTTCCTCCTCGCCAAGGCCGTCGCCGACCTGCCCGACGGCGGCGAACTCGCCATCGGGACGCGCGCGGGCGTCAAGCACGTGACCCGGTCGGGGGACGGTTACGCGGTGGACATGGGGCCGTGGGAGTTCATCTTCCCGGATGCGGCCGTCGCCCGCGGCATGGACTCCCTCGTCGACATCGGCGGGCTCGACGTCGAACGCCCGGCACTGTCCATCAGCATGGGCAACCCGCACACCGTCGTCGCTCTCGCCGACCATTCCGACCTCCAGCGCACCGAGCTGCACCACGCCCCGGCCGTGCAGCCCGTGCCGCCGGCAGGGACGAACGTGGAGCTCGTGGTGCCCGCGGAGCCGCTGGTGGGTGAGGACGGCGTCGGGCGTCTCACCATGCGCGTGCACGAGCGCGGTGTGGGGGAGACGCAGTCCTGCGGCACGGGCGCCTGCGCCGCTGCGGCAGCCACCCGGTACTGGGCCGGCGAGGGTGCGCCGGCCCAGTGGCTCGTGGCCGTTCCCGGCGGCGTGGTGGGGGTGACCTTCTTCGACGGGCCCGAGGGCCGGGAGCACGTCCAGCTCAGCGGGCCGGCCGAACTCGTCGCCGACGGCATGCTGCTACCCGCGGGCTGAGGGCGGGAGCCGGCGGAGGCGCCGGAGGCGCCAGGCGGGCCGGTGGATCTCGAGGACGCGGAACGACTTCGAGGTTCCGGCACGGCGGACGGTGAAGCCCTCGGGCAACTCGTCGCCGAGCCAGCGCTGCAGCGAGTCCGCACCGAGGTTCTTCTGCACCACGAGCCATGCCCGTCCGTCCGGGGCCAGGCGTGGCAGCCAGCGCAGGAGCAGCGCATGCAGCTCCTGCTTGCCGATGCGGATCGGCGGATTGGACCAGATGGTGTCGAAGCGCAGGTCGGCGTCCACGGCGTCCGGCGTCGTCGCCACCACGTTGGAGAGCCCCAACCGTTCGGCGTTCTCGGCCGTCAGCGCGATGCAGCGCTCGTTCACGTCCACCGCGTGCACCGTCGCCGCAGGAGCCTTCAGGGCCATGGTGAGGGCGATCGGACCCCAGCCGCAGCCGATGTCCAGCAGGTGCTGTCCCTCGGGCTCGGGAACGGCGTCGAGCAGGATCGCCGTCCCCTTGTCCACGCCGTCGGGGCTGAACAGGCCGGACGACGTCACCAGGTCCCGGCGAGCGCCCGCGAGGACCACGGACAGGGGGCGTCGGACATCGGGCCCTGCCGGTTGCGCGCTGAAATAATGCTGTGACTCCATGCAGGAAAGCCTAGTGCCCCGGTCCGCGCGACCCTCCGGCCCGGGTTTCGCGCTGGGAGAATTCGATGGAAGGCGTCACTCCGGCGGCCGTAGGATTGATCGACATCCACCTAGGGAGACCATGACCGAGAATCACGGACATTCCACCGGAGCCAACATGGGCCGGGAGGAGATCCAAGCCGTCATCGACCGGATCCTCGCCAGCGACGAAGCTGCCACGGCGAAGGCGACGAAGGGACCGCAGACGACGGGTGACACCCCGCCGCCCGTGGAGAGGACCTGGCGGTCACGCGCGCTCGCGCTGTCGCAGGACGAAGCACCCTCCGACGCGGACGGGGAACAGCAGGACCTGGCCGAGCGCCGCGCACTCCGCCGTGTCGCGGGACTGTCCACCGAACTCGAGGACGTCACCGAGGTCGAGTACCGGCAGCTGAGGCTGGAGCGGGTGGTCCTCGCCGGCCTGTGGAGCGAGGGCACGGCGCAGGACGCCGAGAACTCGCTGCAGGAACTCGCCGCCCTCGCGGAGACCGCAGGGTCCGAGGTGCTCGACGGGATCGTGCAGCGCCGGCTCAAGCCGGACCCCGGGACGTTCCTCGGGTCGGGCAAGGCCCAGGAGCTGAAGGACATCGTGCAGGCGACCGGTGCCGATACCGTGATCGTCGACAGCGAACTGTCGCCGTCGCAGCGCCGCGGGCTCGAGGACATCGTGAAGGTCAAGGTCATCGACCGGACCGCGCTGATCCTGGACATCTTCGCGCAGCATGCCAAGTCCCGCGAGGGCAAGGCCCAGGTGGAGCTCGCGCAACTCGAATACCTGCTGCCGCGCCTGCGTGGTTGGGGCGAGTCGATGTCCCGCCAGGCGGGCGGCCAGGTCGGCAGCGCGAGCGCCGGCATGGGCTCCCGCGGGCCCGGTGAGACGAAGATCGAACTCGACCGCCGGAAGATCCGTACGCGCATGGCCAAGCTGCGCCGCGAGATCGCGGAGATGAAGCCTGCGCGCGAGACCAAGCGGTCCAACCGCCGTCGCAACCAGGTCCCCTCCGTCGCGATCGCCGGGTACACCAACGCGGGGAAGTCCTCGCTGCTGAACCGGCTGACCGACGCCGGTGTGCTCGTCGAGAACGCGCTGTTCGCGACGCTGGATCCGACGATCCGCAGGGCGGAGACGCCGGACGGCATCGGCTACACGCTGGCCGACACGGTGGGCTTCGTCCGCTCGCTCCCCACGCAGCTGGTGGAGGCGTTCCGCTCGACCCTCGAGGAGGTCGCCGACGCCGACCTGATCCTGCACGTCGTCGACGCCTCCCATCCGGATCCGGAAGGGCAGATCGCCGCCGTCCGCGCCGTGTTGACCGAGGTCGACGCCCGCAAGGTGCCCGAGATCATCGTCCTCAACAAGGCCGACGCTGCCGACCCGTTCGTCGTCGAACGGCTGAGGCAGCGCGAGCAGCGCTCCGTCGTCGTCTCGGCCCGCACGGGCGCCGGGCTCACCGAGCTGCGTCAGCTGATCAGCACGAACATCCCGCGCCCGGGCGTCAAGCTCGACCTGCTGGTGCCCTACGAGCACGGCGAGGTCGTCAGCCGGTTGCATGAGGAGGACGTCGAGATCCTCGGGCTGGAGCACGCCGATGAGGGTACGCGCCTCGAGGTGATGGTCCGGGAGGGCTTGGCAGCCGAGCTGGAGCCGTACGTCCGGCATGAGTGACGGCGTGCGATCCGGTGCTGCGGACGCGGCGCCGGACGCCGCGCACCATTCCGCCGAGGCCCGGCAGGCCCTGGACCTGCTCGATGCCGCTGTGGCGGCGATGGGCGGTGAGATGCGCGCGGGCCAGCACGAGATGGTGCGGCAGGTGAGCGAGGCCATCCGTTCCGGCGACCACCTGCTCGTGCAGGCCGGCACCGGGACGGGCAAGTCCCTGGCCTACCTCGTGCCGCTCCTCGCGCATGCCCTGGCGAGCGACCGTCCGTCGGTCGTCTCGACCGCGACGCTCGCCCTGCAGGCGCAGATCGTGGGGCGGGACCTCCCGCGCCTGCTGGACGCGGTGCAGCCGGCGCTCGCACGCCCGGTCGACGTCGCACTCCTCAAGGGCCGTTCGAACTACGTCTGCCTCCACAAGACCGGCGGGGGATTTCCCGAGGAGGACGCCCCGGACGCCCTGTTCAGCCTGGGTGAGGACGCTGCCCCGCATCCTTCCCCCGCCGGCGGTGGGGGACCCGCATCGGCGCTCGGGAGGGAGGTGGTGCGCCTGCGCGAGTGGGCGGAGGAGACGACGACGGGTGACCGCGACGACCTCGTGCCCGGGGTGAGCGACCGCGCGTGGCGCCAGGTCTCCGTCTCCAGCATGGAATGCCTCGGTGCTGCCCGCTGTCCCGTGGCGCAGGAGTGTTTCAGCGAGAAGGCCCGGGCTGCCGCCGCCGACGCCGACATCATCATCACCAACCACGCCATGCTCGCGATCAGCGCCTTCGAGGGCGTCGCCGTGCTCCCCGAATACGACGTCGTGGTGATCGACGAAGCCCATGAACTCCACGACCGGGTGACGGGCGCCGTATCCGGACAGCTGTCCGCCTCGATGGTGATGGCCGCGGCGACCGCCCTGCGGCGCCACGCGTCCATCAGCACCGGCGCCCTCGACACGGCGGCCGCAGCGTTCGAGGCCTCGGCCGAGCTCATCCCGTCCGGCCTGCTGCCCGGCGGCCTGCCGGACGATCTCGAACAGTCGCTGGCGCAGGTCCGCGACGCGGCGCGAGCCGCCCTGTCCGACACGAAGACGGACGGCAGATCCGAGGCCGACGTCGACGGCGGCCGGCAGGTCGCCCGCTCGAGGACCACGCTGGTCTTCGAGCTGGCCGAGCGCATCCTCGCGGCACCGGATCTCAACGAAGTTATCTGGGCGTCGCGCCCGAGCACCTTCACGCCGGGCGCCGGCTATGCGCAGCCCGACGAGAGCGCGCCGGCGACCCTGAATGTCGCCCCGCTCTCGGTGGCGGGACGGCTGCGGGAAGGCCTGTTCGAGGACCACACCGTGATCCTGACGTCGGCGACGCTCGCCATCGGCTCGGAGTTCGGTCCGGTGGCGGGGTCGCTGGGCCTCAGCGGTCCCGGCGCGCCTGCCTGGACCGGCGTGGATGTCGGGAGCCCCTTCGACTATCCGCGCCAGGGCGTCCTCTACGTCGCCAAGGACCTCCCCAAGCCGGAGCGGGGCACGTCGGACGCCCAGCTGGAGGAGCTGCTGGTCCTGCTCAAGGCGTCTCGCGGCGGCGCTCTCGGGCTCTTCTCGTCCAAGCGGGCCGCCGAAGAGGCGGCCGAGGCGCTCCGGCCGAAGGTCGACTTCGAGATCCTGTGCCAGGGGGAGTCCTCCCTCGGCGCGCTGGTCACGCAGTTCGCCGACGAGCCCGACACCTGCCTGTTCGGGACCATGTCGTTATGGCAGGGCGTCGACGTCCCGGGGGCGTCGTGCCGGCTGGTGGTGATCGACCGCATCCCGTTCCCCCGACCCGACGATCCCCTGATGACCGCCCGGACGAGGGCCGTCGCGCGGAACGGTGGCAACGGATTCATGAGTGTCTCCGCCACCCATGCCGCCGTGCGGCTCGCTCAGGGCGCAGGTCGCCTCATCCGGGCGGCGGGGGACAGGGGGGTGGTGGCGGTGCTGGACAGTCGCCTCGCCACCGCACGGTACGGCGGCTTCCTTCGGGCGGCCCTGCCGCCCTTCTGGGCGACCACCGACCGTGCCACGGTCACGGGCATCCTCGAGCGCCTCTCGGACCGCTGAGGCCCGTCCCGCCGCTTCCGAACCCCTTCCCGCGCGCCAGGCCGTCCGCCTGCGCTGCCGGCGCCGGGAAGGACGCCGGGAGGGCTACCGAGGCGCCCGGCGGCGTAACGCGACGATGTGCCGGAGCGCCTCCTAGAGGGCGCGCATCACCGAGACGACCTTGCCCATGATGCTGGCGTGGTCGCCCAGGATCGGCTCGTAGCGTGTGTTCTGCGGCAGGAGCCACGTGTGCCCGTCACGCTGGCGGAAGGTCTTCACGGTGGCCTCGTCGTCGAGCAGCGCCGCGACGATATCGCCGTTCTGGGCGCTCTGCTGCCGCCGCACCACGACCCAGTCGCCGTCGCAGATCGCGGCATCCACCATCGAGTCACCGGAGACCCTGAGCATGAAGAGGTCTCCGTGCCCGACGAGCTGGCGCGGCAGGGGCATGACGTCCTCGACGACCTGATCGGCGAGGATGGGCCCGCCTGCCGCGATGCGGCCGACGAGGGGCACGAGGGCCGTGTCGACGGCGATCTGGTGCTCACCTGCGGGCCTGCGGTCCGCGGGGGAGGCGCCGGCAGGCGCCGGCTCCGCCGCGAGCGTCAGGGGCAGCAGCACCTCCATGGCGCGAGGACGCTTCGGGTCACGGCGCAGGTAGCCCAGCCGTTCGAGCCGGGAGAGCTGGTGCGTCACGCTCGACAGGCTGGCCAGCCCGACGGTGTCGCCGATCTCCCGCATCGACGGCGGATAACCCTTGTCGGCGATCGAGCGCTGGATGGTCTCGAGGATCGTCAGCTGGCGCGGGGTCAGTCCCTTCGACGCGGAGCGGCCCCTCGGCCGTCCCCGCCCGGCCGAGATGGGCACGGCATCGGTGGGGACGTCGGCGGTGTTCGATTCCTGCCGCGCTGCCGGTGTTGGTTCCACCACTGGTGTGCCTCTCGCCTGGGACTGCGCATCCCGTCGTGTCCGCCGTCCGGCTCCCGCGCAGTGGGAGCCGTTTCTGTCAGTGGCGGGTGGTTGTGTTGGGACCATCACCGGCGTGCCTGCGACTCAGGAGCAGGACATGCCGGTGATGAACCGTGATGTTCACGCTAGGCCAGTCCGGGGCGGTTTTCAAACATATGTTCGAGCGAGTCTCGACAAGCGTCGTCCGTAGATGCTAGAAATAAGCGCAGCTGAATTAGAACGTGTGTTCGAAACACGCCGCGTTTCCACACGGAACATTCGAAGGGAAAGAGGTAGGCCGATGACAGAGGCACCAGCACCGCAGGGCAGTACGGCGTTGGCACTGGCACCCGCCCGGCCGGAGGTCCACCTCCGGCTCGTCGCGGCTCCTTCGACCCCGGCCACGGCTTCCACGCCGACGGCGGAGCACCCGCTCTCGCAGCGGGACCCGGAGCGCCCGCTGACCCTGACCCGGCGGGGGCGGTTACTCCTCGTCGGCCTGCCGATCGCACTGGGCGTCGCCGCCCTGATCCTCCTCGGGGCGTTCCTGACCTCGCAGGCCCAGGCCGGGGAATCGGCACCCGTCTCCTCGTCCGTCGTCGACGTCAACGTGGCCGCGGGGGAGACACTGTGGGACCTCGCCGTGCAGTACGCCCCCGAGCGTGATCCGCGCGACGTCGTGACGGAGATGGTCGAACTCAACAACCTCCGCTCGTCCGTCGTCCAGGCCGGTCAGAGCATCTCCGTGCCGGCCGGGGGCTAGCCTCCGGTCCCGCGTCGGTTCCCACCCTGCCGGGCAGGGCGCACGCAGGCTCCCGACGGGTAGCATTCGCTGCGCAGGCCCCGATCCCTTAAACTTGACCGGTGCCCTCCTCCGTCGATGCCCTGGCAAACCTCCCCCTGCGCGATGACCTCGTCGGGCTGCACCCCTACGGTGCGCCGCAGCTCGATGTGCCGATCCTGCTGAACGTCAACGAGAACACCCACGGTGTCCCGGCGGACGTGCACGCAGCCATCGTCCAGGCCGTCGCCGAAGCCACGACGGGCCTGAACCGGTACCCGGACCGCGAGTTCACCGAGCTGCGGAAGAACCTCGCCGACTACCTCGGGCACGGATTGACTCCCGAGCAGCTCTGGGCCGCCAACGGTTCCAACGAGGTCCTGCAGCAGGTCCTCCAGGCCTTCGGCGGGCCGGGGCGCACGGCGATCGGCTTCCCGCCGACCTACTCGATGTACCCGCTGCTCGCCAGTGGGACGGGAACCCGCTACATCACCGCCGAGCGCGGGTCCGCCTACTCGATGACGCCGGACGCGACGGCCCGCGCCATCCGGTCATCCGGTGCGAACGTCGTCTTCCTGTGCTCTCCCAACAACCCCACCGGCACGGCACTGGGCCTCGATGTCATCGAGGCCGCGTACGAAGCGGGCGAGGACGCGCGGGCCGTCATCATCGTGGACGAGGCGTACGGCGAGTTCGCCCAGCAGGGGACACCGAGTGCGCTCACGCTGCTCCCCGGCCGACCGCGGCTCCTGGTGTCGCGCACCATGAGCAAGGCCTTCGCCCTCGCGGGAGCGCGGCTGGGCTACCTCGCCGCCGCCCCGGAGGTCACGGACGCCCTGCGCCTGGTCCGCCTTCCGTACCACCTGTCGGCCATCACCCAGGCGGCGGCCAACGCCGCACTCACCCACGCCGACACGCTGCTGTCGAACGTCGAGGCCATCAAGGTGCAGCGCGACCGCATCGTGCGGGAACTCGAGGACCTCGGGCTCGCGCCCGCTCCGTCGGACGCCAATTTCGTCTTCTTCTCGGGCCTGGCGGATCCCCACCGGGTCTGGGAGGGCCTGCTGGACGCCGGCGTGCTCATCCGCGACGTCGGCATCCCCGGGTCCCTGCGGGTCACCGCCGGAACAGAGCGGGAGACCACGCTGTTCCTCACAGCGTTGAAGAAGCTGCTGTAGCCGGTATCACGGCGCCCCGCCCCACCCGGTCCTCCTAGACTTGAGGGGTCCGGGGTGCCGCGTCCATCCCGGCCCCGCCCCCAGCCCTCCCGACCACTGACGATCAGCGCCCGGCCGACCGCCGGCGCACAGAAGGAATGCAATGACAGTTGATGCCGCCAGCGGCCGTACGGCCCGCATCGAGCGCGTCACGAGTGAGTCCAGCGTCCTCGTGGAACTCGACCTCGACGGCACGGGCGTGTCCTCGATCGACACCACCGTCCCGTTCTACGACCACATGCTCACCGCCCTGTCGAAGCACTCCCTGATCGACCTCACCATCAGGTCCTCCGGCGACACCCACATCGACGTCCACCACACCGTCGAGGACACGGCGATCGCCATCGGCGAGGCCCTCCGGCAGGCCCTGGGCACGAAGGCGGGCATCCGCCGCTTCGGCGAGGCCACCGTGCCGCTGGACGAGGCGCTCGCCAACGCCGTCGTCGACATCTCCGGACGGCCCTTCCTGGTGCACGGGGGAGAACCCGCCGGACAGGAGTACCACCTCATCGGCGGGCACTTCACTGGATCGCTGACGCGCCACGTCCTCGAGGCGATCGCACTGCACGCCCAGATCTGTCTCCACGTGACCGTCCTCGCGGGCCGCGACCCGCACCACATCGTCGAGGCCCAGTTCAAGGCCCTGGCCCGGGCGCTGCGAGCCGCCGTCGAAACCGATCCCCGCGTCGAGGGAATCCCGTCCACGAAGGGGGCGCTATGACCGCGCGTACCGTCACCGTGCTCGACTACGGGTCGGGCAACGTCCGCTCCGTCGTCCGGGCCCTCGAGCACGTCGGCGCCGAGGTCGTGCTGAGCGCCGAGCCGGACGACGTCCTGAACGCCTCCGGTCTGCTCGTGCCGGGCGTCGGCGCGTTCGCGGCCGTCATGAAGGGGCTCAAGGACGTCGACGCCCTGCGGATGATCGGCCGGCGCGTGGCGGGCGGCCGTCCCGTCCTCGGCATCTGCGTGGGCCTCCAGGTGCTCTTCGACGAAGGAGTCGAACACGGCGTCCGGACGCCGGGCATGGGTGAGTGGCCGGGGACCGTCGAACGGCTCAAGGCGGACGTCGTGCCGCACATGGGCTGGAACACCGTGGACGCACCGCAGGACACCGTCCTGTTCGACGGTATCGCCGACGAGCGGTTCTACTTCGTGCACTCGTACGGCGTGCAGGACTGGTCCTTCGACGTCAACCAGCCCGCCATGAAGCCGCCGCAGGTCACCTGGTCCGACCACGGCGGGCGCTTCATCGCGGCCGTCGAGAACGGGCCCCTCAGCGCCACCCAGTTCCACCCGGAGAAGTCGGGCGACGCGGGTGCCCAGCTCCTGCGCAACTGGATCGAGAGCCTGCGGTGAGCCGATGCTGAGCCTCGTGCTCATGGGAGCCGCCGGCGTCCTCATCGGAGGGGCGTACTCCCTCCGGAGCCAGGAGTTCCCGCGCTGGGTGTGGATCGCCTTCCTGGTGCTGGCGGGGCTCTCGCTGCTCGCCGCCTACCTGTTCACCCTGCCCGGCGACTAGCCGCAGCACCCAGTCCAGACCGACCGTCCCGACCCAGCGGCCAGCGCCGCGCGTACGAAAGCAGACACAGCAGACGATGAGCCCCTTCTCCGAATCACCCACGCTCGAACTCCTTCCCGCCATCGACGTCGCGGACGGCCAGGCCGTCCGCCTGGTACAGGGCGAGGCGGGCAGCGAGACCAGCTACGGGGATCCGCTCGATGCGGCGCTCGCCTGGCAGGAGGACGGCGCCGAGTGGGTGCACCTCGTGGACCTGGACGCGGCCTTCGGGCGCGGCTCGAACCGGGAGCTGCTCGAGCGCGTCGTGAAGCACCTGGACATCAAGGTGGAGCTCTCGGGCGGCATCCGCGACGACGAATCGCTGGACGCCGCGCTGGAACTGGGTGCCACGCGCGTGAACCTCGGCACGGCCGCGCTCGAGAATCCCGAGTGGACCGAGCTGGCGATCGCCCGCTACGGGGACGCCGTCGCCGTCGGCCTGGACGTCCGAGGCACCACGCTGGCCGCCCGCGGCTGGACGCAGGAGGGCGGGGACCTGTGGGAGGTTCTGCAGCGCCTCGAGGACGCCGGGTGCGCGCGGTACGTCGTGACCGACGTGACCAAGGACGGGACGCTCAGGGGCCCCAACATCGAACTCCTCAAGGAGGTCCTCGCGAAGACCACGCGTCCCGTCGTCGCCTCGGGTGGCATCTCGAGCCTCGACGACATCGCAGCCCTCCGCGAGCTCGTGCCGCACGGACTCGAGGGCGCGATCGTGGGCAAGGCCCTCTACGCCGGAGCCTTCACCCTGCCCCAGGCGCTGGACGTGGCAGGGCTGCCCGCCTCGGACGCGTGACCGGCAGGCAGCTGCCCGCGCACATCGCTGCCGCGCTGTCCGGCAACACCACCGATTCCGCGGGACGGCCGTGGGCCGGGCGGGACCTGTCCGGCCCGGACAATCCGCTGCACGCGTTCGACGACGACGACGGCGCGGCCGACGCGCGGCTCGCCGCCGCGGTGGCCGGGCTCCTGGAGACCTCCGACCGGCCGGGACGGGGTGAACGGGCCGTCTTCGCCGCACTGACGACGGCACGGGTGTTCATCCCGATCGTCGCCCAGCTCGGCCGGGAAGGGGACGCCGCATCCGGTCTCCGGGCCGACAAGGAAGCCGACATGGCGCTCGTCACGCTCACCGCGCCGGACGGGCGGAAGGCCCTGCCGGTGTTCTCGTCCAGCCGGGCGCTCGAACGCTGGCACCCGGACGCCCGGCCCGTGGCCGCCTACGCGGCGCGGGCCGCCCTCGCCGCCGCGGCCGAGCAGGCCGAACTGCTGGTGCTCGACCCGGGCGCCGACGTGACCTTCGTCCTCCGGCGTCCTGCGGTTTGGGCGCTGGCCCAGCAGACCGGCTGGACACCGTCCTACGAGGACCAGGAGCTGGCCGCACTCGTCGAGGCGGCCGCCCGCGGGCAGGAGGACGTCCTGTCCGTGCGGCTCCGGCCCGGTGGAGGCGTCCTCACGCGAGCTGCCGACGGTAGCATTGCCTCCGGTGGGGGACCGGGTCCCGAATTGCGCATGGACCTCCAGCTCCGCGCGGGACTGACTCCGCAGGAGGTACGGGACGTCGTATCGTCCTTCCGTGCGAGGCTGCTCGCCCTCACCGACTTCGTGGAACGCGTCGACTCGCTCGACATCAAACTCACCCGCTGACGGAGCCGTCGGCGGAGAAGGACAGCCGTGAACTTCGCCGTATACCGGGACCTGCTGCGCATCCGGTCCGTCCGGACCCTGCTGATCGTCGGGATGATCGCCCGCTTCCCGCACTCCGCGGCAGGGGTCCTCCTGACGCTGCACGTGGTGCAGACCCTGGACCGCGGCTACGCCGAGGCCGGGGCCGTCGCGGCCGTCGTCACCATCGGGATCGCCGTCGGTGCCCCGTGGCGCGGACGGCGGATCGACAGCGCAGGGCTGCGCCGTGCGCTCGTCCCGTCCATCGTCGCGGAAGCGGTCATCTGGTCCGTCGCCCCGCACCTGCCCTACCACTGGCTGCTGGTCGCCGCGCTGGTCGGAGGTCTGTTCACCCTTCCGGCGTTCTCCGTCATCCGCCAGGCACTGGGCGTCCTCGTGGACGGCGACCGGCGGCGCACGGCGTTCACGCTCGACGCGATCTCGACCGAGGTCATCTTCATGGCCGGGCCGGCGGTGGGCGTCGTCCTGGCGACGCAGGTCTCGACCGTGCTCGGCCTGACGCTCGTCGGACTCGCCACGGCCTCCGCCGGGCTGTTCCTGATGTGGTTCAACCCGCCGACACGCTCGGAGCAACTCCCTGATGCCGTCACCGTGTCTGCAGCGGCGCCGGCCGGGATCGGCGAGGCCGCAGCGGACCTCATCGGCTCCCACGACGCCGTACACCAGGGGGAACGGCGCCCGTCGCTGCTCCGCCGGGGCGTGCGGCGCGCCTTCCCCTGGCTGACGGTGCCGCTGGTGGTCGTCATGGTCATCGCGGCGGGAGCGGGACTCGTGCTGTCCGGCTCGGAGGTCGGCATCGTCGCTGCCCTCGAGCACGCCGGCAACGAGGGGGCAGCTCGGCCTCGTCTTCGTGGCGTGGTGTGCGGCGTCGGTGGTGGGCGGCCTCCTCTACGGGGCGCTGCACCGGCCCGTCCCGCCGTCGCTCCTCCTGCTCGGGATGGCGTTGCTGACGCTGCCGATGGCGTTCGCCGACAGCACCCTGTCCCTCGCACTCCTGTCGATCCCCGCGGGCCTGCTGTGCGCTCCGGTGCTCTCCGCGGCGTCGGAGAAGGTCGCGGATCTCGTCCCCGAGGACCGGAGGGGCGAGGCGATGGGCTGGTACGGTTCCGCGCTGACCTCGGGTGTCGCGCTCGGCGCTCCCGTGGCCGGTGTGCTCATCGACGCCACCGGCCCCTGGGGTGGCTTCACCGCGGTGGCCGTCGTCTCCGCGCTCATCGGTGCGGCTGGCTTCGCTGCACGGAACCTCGGACAGCGACCGGCGACGGCGGGATCACCCCAGGCGGCCGGGCGCGCGCGCTGACACGCGCCGGAACGCGAGCGAGCCGCACCGGCCGGTGCGGCTCGCTCAGGATCCTCCTCCGACGGGCCGAGGGAATCAGTTGACGGGGCCCGTGTACTTCTCGCCGGGCCCCTGCCCCGGCGGGTCGGGGATGATCGACGCCTCGCGGAAGGCGAGCTGCAGGGAACGCAGGCCGTCGCGCAGGGGGTCCGGCGTGCTGGGAGCCGATCTCCGGTGCCGCCGCCGTCACGAAGCCGGCCAGGGCCGTGATCAGCTTGCGCGCCTCGTCGAGGTCCTTGAGCTGCTCGGCGTTCTCCTCGTGGCCGAGGCCGCACTTCACGGCGGCGGCACTCATGAGGTGTACCGCCGACGTCACGATGACCTCCACGGCGGCCACCTCGGAGATGTCCCGCATCTGCCGGCGGACGTCCTGCTCCGCATCGGAGCTGCCGGCGGCGTGTTCCTGCTCCTCCGCGAAGCTGCGGCGGGAGCCCGGTGCCGCCCCGGCGTCGGAGGAGTGCTGCGGATTGTCGTGTGGGGTGTTCATACTGGTAAGCTTGGCATAGACCAACCGGTCGCAGGTACTCGTCGTGCTCCTCACGGGGCATGCGGGAAGCGGCCGGGATGCAAGCGGAGTCTTCTCCCACCCGCGTTTGCCTGGTGCGACCTCCGGTCGCATTGCAGGTAGCCGGGTCACCTGGTCGGTCCTGCCGATGTACGGGCGGGAAGCTCGCGCTTCCGCCGACCATCCAGAACCGGTTGACGAGGCCTTCGATTGCGCATGCAATGGGAGGCCTTCTTTCGTTCGCACGCGGTTCCGGTTTGAGAATCCACAGGAGTCACACATTAGCGAGCCAAGAATCAACGATCGTATCCGCGTTCCCGAGGTGCGGTTGGTCGGACCTGCCGGCGAACAGGTAGGAATCGTCCGTATCGAGGACGCGCTCCGACTTGCCGCCGAGTCCGACCTGGATCTTGTCGAGGTAGCACCGCAGGCAAAGCCTCCGGTGGCCAAGCTCATGGATTTTGGTAAGTACAAGTACGAAGCGGCCGTCAAGGCGCGTGAGGCGCGGAAGAACCAGACCAACACGGTCCTCAAGGAGATCCGGTTCCGCCTCAAGATCGACACGCACGACTACGAGACCAAGCGCGGGCACGCGATGCGCTTCCTCGGTGCCGGTGACAAGGTCAAGGCCATGATCCAATTCCGCGGTCGCGAGCAGCAGCGTCCCGAGATGGGCATCCGCCTGCTCCAGAAGTTCGCGGAGGATGTCGCCGAGGTCGGCGTCGTCGAGTCGTCGCCGCGTATCGACGGTCGCAACATGGTCATGGTCATCGGCCCCACGAAGAACAAGGCCGAAGCCAAGGCGGAGGCACGCCGGGAGACCCAGCGGGCCGAGGCCAAGGCCGCCAACGAAGCGGCGAAGGCCGGAGGCGACACCAAGCGCGTCGATACCTCGCGTGCGGGCACGGCGCCCCTGACGCAGTCCCTCGCGGACCTGCTGCCCGAGGGCTACTCGATCACGAGCGAGCCCGAGGCCGCGGCGCCGGAGGCTCCCGTCCAGGAAGCCCCCGCACCGGAGACCGCACCGGCTGCTGCACCGTCGGCCGCGCCGACGGCTGCTGCGGCACCGAAGGCCGCTCCGGTCCGGACCTCGTCGGCCCCGCGGTCGACGTCGCGGCCTGCTGAGCGCCCAGCGGCGTCGCGACCGGCAGCTCCCGCGCCGAGGCCAGCTGCGGCCGCACCGGCCCTCGGCCGGAGGCGGCACCTGCGCCCTGCCGGCTGCAGCGGCACCGAAGCCGTCCGTGGCCGCCAAGCCATCGGCCATGCCGAAGCCGGGAGCGCCGAAGCCGTCGGCGACCCCCAAGCCCGCCGGCAGGACGGCGCCCCAGAGCCCGACCAGCCGTCCCAAGCCCGGAAGCACGGACTAGGTCCGCCCTGTCCCTCCGGGCATGTTCGACAACCAGAGGCACCTGAAGGGTGCCGACCTCCGGGTGCACCCGCCCCGGCTATCAGAAGGAGATCGGTTCCCATGCCGAAGATGAAGACCCACAGTGGCGCCAAGAAGCGCTTTAAGCTGACCGGCAGCGGCAAGCTCAAGCGCCAGCAGGCCAACCGCCGCCACTACCTCGAGCACAAGTCCTCGACCCTGACGCGCCGTCTCGCGAGCGACCAGATCGTCTCGAAGGCCGACGCCAAGGTCATCAAGAAGATGCTGGGCGTCTGACCACCAATCCATCCCTCGGGAAAGCGTACGCACCGATCAGTGCGGCGCTGCGGCTGCGGCCGTGACCGACGAAGAACAAAAGGAGTACGCACGTGGCACGTGTGAAGCGGGCAGTCAATGCCCACAAGAAGCGTAGGGTCATCCTCGAACGCGCCAAGGGTTACCGCGGACAGCGTTCGCGCCTGTACCGCAAGGCGAAGGAGCAGCTGCTCCACTCGTTCGTCTACAGCTACGGCGACCGCCGCAAGCGCAAGGGCGACTTCCGTCGCCTCTGGATCCAGCGCATCAACGCTGCGTCCCGCGCCAACGGCCTGACTTACAACCGCCTGATCCAGGGCCTCAAGGCCGCCGAGATCCAGGTCGACCGCCGGATGCTCGCCGACCTCGCCGTCACCGATGGCGCTGCGTTCGCAGCGCTCGTCCAGATCGCCAAGAACGCCCTGCCGGCCGACACGTCGGCTCCGCTCAAGGCTTCGGCCTAGGTCCATCGGCGCTGCGGGCCGCACGGCCCGCACTTCCGGTACACGATGACTGCAGACGGACGCCCCCAGGCGCCACTGATGACCAACACCCAGGCAGACCGGGTGAAGGAGGTGGCACGCCTGGTCGGGCGTCCGTCGCGTTCCAGGCGCCGCGAGTTCCTGGCCGAGGGCCCGCAGGCCGTCCGCGAAGCGCTGCGACTGCACCTCGAGAGGCGCGATGACAGCAGGGGCGCAGTGGTCGTCGAGGCGTACGCGACGGCGGAGGCCCTCGAGCGGCACCCCGATGTCGCCGATCTGTTCGACCGGGAGGGAGCGCCGCCCCTCCGGCGTACGAGCACCGACGTACTCGCCGCGATGGCATCCACCGTGACCCCGCAGGGATTCGTGGCGGTCTGCAGATTCGTCGACACGTCGCTCGAGGACGTGCTCGCCACGAAGCCCCGCCTCGTCGCCGTGCTGGTCGAGGTCCGGGACCCCGGGAACGCGGGCACCATCATCCGCGCGGCGGACTCCGCGGGAGCGGACGCCGTGATCCTGACGGGCGCCAGTGTGGACCCGTACAACCCGAAGACCGTGAGATCCACCGTGGGCTCCCTGTTCCACCTTCCCCTCGTCATCGGCGCGGAGCTCGGCGGACTGACCGACCGGCTCCGGGAGGCGGGGATGACGGTGCTGGCAGCGGACGGCTACGGCACCGTGAGCCTGGACGACCTGCAGGATGCCAGCTCTGCGCGGCGGTTCGGGGCGGGAGCCGACCGATCGACGCCGCCGGACGACCGCACCGTCGGGTCCGCACCGGCCGTGGGCGGTGCCGTCCGCCTGGAGGACGCGGGTGCTTGGCTCTTCGGCAACGAGGCGCAGGGGCTCCCCGCCGAGGTGACGGCCGACGCCGACGCGCGCGTCGCCGTGCCGATCTACGGAAGCGCCGAGTCCCTCAACGTCGGCACCGCTGCGACAGTGTGCCTGTACGCCTCAGCCCGCGCGCAGCGGTCCGCCTGACCGTTCCCTGCCGGCGCGTGCACCGTCGGCGCCGCCGGCACCGTCGGTGGAGCTGCGGCGGTCCGGTCGGCCGCTGACGAGGGCCACCGCGAGGCCGAGGACCGCGAGAGCGGCGCCCACCAGGGCCGGCGCCGTGAAACCCCATCCCGCAGCGATCACCGCGCCGCCCACCGCCGCGCCCAGCGCGTTGGCGATGTTCAGGGCCGAGTGGTTCATCGAGGACGCCAGGGAAGGTGCTCCGGGTGAGACGTCGAGCAGGCGGGCCTGCAGGGGAGGGATCAGCGTCGAGCCGCTCGCCCCCACCAGGAAGACGAAGAGGCACGCCGTCCAGGGTGTCGACACCGCGAGTGGGAACAGCACGAGCACCGCAGTGATCGCGATCATGACGCCGTAGATGCTGCCCATGATCGACCGGTCCGCGAGGCGTCCGCCCGCGATGTTCCCGACGACCATCCCCACCCCGTAGAGCGCGACGACGACGGGCAGGAGCGACGCGTCCACGCCAGCGACCTCGGTCATGATGGGCGAGATGTACGAGTAGACGGCGAAGAACCCGCCGAAGCCCACGATCCCGATCAGCAGCGTCATCCACAGCTGCGGGCGGCGCAGCGCGCCCAGCTCCGAGCGGATGCTCGCACCGGCCCGGACCGGGACCACCGGCACGAAGGCACGGATCAGGACGAGGGTGGCGACGCCGATCAGGCCCACGAGCAGGAACATGGAACGCCAGCCGGCCTGCTGGCCCAGCCAGGTGGCGAACGGGACGCCGACGACGTTCGCGATGCTGAGTCCGAGCATCACCATCGAGATCGCACGCCCGCGGCGGGCCGGGTCCGCGAGGGAGGCTGCGATGACGGCGGCCACTCCGAAGTAGGCCCCGTGCGGCAGGCCGGACAGGAATCGGGAAGCCAGCATCCAGCCGAAGCCCGACGCGAAGAAGGACGAGAGGTTGGCGAGCGTGAGAACCAGCATGAGCGCCAGCGCGACGGAGGCGCTGGGGCTTCTTGGCCCCGAGCGTCGCGAGGACGGGTGCCCCCACCACGACCCCGAGCGCGTAGGCGGAGATGACGTGCCCGCCCTGGGCGTAATCCACACCGAGGTCGGCCCGCATCTCCTCGAGCAGACCCATGATCGTGAACTCGGTGGTGCCGATGGCGAAGCCGCCGACGGCGAGGGCGCCGATGGCCAGCGCGAATCGACGGCCGGGCAGGCGCATGGGCGAGGAAGCGGCGGAGGTACTCATCTGATGTCCTAGCGGCGGGGGATCGGAAGTCGGGGAGGATCGGTCGCCGGGCTCCGTCGCGGACGCGGAGCGGAACGTGCGCCGGCAGGACGCCGTCGTCGTTCCCAGCCTAGGCGATGACCTGACGACGGCCCGAAATGCAACCGCCGATGGCGTCCGCTCTGGGAGTCCGCCATGGATACACGCGTCCGGTCCGCGCCGCAGCGCACACGGGCGACGATTCCCTCCGCCCCGGGGACGGAGTCGTGGAGACCTTCGGCGTGGAGGAAGTCCTCCTCGTGCACGCGGAGACGGGGTTCCCCGTACCCTCGGGAACCGGCGCGAGGCGGCAACGCGCGGCCCTGATGCGCCGAGAGGAGCCGGGCGACGCCGTCCCGGACGCCGTCCGCGTCACTCGCCTGGCACGCGGCGGGATCACCACGAGGCGGCGCCGCGGCCCGCACGGCGGACCCTGGCGAGGATGGCCGGCCGGGGGGTCGCGCTGCTACGTAGTGACCTGCGACGAAATGATCAAGGAGCTTCGAGGGCTGGAACTCCCCACCACCTACTGACAGGATCGGACGATGGGCTGGACACCGCATCCACACGAACTGCCACAGAGCGAACACCTTCGGGAGGACATCAATCTTCCTCAGGAGCCGGAGGCCGAGAGCGCCGCCGAATTCTCGGAGGACACCTACACCTCCACCGAACTCAATGCCGGCCAGCAGGTACCGGGGCTGAGCCCGCACGGCGAGTACCGCCGCGGCGACAACCCGGAACACCAGACCGCGCCCACGGGGGACGGGCTCGCGTCCCCCGAGGAGAGCTGACCGCAGCTCCGTCGTCGTCCCGTCACCGGCACGCCCGCCGGACGGGGTGGCCGCGGGTGCCTGCCCCGTGGCTAGACTCGGCGGGTGATGAAAGCGTCGGACAGCCTCCGCCAGATCGTCGGCGCGGCCGTCGTCGACTCCCTCGGGAATCCGACCCGCCTCCTCGTGGCCCGCCGCACGGCGCCGCCCCAGTTCGCCGGTATGTGGGAGTTCCCGGGAGGCAAGGTCGAGGCCGGCGAGTCGTGCGAAGCGGCGCTGCGACGCGAGCTCGAGGAGGAACTCGGGATCCGGGTTCGCCTGGGCGCCGAGGTCCGTGGACCCGGTCCGCAGGGGTGGCCGCTCAACGAGAGCGCCGCGATGCGTGTCTGGTTCGCTGAGGCGACCGCCGGCGACCCCGCGCCCCTGCAGGATCACGACGAGGTGCGCTGGGTGCCCCTGCACCCGGCCGCAGAACTCGATGCCCTGGCATGGATTCCGGCTGACCGGCCGATCCTCGTCGCCCTGCGCGCTGCGGCGGCGGGTCGCGACGACGTCGTGGACCGAGCCCATCCCTAGACCGGGCCCATCCCTGGACCGGGCAGGACCCGGCAGGACCCGATCCGGTCGGGACGCTAGAACAGGGACGCCTGGACCGGGCGGGCAGCGCGCCTGCCGGCTCCGGTGCCGGCAGGGAACGCCGTCGTGGGCGCCGGCCCGCCGACGGGGGCGAGGTTCCGGAAGAAACCGGCCCCGGCCACGAGCCCGTGCTTGCTCCGGAAGACGCGGATCCTGCCCGCGAGCCAGTCCCGGTACTCCTTGGCGGCGTAGCTCCCGCCACGATAGAGCTCCTGATATCCCGGTACGAGGTGCGGATGGTGGGCTGCGAGCCACTGCAGGAACCACTCGCGGGAGCCGGGGCGCAGATGCAGGGGGCCGGCGGTCACGCCCGTGGCTCCCGCTGCTGCGAGTTCGCCGAACAACCGGTCGAGCGACTCGTCGCCGTCGGTCAGCCAGGGCAGGATCGGCATGGCCATCACGCCGCACGGCAGACCGGCCTCACGGAGTCGTGAGATGAGGGCGAGCCGGGCCCTCGGAGCGGGCGTGCCGGGCTCGATGGCCTCGGCGAGCACCGGGTCCACCAGGGCGAGCGAGATGCCCATGCCCACGGGCACCGATCGGGCAGCGGAGGTCAGCAGCGGTATGTCGCGGGCCAGCAGGGTGCCCTTCGTCAGGATGGAGAACGGTGTTCCCGAATCGGCCAGCGCCGAGATGATGCCCGGCATCAGCCTGTACCGTCCCTCCGCCCTCTGGTACGGATCGGTGTTCGTCCCCAGGGCCACATGCTCGCGGGCCCAGGACGGCCGGGCCAGTTCCCGGGCGAGAACCTCCGCGGCGTTGATCTTCACCACGAGCTGAGCGTCGAAATCGAGGCCCGTGTCGAGGTCGAGGTAGCTGTGCGTCTTGCGGGCGAAGCAGTACACGCAGGCGTGCGAGCAGCCACGGAACGCATTGACGGTCCAGGAGAACGGCATGGACGAGGTGGGCGGCACCCTGTTGAGGACGGACTTCGCGGCGACCTCGTGGAACGTGAGCCCCGCGAACTCCGGCGTACGCACGGTCCGCACCAGGCCGGCCATCGGCACCAGGGCAGGCGCCGCGGCCCCGCTGTCGTCCGTGATCTTCTGGCCTTCCCATCGCATGACGTCCATTAGAACACGTGTACTAATTCGCTGTCGTGATGGACGGCCGGTCGTTTAGGCTGTCTGCATGATCCTGCTGACAGGTTTCGAACCCTTCGGGGGAGAAGCGACCAATCCGTCCTGGCTCGCCGCCCGGCGGGCCGCAGCCCTCCTCACCGCCGAGGGACAGCAGGCCGTCGCCGTCGAGGTGCCCTGCGTCTTCGGGCGGAGCATCGAGGTGCTCGATGCCGCTCTCCAGCGGCACCGTCCCGGCATCGTCCTGGGCGTCGGGCAGGCCGGAGGTCGAGAGCGCGTCTCGATCGAGCGCGTGGCGATCAACGTGGACGACGCGCGGATCCCCGACAACGCCGGGTACCAGCCCATCGACGAACCCGTGGTGCCCGGGGGGCCGGCAGCGTACTTCTCCTCCCTGCCCATCAAGGCGTGCCGTGAGGCCGTGGCGGCGCTGGGCATACCGGTGGAGGTCTCGCAGACGGCGGGCACCTACGTCTGCAACCACATCTTCTACGGCCTGATGTCACTCCTGGCGGAGCACCCCGGTGTCCGCGGCGGTTTCGTCCACGTCCCCTATTCGACGGAGCAGGGCGGTGTCCATCGGCAACCGGGCCTCCCGATCGAGGACATGGCCGCGGCCCTCGTGGCCATCGCGACGACGACGGCCGGTACGACGGCGGATGCCCGGATCACCGCGGGCGCCGAGCACTGACGCGGGGCCGGGCGCGGGGCGTACTCCGGCTAGGACGGCCCCGCGCCCGAGGACAGGATGTTCCGAACGACGCCTGCGAGCGGCCGGGGCGGTCGCTCGCGGTAGCCACCGTCGACGAGGCCGGCATCCCGCTCGAACAGGTTCCGCGAGGCCGGGTCGCCGGTCCGTAGCAGCGAGTACGCCACCGCCAGCAGGTAGGCCGGGAGGAAGGGGAGCCCGAGGCAGGCGGCGTACTGCCGGGTGTGGCGGGCCTCGTGCTCCAGAAGCCGGGCGAAACCCGCAGGAGCGCCGTCGGGCACCGGCCCCCTGAGCAGCACCACACTGCCCACCGTGAAGGCACGGGCCTTCGGCAGGCGGCGGCGGTAGCCCTCCGCGAGCAGGATCCCGTGAGGCCCCGGTGAGACCCGGCAACCCGACAGGGCCGCCAGCGCGAGCCCGCACGGCGTCGACAGGTTGATCCAGTTGAGGAACGGTACGAGTCCCGGCGTCATGCCGTCATCGTACGGCGCACCGCCCGGCAGCAGGTGTGGTTGTGGTGCCGCCGGGCCGGTCGCCTAGACTTGATCCGCCGGTGCGCCCCCGCTGCGAGCCGGCGTTTTCCTGTCCACGGCCCGGACTGTCCGCAGACCGCCCGCCGCACACCGAGAGTGCAAGGTAAGCAACCCCCATGTCCGAAACCCCAGAGCACGCCGGGCCAGCCGGCCCGGGCGCCCCCGTCCCCGACCCGCTGGACGCCGCGGCCGTCGCCGCCGCGGTCGACGCCGCGCTCGCCGACATCGCAGCCGCAGCCGACCTCGACGTGCTCAAGGGGGTCCGGATCGCACACACCGGCGAGAAGTCGCCGCTGAGCCTCGCGAACCGGGGGATCGGCGCCCTGCCGAAGGAACAGAAGTCCGCGGCCGGCAAGAACATCGGCCCCGCGCGCGGCCGGATCAACTCCGCGCTGGCGTCCCGCACGACGGAACTCGAAGCGGAGCGTGATGCCCGGATCCTCGTCGAGGAGGCCGTGGACGTCACCGCTGCCCCCCGCCGTCGTCGGCCCGGGGCACGCCACCCGCTGTCCACGCTGCAGGAACGCGTCAGCGACGTCTTCGTGGGCATGGGCTGGGAGATCGCCGAAGGCCCCGAACTGGAGTCGGAGTGGTTCAACTTCGACGCGCTGAACTTCAAGCCGGACCACCCTGCCCGTGAGATGCAGGACACCTTCTTCGTGGAGCCGCCCGAAGCGCACCTGGTGCTGCGCACGCACACGTCGCCCGTGCAGGTGCGCTCCATGCTCGAGCGCGAGCTGCCCATCTACGTCCTGTGCCCGGGCAAGGTGTTCCGCACCGACGAACTCGACGCCACCCACACCCCCGTCTTCCACCAGTTCGAGGGACTCGCGATCGACAAGGGCCTGACCATGGCCGATCTCGTGGGCACGCTCGAGCACTTCACGCGGCAGCTCTTCGGCGACGAGGCGAAGGTACGCCTGCGCCCCAACTACTTCCCCTTCACCGAACCCAGCGCCGAGCTCGACATCTGGCACCCCGGCGCCAAGGGCGGACCGCGCTGGATCGAATGGGGCGGCTGCGGCATGGTTCATCCGAACGTGCTCCGCGCCACCGGGATCGACCCGGACGTGTACTCCGGGTTCGCCTTCGGCATGGGGATCGAACGGGCCCTCATGTTCCGCAACGAGGTCAGCGACATGCGGGACATGATCGAGGGCGATGTACGTTTCAGCGAACACTTCGGGATGGAGATCTAGGTGAGAATCCCACTGTCCTGGCTGCGCGAGTACGCAGCCGTGCCCGCGGACGCCACCGCGGAAGACGTGATGGCCGAGCTCGTGAAGGTCGGCCTCGAGGAAGAGGACGTCCATCGTCCCACCGACGAGCTGAGCGGCCCGATCGTGGTCGGCCAGGTGCTCAGCCTCGTCAAGGAACCGCAGTCCAACGGCAAGACCATCAACTGGTGCTCCGTCCGCGTGGTGCCCGAGGGCGCCGAGCAGACGCTGACGGGCGACGGTATCGACCCCTCGGGCGTGCAGGGCATCGTGTGCGGGGCCCACAACTTCGTCGAGGGCGACAAGGTGGTCGTGACCCTGCCCGGAGCGGTACTTCCCGGCGACTTCCGCATCAGTCCCCGCAAGACCTACGGACACGTGTCCGCCGGCATGATCGCGTCGGTGCGCGAACTCGGCATCGGCGAGGACCACGACGGCATCCTGGTGCTCTCCACCCTGGGGCTCGACCCCGAGGTGGGCACGGACGCCATGGAACTCCTCGGCCTGTACGACGAGGCCGCGGAGATCAACGTGACACCCGACCGTGGCTACTGCTTCTCCATCCGCGGTGTCGCACGCGAGTACGCGCACGCCACCGGGACGGAGTTCACGGATCCGGCAGCCGCCGTCGTCGTGCCCACCCCGGCGGGCCCCGGCTACCCGGTGCGCCTCGAGGACTCGGCCCCCATCTACGGCAGGCCGGGCTGCGACCGCTTCGTCGCCCGGACCGTGCGCGGTGTCGACCCGTCGCGTCCCACCCCGCCGTGGCTGTCCGCGCGCCTCCGCCTCGCCGGGATCCGCTCCATCTCCCTCGTGGTCGACATCTCGAACTACGTGATGCTCGAACTCGGCCAGCCGCTGCACTTCTACGACCTCGACAAGCTCTCGGGCGACATCGTGGTGCGCCGTGCCGCCGCCGGGGAGAAGCTGCGGACCCTCGACGACCGCGAGCGCACGCTCGACGCCGAGGACCTGCTCATCACGGACGCATCGGGGCCCATCGGCATCGCCGGCGTCATGGGCGGGGCCGCCACCGAGGTCTCGGACGGGACGCGGAACGTCCTGGTCGAGTCCGCCCACTTCGAGGAAGTAGGCATCGGCCGCTCCCGCCGTCGCCACCGGCTGCCCTCGGAGGCCTCCAAGCGCTTCGAGCGCGGCGTGGACTGGAACGTGGCGGACGTCGCCGCCCAGCGCGCCGTCGACCTCCTCCTCGAGCTCGCCGGCGGCACGGTCGACGAGACCGCGACCGATGCCGGCCAGGCCCCGGAGCCGCGCGTCGTCGAGCTGGCGGCCGACTTCCCGGCCCGCCTGATCGGACGGACGTTCACGGACGAGCAGATCCGGGGGAAGCTCACCGACCTCGGCGCGGCCGTGGCGGACGCAGACGGCGGATACCGGGTCACGGTGCCGAGCTGGCGCACGGACCTCGAGACCCGCGAGGACCTCACCGAGGAGATCATCCGGCTCGTCGGCTACGACACGATCCCGTCGACCTTCCCCGTCGCGCCTCCGGGACGCGGCCTGACCCGCCTGCAGCAGCAGCGCCGCCGGCTCCTGAACGCACTCGCCGCGGCGGGACTCACGGAGGTGCTGTCCTACCCGTTCGTCAGCGGACACGCCAACGCCGTCTTCGGGACGCCGGACGAGGGCGCCGCCGTCGCCTCGGTGAAGCTCGCGAACCCGCTCAGCGCGGAACTCGGGTACCTGCGCCGGTCGATCCTCCCCGGCCTGGTGGAGCTCGCGAAGCGCAACTCCTCGCGCGGCTTCCGCGACCTGGCCCTGTTCGAGACGGGCGCCGTCTTCCTGCCGGGGGACGTGCTGGGCACGGAGTCCATCCCGCCGCTCGGGGCCCGGCCCGACGACGAGGTCCTGGATACCCTGTACGCCGGCATCCCGGATCAGCCGCAGACCATCGCCGCGCTGTTCACGGGCCATGAGACGGCCCCGTCGGCCGGCGTCGCCCCACGCGCATGGGACTGGGCCGACGCGGTGGACGTCGTCCGGCTGATGGCACAGGTCACCGGGGTCGACGTCGTGGTGCGGCAGGGAAGCCACCAGGCCTTCCACCCCGGCCGCACCGCGGAGTTCTCGCTGCGCAGCGGTGAGGTGCTGGGCTACGCGGGCGAGCTCCATCCGAAGCTGATCGCCGCGCAGGACCTGCCGGCACGCACGGTGGCCCTCGAGATCGACGCGGACCTCCTGTTCGACGCGGCCGCCGACGTGATCGTCGCCCGGCCGCTGTCCACCTATCCGCCGGCCACGCAGGACGTGGCGCTGGTCGTGGAGTCCGGCGTGGTGGCGGGGGATGTGCTCGAGACGCTCCGCGAGGGCGCAGGGGAGCTCCTCGAGGACGTCGGCCTGTTCGACGTGTACACGGGACAGGGCATCGGCGAGGGGCGGAAGTCGCTGGCCTTCGCCCTGCGCTTCCGCGCCCCGGACCGCACCCTGACCGCGGACGAGGCGAGCGCGGCACGCGATGCCGCGGTCGCCCTGGCCGCCGAACGGTTCGGCGCCGTCCAGCGCTGACCGCAGCGGGTGAAGACCCAGCCGGAAAAAGACCCAGCCGGCCAAGACCGAAGGCCCGTCCGAATGGACGGGCCTTCGCTCGTCAAGGCAGCTCGGGGGAGCCGGGCAGGTCAGGGGATCAGCAGCACCTTGCCCGTGGTCCGCCGCGCCTGGAGGTCCTCGTGGGCCCGCGCCGCGTCGGCCAGGGCATAGCGCGCGCCGATGCGGACGTCGAGCTGCCCTGCGGCCACGGCGCCGAACAGCTCCTCGGACCGCCAGCGCCGCTCCTCGGGCGTCAGCAGATAGTGCGCCAGCGTGGGGCGGGTGAGGAAGAGCGAGCCACCGCTGTTGAGGCGCTGCGGATCGACGGGCGGCACCGGACCGGACGCCGCGCCGTAGAGGACGAGGGTGCCCCGGATCCGGAGCGAGCGCAGGGACTCGTCGAAGGTCGCCCTGCCCACGCCGTCGTACACCACGTCCACCCCGGTGCCGCCGGTGAGGTCCCGGACCGCGCCGGCGAAGCCCTCGTACCGCAGGACCTCGTCGGCCCCCGCACCGCGCGAGAGCTCCTCCTTCCCCGGCGTCGACACCGTCGTGATCACGCGCGCGCCCTTCGCCTTGAGCAGCTGGATCAGCAGGAGGCCCACTCCGCCGGCGCCGGCGTGCGCGAGCACCGTCTGTCCGGCCTGCACGGCGAACGTCGAGTTGATCAGGTAGTGGGCGGTCATGCCCTGCAGGGGGAGGGCGGCAGCCGTCTCGAGGTCCACGCCCTCCGGCACCGGAAGCGCCTTGTCGGCGTCGACGACGGCGAACTCGCCGTAGGTGCCCTTGCCCTCGGCGAAGGCGATCCGGTCGCCCGCGGCGAAGCCCGGAACGCCTGCTCCCACGGCCTCCACGGTCCCGGCCGCTTCTGCTCCCGGAGTGAAGGGATGCTGCATCGGATAGGTACCGCTGCGCTGGTAGGTCTCGATGAAGTTCACGCCGGCAGCGGCGACCTTCACCAGGAGCTGCCCGGGCCCGGCATCGGGCCGGTCCACGGTCGTGAGTGTGAGGACGTCCGGACCGCCCGGTTCGGAGACGACGATGGCTGAGGGCATGATGCTGGTCCTTTCGGTGGCGTGTCCTCATGCTATTCCGGCGGCCCCGAAATCGACATGCATGATTATGTGTCGCCATGCATACCCTTGTTGTACGCTGGTCCCATGACCTTCACCGCAGCCGTGTCCGGGGCCAGTGGCTATGCCGGAGGAGAACTCCTGCGCCTCCTCGCCAACCACCCCGACATCGAGATCGGGGCGATCACGGCCCACAGCAACGCCGGTGCGCGCCTCGGCGAGCTGCAACCACACCTCCATGCCCTGGCCGACCGGGTGCTGCAGGAGACGTCGCCCGAGGTGCTCGCGGGGCACGACGTCGTCTTCCTGGCCCTCCCGCACGGAGCCAGTGCGGAGATCGCGGCGCAGCTGTCACCAGAGACCCTCGTCATCGACGCAGGAGCCGATCACCGCCTCCAGGACCCTGCCGCCTGGGAGAAGTTCTACGGATCGGCCCATGCCGGCACCTGGCCGTACGGCCTCCCGGAGCTCCCGGGTGCCCGCGCGGACCTGGCCGGGGCCCGGCGCATCGCCGTCCCCGGGTGCTATCCGACCAGCGCGCTCCTCGCGCTCACCCCCGGTTTCGCCGCCGGACTCCTCGAGCCCGACGACGTCGTCATCGTGTCCGCCTCCGGCACCTCCGGCGCGGGCAAGGCCGCCAAGCCGAACCTCATCGGTTCGGAGGTCATGGGCGGGATGAGCCCGTACGGCGTCGGCGGCGGCCACCGCCACACCCCCGAGATCGAGCAGGGCCTCAGCCTCGCCGCCGGCGAGCGCGTCTCGCTGTCCTTCACTCCGACCCTCGCCCCCATGGCCCGGGGCATCCTGACGACCGCGACCGCGAAGGTGCGCGCGGGCGTCGATCATGCCCGGCTCCGGGACGCGTGGGAGTCCGCGTACGCGGAGGAACCCTTCGTCCGCGTGCTCCCCGAGGGCCAGTGGCCGTCGACGAAGTCCGTGCTGGGCTCGAACTACGTGAACCTGCAGCTCGCCTTCGACGACCACGCAGGCCGCGTGGTCGTCAGCAGCGTCATCGACAACCTCACCAAGGGGACCGCCGGCGGAGCCGTGCAGTCCATGAACATCGCCCTCGGACTCGACGAGACCGCGGGCCTGACCATCAAGGGGATCGCACCGTGAGCATCACCTATCCGGGCGGATTCCGTGCCGCGGGCGTGGCCGCCGGGCTCAAGAGCACCGGCAAGCCCGACGTCGCGCTCGTCGCCAACGACGGTCCGCTGCACAACGCCGCAGCCGTCTTCACCACCAACCGGGTGGCCGCCGCACCCGTGCTGTGGTCCCGACAGGTCGTCTCGGACGGACGCGTCGACGCCGTCGTCCTCAATTCCGGCGGCGCCAACGCCTGCACCGGGCCCGAGGGTTTCCAGAACACGCATCGGACGGCCGAGGTCACGGCGGAGCTCCTCGGCGTCTCGGCGACGGACGTCTTCGTCTGCTCCACCGGACTCATCGGTGAACAGCTCCCCATGGACCGGCTGCTCGCGGGGGTGACCGACGCGGCCGGGTCCCTCGGCAGGGGCGGCGGCCCGACCGCGGCCGCGGCGATCATGACAACGGACACCGTGGCCAAGGAGGCACGCTACCCGGCGACCGCCGACTCGGCGAGCGAGGGCTACGCGATCGGCGGCATGGCCAAGGGAGCCGGCATGCTCGCCCCCGGCCTCGCGACGATGCTCGTGGTCCTGACCACGGACGCCGCGCTGGATCCGGCTGCGCTCGATGCCGCGCTGCGCGAGGCCACGCGGGTCAGCTTCGACCGTACGGACGCTGACGGCTGCATGTCGACCAACGACACCGTCGTCCTCCTCGCCTCCGGCGCCGCGGGCGTGGCCCCCGACCAGGCGCAGTTCACCGCGGCCCTGACGGACGTCTGCCTCGACCTCGCCGCGCAGCTCATTCACGACGCCGAGGGCGCCAGCCACACCATCGCCGTGCGGACCGTCAACGCGGCCTCCGAGCGCGACGCCGAGACGGTCGGCCGCGCCGTCGCCCGCTCCAACCTCTTCAAGACCGCCATCTTCGGCAACGACCCCAACTGGGGACGCGTGCTCGCCGCGGTCGGCACGACGGATGCCGTGTTCGAACCGGACCGGCTGAACGTCTCGATGAACGGCGTGCAGATCTGCCGCAACGGCGGCATCGGTGACTCCCGGGACCTCGTGGACCTCACCGGGCGCGACGTCACCGTGGTGATCGACCTCGCCGCTGGGTCCGCGACCGCCACGATCTGGACCAACGACCTCACGCACGAGTACGTGCACGAGAACTCCGCCTACTCGAGCTGACGGGAGACGCCATGACCGGCACGACGACAGGCACGACACCCGGCACGACGCCGTCCGCGTCGACGCTGCGGGCCCAGGACAAGGCCGCCACCCTGATGGAGGCCCTGCCCTGGATCCAGCGCTTCGCCGGCACCACGATGGTCATCAAGTACGGCGGCAACGCCATGGTCGACGACGAGATGCGCCGTGCCTTCGCCGAGGACATCGTGTTCCTGCACCACGTCGGCATCCGTCCCGTCGTGGTGCACGGCGGCGGCCCGCAGATCAACGCGATGCTCGGACGGCTGGGCATCGAGTCCGAGTTCAAGGGCGGCCTGCGCGTCACGACCCCCGAGGCCATGGACGTGGTCCGGATGGTCCTCACCGGCCAGGTGGGCCGTGAGCTCGTGGGCCTGATCAACTCCCACGGCCCCTACGCCGTCGGGCTCTCCGGCGAGGACGGCGGGCTCCTCCGCGCCGTCCGCACGGGCACGGTCGTCGACGGCGAGCAGGTGGACCTGGGCCTCGTCGGCGAGGTGACCGCCGTCCACCCCGGTGCCATCCTGGACATCCTGCAGGCCGGCCGCATCCCCGTGATCTCCACGGTCGCCCCCGAGTACGACGCCGACGGCGACGCCACGCAGCAGGTCCTGAACGTCAACGCCGACTCCGCAGCCGCCGCCCTGGCCGCCGCGCTCGGGGCGTCGAAGCTCGTCATCCTCACCGACGTCGAGGGCCTGTACGCCGCATGGCCGGACCGCTCGTCGCTCATCTCCTCCCTCTCCGCGGCGCAGCTCCGCGAACTCCTGCCGAGCCTGCAGTCCGGCATGATCCCCAAGATGGCGGCCTGCCTCCAGGCCGTCGAGGCCGGTGTGGAACGGGCCCACATCGTGGACGGACGCCTGGCCCACTCCATGCTGCTGGAGACGTTCACCACCGCCGGCATCGGCACGCAGGTCGTGCCCGACGGCGCGCCCGCGGATCCCACGTCCACGGGTGCCGCAGCCACCGGTCCAGCACCCACCGATCCCGCAGGAGCACAGGCATGAACGGAACCACCGGCGGAACCCCCGGGCGGCATGCGGCCGCGCCGGCAGCCGAAGGCGCCGTCGACCTGCTCACGGGCGGCGACTCCGGCGCGGAGTGGCTCTCGCGCTACAACGGCGCACTCCTGGGGGTCTTCGGGACTCCGCAGCGCGTCCTCGTGCGCGGGTCGGGCTGCTACGTGTGGGACGCGGACGGCTCCCGGTACCTCGATCTGCTCGGCGGGATCGCGGTGAACGCCCTCGGCCACGCGCACCCCCTTCGTCACCTCCGTCGTCTCGAGCCAGCTCGCCACCCTCGGGCACATCTCGAACTTCTTCACGAGCCCCACGCAGGTGGCGCTCGCCGAGAAGCTGCTCGCACTGGCACAGGCCCCCGCCGGGTCGCGCGTGTTCTTCACCAACTCCGGCACGGAGGCACTCGAGGCCGCCGTCAAGCTCGCCCGCAGGAACAGCACCCCCGAGCGGCACCGGATCATCGCCCTCGACGGCGCCTTCCACGGGCGCACGATGGGCGCTCTCGCCCTGACGTCCAAGAAGGCCTACCGGGAGCCGTTCGAGCCCCTGCCGGCCGGCGTCGAGCACATCCCCTTCAACGACACCGACGCCCTCCGCGACGCTCTGGACGGCTCCGTGGCCGCACTCGTCCTCGAGCCCATCCAGGGTGAGGCCGGCGTCCGTCCGCTCTCACCGGAGTACCTCCGCACCGCCCGCGAGCTGACCCGCGAGCACGGCGCCCTCCTGATCCTCGACGAGGTCCAGTCGGGTATCGCGAGGACCGGCCGCTGGTTCGCGCACCAGGCGGTCGACGGCATGGTCCCCGACGCCATGACCCCTCGCCAAGGGCCTCGGCGGCGGCTTCCCGGTCGGTGCTCTCGTCACCTTCGGCGAGGACGTCTCGGCACTGATCGGTGCAGGCCAGCACGGCACCACCTTCGGCGGCAATCCCGTGGCCACGGCCGCCGGCCTCGCCACCCTGCACGCCCTGGAATCTCTGGGTGCCCTGCAGCACGCCTCCGAGGTCGGCGCGTACCTCCGTGCAGGCCTCTCCGCCGTCGACGGCGTCGCAGCCGTCCGCGGCGAGGGCCTGCTGATCGGATTCGACCTCGACGGGGAGCACGCACCCGCCGCGGTCCAGGCCGCGCTCGCCGCAGGATTCATCATCAACGCGACCGGCCCCTCGACCCTCCGCCTCGCGCCCCCGCTCATCCTCACCACGGAGCAGGCGGCGACGTTCCTCGACGCCCTGCCCGGCATCCTCAGCACGGCCCAGACCCCAGCCCGGGAGGCATCAGCATGACGCGTCACTTCCTCGTCGACACCGACCTCTCGCCGGCGGAGCAGGCGGAGGTCCTCGACCTCGCCGCGGAGCTCAAGGCCGCCCCCTACGCGCACGCCCCCTTCGCGGCAGAGGGCGCCGGCCGCAGGACGGTCGCCGTGATCTTCGACAAGACCTCCACGCGCACCCGGGTCTCCTTCGCCGCCGGGATCGCCGACCTCGGCGGCGTGCCGCTCATCATCGGCGCGGGCGATTCGCAACTCGGGCACAAGGAGACCATCACCGACACGGCGAAGGTGCTCGAGCGGATGGTCGCGACCATCGTCTGGCGCACCTACTCCCAGGCCGGACTCGAGGAGATGGCTGCGGCGTCGAGCGTCCCGGTCATCAACGCCCTGTCCGACGACTACCACCCGTGCCAGCTGCTCGCGGACCTCCTCACCATCCGCGAACACAAGGGCGCCCTCGCCGGGCTGACCATGACCTACCTGGGGGACAGCGCCAACAACATGGCGAACTCCTACCTGCTCGCAGGCGCCACCGCGGGGATGCACGTGCGGATCGCCGGGCCGGAGGGCTACCTGCCCGAACCGTCGGTCGTGGCCGCCGCCGAGGCCCGGGCCGCCGAGACCGGCGGGTCCGTCCTCGTCACCACCGACGCCGCCGTCGCCCTCGCCGGAGCGGACGTCGTCGCCACCGACACGTGGGTCTCCATGGGCCAGGAGGACGAGAAGGCCGCCCGGCAGGAGCTGTTCCGGTCCTACGCCGTCGACGCGGCGGCCATGGCGCAGGCGGCGCCCGACGCCGTCGTGCTCCACTGCCTGCCGGCCTACCGCGGCTACGAGATCGCCGCCGAGGTCATCGACGGCCCGCAGTCCCTCGTGTGGGACGAGGCGGAGAACCGGCTGCATGCCCAGAAGGCACTCATGACGTGGCTCGTCGCCCGGTCCGCCGGGCAGGGCCCGGAGCGGACGCCATGACCGTCCAGCGCGATCCCGTGCGTCCCACCACGAAGACGGCCCGGCACGCGCGCATCACGGACCTCCTCACGGCGCAGTCGGTGCGCTCCCAGGTGGAGCTCGCCGCGCTCCTCGCCGCGGACGGTGTGCAGGTGAACCAGGGCACGCTGTCGCGGGACCTGGTGGAGCTCGGCGTGGTGCGCGTCCGGGGAGCCGACGGCGCGCTCGTCTACGCCGTGCCCGTGGAGGGCGGCGGCCGCCACGCCCAGACCGGCGTCTCGCAGGAGATCCTCGACGCGCGGCTCGCGAAGCTGTGCAACGAACTGCTGGTGACGGCCGAGTCCTCGGGCAACATCGTCATCCTCCGGACGCCGCCGGGGGCCGCGAACTTCCTCGCCCTGGCCATCGACCACTCCGTGCTGCCGTCCATCCTGGGCACCATCGCGGGGGACGACACCGTGATGCTCGTGAGCCGGGAGCCCGACGGCGGCGCCGCCGTCGCCGAACGGTTCCTCGGACTCGCACAGGAACCGCAGGGACCCGCCGAGCAGTCCTGACGCCCGCGCCGATAGGCTGGCACCGGTGCCGGCCCCTCGCCACAGCCCGACCACCCGAATCACCTCCCGACAACAGCTACGAACAGACGACACACGGGCGCCCCGCCCGGACAATCGAAGGAGCACATCCCGTGACCGAACGCATCGTCCTTGCCTACTCCGGCGGACTCGACACCTCCGTCGCCATCGGCTGGATCGCCGAAGCCACCGGGGCCGAGGTGATCGCCGTGGCCGTCGACGTCGGACAGGGCGGCGAATCGCTCGAGACCATCCGCCAGCGCGCCCTCGGCTGCGGTGCCGTGGAGGCCTACGTCGCGGACGCCCGCGACGAGTTCGCCACCGACTACTGCATGCCCGCGCTCAAGGCGAACGCCCTGTACATGGACGCGTACCCGCTCGTCTCGGCGCTGTCCCGTCCCGTCATCGTCAAGCACCTCGTCGCAGCCGCCCGCCAGTTCGGCGCCACGACCGTCTCCCACGGCTGCACCGGCAAGGGCAACGACCAGGTCCGCTTCGAGGTCGGCATCCAGACCCTCGGCCCGGACCTGAAGTGCATCGCCCCCGTCCGGGACCTCGCCCTCACGCGCGACAAGGCCATCGCCTTCGCCGAGGAGAAGGGCCTGCCGATCGAGACGACCAAGAAGAACCCGTTCTCCATCGACCAGAACGTCTGGGGCCGGGCCGTCGAGACCGGCTTCCTGGAGGACATCTGGAACGCGCCGACCAAGGACGTCTACGACTACACCGAGTCGCCCGAGTTCCCGCCCGCCGCGGACGAGGTCACCATCTCCTTCAGGGAGGGCATCCCCGTGGCGATCGACGGCAACGCCGTCACCCCGCTGCAGGCCATCGAGGAGCTCAACCGCCGGGCGGGCGCCCAGGGCATCGGCCGCATCGACATCGTCGAGGACCGCCTCGTCGGCATCAAGAGCCGCGAGATCTACGAGGCGCCCGGCGCCATGGCCCTCATCGCGGCACACCGCGAACTCGAGAACGTGACGATCGAGCGCGAGCAGGCCCGCTTCAAGAAGACGGTCGATCAGCGCTGGACCGAACTGGTCTACGACGGCCAGTGGTTCTCACCGCTCAAGCGCTCGCTCGACACGTTCGTCGACGACACGCAGAAGTACGTGACCGGAGACATCCGCATGGACCTCCACGGTGGCCGTGCGACGGTCACGGGCCGCCGTTCCGACGTCGCCCTCTACGACTTCAACCTCGCGACCTACGACTCCGGCGACACGTTCGACCAGTCCATGGCCCGCGGCTTCATCGAGATCTTCGGTCTCTCGTCCAAGGTCGCATCGAGCCGGGACCAGCGGGCGGGCGCCTGATGGCCTCAGGACGGCTGGGCCCCCGAGCGCAGGGGTCCCCGGCCGAGCGAAGCGAGGTTGGGGGGCGCCCGGGGACCAACGAGGGTTCCCTGTGGGGCGGCCGGTTCGCCGGCGGCCCCGCCGACGCCCTCGCCGCGCTGAGCAAGTCGACGCACTTCGACTGGCGGCTGGCCACGTACGACATCGAGGGCTCCCGCGCGCACGCCCGCGTCCTGAACAGGGCCGGACTGCTCGACGACGCCGAACTGGCCGGCATGATCGATGCCCTGGACCGCCTCGACGCCGATGTGCGATCGGGCGCCTACGTCCCGGCCGAGAGCGACGAGGACGTGCACGGGTCGCTCGAGCGCGGCCTGATCGAGCGAGCCGGTCCCGCGCTCGGCGGCAAGCTGCGCGCCGGGCGGTCCCGGAACGACCAGGTGGCGACGCTGGGACGGATGTACCTGCGGGACCACGCCCGCATCATCGCGCGGGGCGTCCTCGCCACGATCGGCGCGCTCGTCGACCAGGCGGAGGCGCACCTCGAGGTGCCGATGCCGGGGCGGACGCACCTGCAGCACGCCCAGCCGGTCCTGCTGAGCCACCACCTGCTCGCCCATGCGTGGGCGCTGCTGCGCGACGTGCAGCGGCTGCAGGACTGGGACCGCCGTGCGGGGATCTCGCCCTACGGCTCGGGAGCCCTCGCGGGTTCGTCGCTGGGTCTCGACCCCGAGGCGGTGGCAGCGGACCTCGGGTTCTTCTCGGCGACGCACAATTCCATCGACGGCACGGCCTCACGCGACGTGTATGCCGAGTTCGCCTGGGTGACCGCCATGATCGGCGTCGATCTCTCGCGCGTGAGCGAGGAGATCATCCTCTGGGCCACGAAGGAGTTCTCCTTCGTCACCCTGGACGACGCCTTCTCCACCGGATCCTCGATCATGCCGCAGAAGAAGAACCCCGACGTGGCCGAACTCGCGCGCGGCAAGGCGGGCCGGCTGATCGGTGACCTGACGGGTCTGCTCGCGACGCTCAAGGGCCTGCCACTGGCCTACAACCGCGACCTGCAGGAGGACAAGGAGCCCGTCTTCGACGCCGTCGACACCCTCGAGGTGCTGCTGCCGGCGGTCTCCGGGATGATCGCGACGCTGGTGTTCAACACCGCCCGCATGGCGGAGCTCGCGCCCCAGGGTTTCGCCCTGGCGACCGACATCGCCGAGTGGCTCGTGCGTCAGGGCGTACCGTTCCGGGAGGCGCACGAGCTCTCCGGTGCTGCCGTCCGTGTCGCCGAGCAGCGCGGCGTCGAGCTGTGGGACCTGACGGACGAGGAGTTCGCGGGCATCTCCGACCGGCTGACGCCTGCCGTGCGGGAGGTGCTGACGGTCGAGGGATCGCTGGCGAGCCGTGATGCCCAGGGCGGCACGGCTCCGGCCGCCGTCCGGCGCCAGCTCTCCGCGCTGCGGACCGGCCTCGAGGGCGTCGAGGGGTACCTCGCCGCCTGACCGCGCTCCGGACGGTGCGGCTCCTCGACGGAGCCGCGCCGCCCGGCGGTGTCCGGATCGCCGCTGCGCCGGCCGGTGCCATCTGCCGTTACGCCGGCAGGTGCCGTCGCCGCTACGCCTGCCGCGAAGGGCTTTGACACCCGGCAGTGCCCGGCGCACTGTGTGAGGATGCAGCCCACCGCACCGCGTGCCACCCTGCGGGAGTTCTTCCCCTACCTGAGGGGACATGTGCGCGTGCTCCTCCTCGTCGCCGTCGTCTCCCTCGTCTCCACCGGCCTGTCGATCGCGCAGCCGCTGATGGTCCAGCAGCTCGTCAACGCGGTGTCCGAGAGCCGCCCGGCCACCGTGTTCGTCTGGTTCCTGGTCGCCATCACGCTGGGTGGCGCCGTGTTCGGGGCCGCGCAGTCCTACCTCCTGCAGCGGACGGCGGAGTCGGTGGTGCTCGGCGTGCGGCGGTCCCCTGGTCGGGCAGCTCCTGGCGCTGCCCATCCGGGAGTTCGACAGGAGGCGCGTCGGCGACCTCATGTCCCGGGTGGGATCCGACACCACCCTGATGCGCAGCGTCATCACCTCCGGTCTCTTCGAGATCGTGTCGTCGGTCCTGATGTTCTGCGCCGCCGTCGTCCTGATGGTGCTGATCGATCCGCTGCTGTTCGGGATCACGCTGTCCGCCGTCCTCCTCGGCGCGGGCGGGGTCCTGGTCCTCGGCCGCCTCATCCGCCGGCGGAGCCGGGACGTGCAGGATGCCGTGGGCTCGATGACGGCGGCGGTGGAACGTGGGCTCTCTCGGGAATCCGGACTATCAAGGCCGCCGTCGCCGAGGATCGCGAGGCCGCCGTGATCGACGTCGAGGCGTCGCGGGCCTACCGCGCCGGCATCGCCATGGCCCGTCTGCAGGCCGCCGTCCAGCCCATCATGTCCATCTGCATCCAGGGCGCCTTCATCGTTGTCCTCGCCGTCGGCGGGATCCGCGTGGCTGCAGGAGAGCTGCGCCTCGGCGACCTGATCGCCTTCATCCTCTACCTGTTCCTCCTCGTGATGCCGATCGGATCGGCGATGAGCGCCTTCGTCCAGATCCAGTCGGGCCTCGCCGCCCTGGACCGCATCCAGGAGATCGCCCGGCTCGCCCCGGAACGGACGGACGAGGACCGCCCCTCCCCGGCGACGCGCGAAGCATCGAACCGGGAGGCAGCTCCGGGAACGGCGGCGCTCCGGGACACGTCGACCGGACCTTCTCGAGCGACCCGGGCAATCGTTCCACCCGCAGGGTCGATCGAGCTCCGCGACGTCACCTTCCGGTACGCGCCGGACGCGGAGGACGGCGGCGCGACGGCGGCCCGCTCCCCGGACGGGACCGCCGCGCCGGTCCCGCAGGACCGGCCGGACCCAGCGGAGCCTCCGGGCGACGGCCGGCCCGTGCTCGACGGCGTCAGTTTCACCGTGCCCGCCGGGAGCAGGACGGCGCTCGTCGGCCCCTCCGGCGCCGGGAAGTCCACGGTGCTGGCGCTGCTGGAGAGGTTCTACGAGCCGACGGACGGCAGCATCACCTATGACGGCACGGCGCTGTCGGAGATACCGCGCTCCGAGCTCCGCTCACGGATCGGCCTCGTCGAGCAGGAGGCACCGGTCCTCAGCGGGACTCTGGCCGACAATCTCCGGCTCGCCGCCCCGGACGCCACGGACGTCCAGCTCCGCCGCGTCCTGTCCGCCGTCGGCCTCGATGCGCTCGGGGACCGCACCGCTGACGGGCTGGACCTCGACCTGGGGGAGGACGGCATCCGGCTCTCCGGCGGGCAACGGCAGCGCCTCGCCTGGGCGCGCGTGATCCTCGCCGACCGTCCGGTCCTGCTGATGGACGAGCCGACGTCCGCCGTCGATTCGCGGACGGAGCAGTTGCTCCAGCAGACACTGGGGGAGGCATCGCGTGACCGCACCGTCGTCGTCGTCGCGCACCGCCTGTCGACCGTGGCGGACTTCGACCAGATCGTCGTGCTGGACCAGGGCCGGGTCACCGCCGTCGGGACCCATGAGGAACTGCTGGAGGAGAGCGATCTCTACCGCGACATGGCGTCCCGCCAGCGCCTGGTGTCGGCCTGACCGGTCCGGTCGATGCCCGCGCCATGCCCGGTGCTGTCGCCGGGTGCGCTCAGACGGCGGTTCGGCGCCCGGCCTCGCGGTCGAGCAGTCGCTGCTTCACCGGCAGTCCCCAGCGGAAGCCGCCGAGGGTGCCGTCCGTCCGGATGATCCTGTGGCACGGCACGAAGAGGGCGGCGGCATTCTTCGCGCAGGCGCCCGCCGCGGCACGGATGGCGGTGGGATTTCCTGCCCGTTCGGCGTACTGCAGGTAGGTGACGGGCGCCCCCGGCTGCACCGTGCGCAGGATCTCCCACGCGTGTGCCCGGAACGGTCCCGAGACCTGCCGCACGCGCACCGCGGTGATCGCGTCGAAATCGCCGTCGTAGTACCGGGACACGGCATCGAGGATGGGCTGCACGGCGGACGCCGACGGATCGAAACTCGCGGCCCTGATGCTCGGATGGATCTGCCCGGTCAGGTCGGAGGCCAGTTCCGTCCACCCGGAGGAGAGGACGGAGCCCTCCGCCTCGATGACGGTGAAGGGGCCGTCGGGGGTCTCGACGGTGGTGGTGGTCGCTCCGCGGAGGAGTGGAGGTGAGGCGAGCGTGGTGGTCATGGCCGTGTGTCCGTTCGATCGATGGGAACAGGGTAGGTGGTCGCCGGGACGGCGGGAGCCGATGGCCCGACGACGGCGGTGCGGCCCGGTACCCCGGCGGTACGCCAGAGGTGCAGCGTCGCGTACGAGCGCCAGGGCCGCACCTCCGCCAGGGCCTCGCCCAGGGCGGGAGGGGACGGGGGATCATCCGCGTCGGAAGGGCGTCGCGCCTCCGCAGGCGCCGCACGGTGATCGGTCCGTCCGACGAGCCGCGCCCAGCCGCTGCGGACCGCGGCATCGGACGGCAGGCAGATGTCCGGGTGGCCGAGGACGCGCATCGCGACGTAGTCCGCCGTCCACGGCCCGACGCCGTCGAAACGCAGGAGGTCGGCGCGCAGGGCATCGGGATCGGAGCCCACGCCGAGTTCCAGGGTGCCCGACGCCAACGCCCGCGCCACGGCCCGCAGGGCATCACTGCACGGCGGCGCGGCCCACGGAGAAGCGGTTCGGGCATGTCCGCGAGGTCGTGGGCGGTCGGGAACACCCTGTCCAGACCCGTACCCGGGGCCTCGACCACCGGGCCGGCGGAGGCGAGGCGGCCGAGTGCCCTCGTCGCCGCGACCACGGTGACCTGCCGGCCGACGATCGCACGGACCAGCGTCTCCCCGGCATCGAGCGATCCGGGAAGGCGCATGCCGGGCGTGGCAGCGACCAGGGCGGCGAGGTACCGGCTGCGGGCGAGCGCAGCATCGATCGCCACCGGATCGGCGTCGAGGTCGAACAGGCGACGGATGCGGCCGAGGAGCGCCGGCAGGTCCCGCAGTCCCGCGACGGACACCGTCACCGGCAGCACCGCCTGTCCCTCACCGCGCGCCTCGACGGCACCCGCCCTGAACCAGGCCGGTCCGGCGGGCAGGCGGAGCAGCCGCTCGTAGGTCCGGTCCGTGCCTCGCTCCACGCCGTCGATCGCACGCGCGGCAAGGAAACGGAAGATCCCGTTGTCGTACGGCAACCGCACGGGGAGGGACAACGACAGCCGGAGGGGTCCGCCGGCCTCGACGGCGCCGCCGTCCGCACCGACGGACGGCTGCCGGGATGCCTCCCGCACCTGACGCGGGGTGAGATCGAAGACCTGCTGCACCGTGTCGTTGAACTGCCGGATGCTGCCGAACCCGGCGGCGAAGGCGACGTCCGCGAAGCGCAGCGGCGAACCCGTGAGCAGGGCACGCGCCGTCTGGGCGCGATGCGCCCGGGCCAGGGCGAGGGCGCCGGCACCGAGTTCGTCCTTCAGGATGCGGTTGAGGTGCCGGGGGGAGTACCCGATGCGGGCAGCGAGGCCGGGAACGCCCGTCCGATCCACCTCGCCGTCGGCGATGAGACGCATCGCCCTCGCCGCTGCGTCGCTGCGGAGGTTCCATTCCGGATCACCCGGAACCGCCTCGGGAAGGCACCGCTTGCAGGCGCGGTACCCGGCGTCATGGGCGGCGGCGGACGTGCGGTAGAAGGTGACGTTGGACGGCATGGGGGTCCGCGCAGGGCATGAGGGGCGGCAGTAGATACCCGTGCTCGAGACAGCGGTCACGAACTGCCCGTCGAAGCGCACATCCCGCGCATCGATCGCCCGGTACTGCTGCCAGAAGTCCATGCCGCCATCCTGCCACCCGCCCCAGGCTCGGACTAGCGGGATTCGGACATCGCCGCGAGCCCCCTCCGGCGGTGATTTGCTACCGTCGACGCGTGATCGAGGACAACGGGACACCCGAGGACATCCGGACCAGGCTCGGTGGCAGCGCCCTCGACGTCGCCCCCTGGCTCCTCGGTGCGCACCTCACCCACCAGGACGACGACGGCGGCGTCACGGTGCGCATCTCCGAGGTGGAGGCCTACCTCGGCCCCGACGATCCGGGCTCCCACGCCTTCCGGGGACGGACCGCCCGGAACGCGACCATGTTCGGGCCGGCCGGCCACCTGTACGTCTACTTCACCTACGGCATGCACTACTGCGCGAACATCGTGTGCGGCAACGACGGGTGGGCCACAGGTCTGCTGCTGCGCGCCGGCGAGATCGTCGAGGGTGCGGACCTCGCGCGCGCCCGCCGCAAGCGGCCGGCGTCGGACCTCGATCTCGCCCGAGGCCCGGCGCGCCTCGCGCAGGCGCTCGGACTGGACCGCCGGTTCGACGGCGCCGACGTCCTCGCGCATCCCTTCCGGCTCGTCCTGCCCGGAGAACCGCCCGCGGCGATCGGCCGCGGACCGCGCGTCGGCGTGAGCGGTGTCGCCGGCACCGAGGAGTACCCGTGGCGCTTCTGGCTCCCGCAGGACCCGACCGTCTCCCGGTACCGTCCGGGCAGACCGCCCGCAGCCCGTAAGGTTGATCCGTGACGATGAGCGGAGCGGACGCCGGTCGGACCCCGGCCCGGGCACCAGGTACAGCGAAACCCGTAGCCGACGCGAGGGAAGCCATCGGCCGCCTGAGTGCGGTCGTTCCCGACTTCCCGTCCCCCGGCATCCTCTTCCGCGACCTCACTCCCGTCTTCTCCGACGCACGTGCCTTCCGTACCGTCGTCGATGCGGTGTCGGCTCCGTTCGCCGGGTCGTTCGACGCCGTGGCAGGAGTGGAGGCCCGGGGCTTCCTCCTCGCCGCCGCCGTCGCCTACGCGACCGGCACGGGCGTCGTCACCGTCCGGAAGGCGGGCAAGCTCCCGCGCGCGGTGTACCGGGAGTCCTATGATCTGGAATACGGCCAGGCCGCACTCGAGATCCACCAGTCGGACCTGCCCGCCGGGGCGCGCGTCCTGGTGCTCGACGACGTCCTCGCCACCGGCGGAACACTCGTCGCGGCCTGTGCGTTGCTCGAAAAAGCCGGCGCCGTCGTCGTGGGGTGCGGTGTCGTCCTCGAGCTCGGGGACCTGGACGGGCGGACCAGCCTGGCAGGACGGACCGTCCACGCGCTGGAAACCGTGTGACGCCCACCGCGCTAGAATTGACGGTCCGCCTTTGAAGAAGGAAGTGCCCGATGCACGAGACATCCCAGGCCAACGCCGAGCTCGACCACGAGCGCGTCTACGTCGACGGGCTGTACCGCCGTCTCGATGAACTCCGCGCCGAGAAGGCCCAGCAGCTCGCCGAGGTCCGGCGTACCCAGGCGGCGGGTTCCCACCAGAACCGGTCGGAGCGCGACGCCTTCGCCACCATGTACGAGGATCGCCTCGCCCAGTTGAACGCCGTCGACGATCGACTGGTCTTCGGGCGACTCGATCTCGACAGCGGCGACAAGCGCTATATCGGGCGCATCGGGCTCTCCGACGAGGAGCTCCGCCAGCTGATGGTCGACTGGCGCGCGCCGGAAGCGGGCACCTTCTACCAGGCCACGGCCTTCGAGCGGATGGGCGTCCGACGCCGACGCCACCTGATCCTGTCCCGGAGGGACGTCGTCGCCATCGAGGACGACGTCCTCGATGTGGACCTCCTGGGCGACGACGATTCGCTGCAGGGTGAGGGGGCCCTGCTCGCGGCACTCAACTCGCGGCGCACGGGGCAGATGTCCGACATCGTCGGGACCATCCAGGCGGAGCAGGACCGCATCATCCGCGCACCTCTCCCCGGTGTCACCGTCGTGCAGGGCGGCCCGGGTACCGGCAAGACGGCCGTCGCGCTGCATCGCGCCGCGTACCTCCTCTATACGCACCGCGAACGGCTGAAGTCGGCCGGCGTGCTGCTGGTCGGGCCCACCGACGCCTTCATGAAGTACATCGAGCGGGTTCTTCCGTCCCTCGGTGAGACCGGTGTCGTCATGGCCGGGATCGGGACCCTGATGCCTGGCGTGCCGACGGTGCAGGAGGCGAGCGAGGAAGCCGCCGCCATCAAGGGCCGGCTCGAGATGGCACAGGTCATCAGGACCGCCGTCGCCAACCGCGAGCGGGTGCCGGCGGAGAACAAGCGCCTCAATGTCGAAGGCACCATGCTGACGCTCACGCCCCGCCAGGTCTCCCGCGCACGTGAGCGTGCGCGAGCCACGGGGAAGCCGCACAACGAGGCCCGCGTCACCTTCGTCAAGATCCTCCTGCGGGAGCTCACCGAGCAATTGCTGGACAAGCTCGAGGAGTCGTCGGGTGGCGGGAACAACGCCGACCGCTCCTACCTGGCCGAGGACGTCCGGAGTGCGCGCGACGTGCGGATCGCACTGAATCTCGCCTGGATGCCCCTGACGCCGCAGAAGCTCGTCTCCGAGTTGTTCGCGCGGCCGGAACTGCTGCGCGCGGCAGCGCCGGGCCTGAGCGACGACGAACTGGCCGCGCTGGCCCGACCGGCCGACGCCCCGTGGACCGAGGCGGACGTGCCCCTGCTTGATGAGGCGGCCGAACTGCTCGGCGACCTCGATCCCTCTGCCGGCCGCGACAGCGCGGCCCGCGAGCAGGAGCAGAAGCGCGATCTCGCCAACGCCGAGCGCGCCCTCGAGAACGTCAACGCCTCGCTCGAGGACGCCGGGGTGGACGGTGTGCTGACGGCCGCGGACCTCGCGCAGCACAACGCCGTGTCCGCGAGCCGGCTGTCCGCCGCCGACCGCGCCTCCGGGGACCGCACGTGGGCCTACGGGCACATCGTGGTGGACGAGGCGCAGGAGCTGTCCCCGATGCAGTGGCGACTCCTCATGCGGCGTTGCCCGTTGAAGTCCTTCACGATCGTCGGCGACATCGCCCAGACCAGTTCCGCCGCGGGATCGCGGTCGTGGCAGCAGGCGCTCGAGCCGTTCGTGGGCGACCGCTGGCAGCTCGAGGAGCTGACGGTCAACTACCGCACCCCGTCCCAGATCGCCGAGGCAGCCGTGCGGATGGCCAACGCGGCGGGCCTGGTCGTGTCGGCTCCCAAGGCCGTGCGGGAGGGGAGGTTCGCACCCGTGCTCGATACGGTGCAGGACCTCCTTCCCGCCCTGGTGCGCGCCCTGCCGGAGGAACTGTCGGCGATCGACGGCGGGCTGCTCGCCGTCATCGCACCGGACGACCTCCTGGCCGACGTCCGTGCCGCGCTGGCGCCCGGGTACGGTGACCGCGTGGGGTCCGGTGCGGGTGGTCCGGGCCAGGACATCGTCGTCATCGGTCCCCGGGAGTCGAAGGGGCTCGAGTTCGACGGCGTGGTCATCCTCGAGCCCCAGGACATGCTCGACTCCGCCACGGCGAGGGTCGGGGACCTGTACGTGGCGATGACACGCCCCACCCAGCGGCTGCGCGTCATGTCCACCGGCCGAATTCCGGCTGGTATTGCCGGCTGATAATTTGTAGGGGTGTCCCAGCGAACAGAAACCCCGGTCAGTGGCCTCGAGGGCCAGCGCAACGATTCGTCGTTCGCGAGCATCTACGACGAACTCGTGTGGCGTGGGCTGGTCTATGTGTCCACCGACGAGGGTGAACTGAGGGAACTGCTGGCGGGACCGCCCATCACGTTCTACTGCGGGTTCGACCCGACGGCCCCGAGCCTGCACCTGGGCAACCTCGTCCAGCTCCTGACCATGCGCCGGCTGCAGCTCGCCGGGCACCGGCCGCTGGGCCTGGTGGGCGGGTCCACCGGTCTGGTGGGGGATCCGCGTCCGACGGCAGAGCGGACCATGAACACGAAGGAGACCGTCGCCGAGTGGGTCGGGTACCTGCAGGGCCAGGTGCAGAAGTTCCTCGACTTCGACGGTGGCAACGCCGCCCGGATGGTGAACAACCTGGACTGGACCGGTCCGATGAGCGTCATCGACTTCCTGCGCGATGTGGGCAAGTACTTCCGTGTGGGCACGATGATCAAGAAGGAGACGGTTGCGAAGCGGCTGAACTCCGACGAGGGCATCAGCTACACCGAGTTCAGCTACCAGATCCTGCAGGGCATGGACTACCTGCAGCTGTTCCGCGAGTACGGCTGCGTCCTGCAGACCGGCGGCTCCGACCAGTGGGGCAACCTGACCAGCGGCACCGACCTGGTACGCAAGGTCGAGGGTCAGGGCGTCCATGCGATCGGTACCCCGCTGATCACCAATTCGGACGGTACGAAGTTCGGCAAGAGCGAGGGCAATGCCATCTGGCTGGACGCCGCGATGACGAGCCCGTACGCGATGTTCCAGTTCTGGCTCAACACCTCGGACGCCGATGTCGCCGAGCGCCTGCGCATCTTCACCTTCCGCACCCGGGCCGAGATCGAGGAGCTCGACAGGGCGACGGCGGAGCGCCCGCACGAGCGGGCGGCGCAGCGTGCGCTGGCGTACGACGTGACCTCGCTGGTGCACGGGGTCGAGGCGACCGAGAAGGTCATCGCCGCGTCGGCGGCGCTCTTCGGCCAGGGCGACCTGGGTGTCCTCGACCTCACCACGCTGCAGGCTGCGACGGCGGAGCTCGAGTCCGTTCCCGTCGCGAAGGACGGACTGGGGATCATCGAACTCCTGGTCGTATCGGGCCTGTCCGCGAGCAACTCCGCAGCACGCCGGACGGTCGCAGAGGGTGGCGCGTACGTGAACAACGCGAAGGTCACCGACGCCGACCACCGGTTCGGCGTCGAGGACCTGCTGCACGGCCGGTACCTGCTGCTCCGCCGCGGCAAGCGGAACCTGGCGATGATCGACGTCGCCTGACCGGTCTTCCTCGTCCTGCCTCTCGTGCCAGCACCTCCTTCGCGGAGGTGCCGGCACGTGCGTTCCCGGGGTCGTGGGTAGTGCGCCCGGGGTGGATCGGGAGTGGATTTGGTGGTGGGCCGGGACGGTCGTATAGTTGTGGAGTTGCCCCGGTGAGGGTGACCATCCCCCTTCAAATCATGTGGTGGGTTCGTGCGCTCTGGAGCGGTAGCGAATTTACCCTTCATTCGTGGTGGGATTGCTCTTGTTCTTTTCTTTTGTGCGGGTTCTACGCGATGGCGGAGGATTTGACAAGGGAAAAAGGATTGGAATAAGCTGTGAATGTAGCGGCGAGGGAAAGCGGCCCGGGAAGCGCGGATAGCGCGGGGGTTCGTGAGTAATCGTTCGTTCCTGTTGTTTGAGAACTCAATAGTGTGCCAAGTTTGTTGATACCGATTGTTTTTTGATTGGTTGAATTTGCTGGTTGCCGCGCATCCCGTGTGTGGTGGCTGGTTTTTTTGGCTGGTTTCGAATTTTGTGCAGCATGGTTGTCCGTTTCCCGGTTTCTGTGTTGTGTCTGTAATGCATTTACGGAGAGTTTGATCCTGGCTCAGGATGAACGCTGGCGGCGTGCTTAACACATGCAAGTCGAACGATGAACCTCACTTGTGGGGGGATTAGTGGCGAACGGGTGAGTAACACGTGAGTAACCTGCCCTTGACTCTGGGATAAGCCTGGGAAACCGGGTCTAATACTGGATACGACCTTCTGGCGCATGCCATGTTGGTGGAAAGCTTTTGTGGTTTTGGATGGACTCGCGGCCTATCAGCTTGTTGGTGGGGTAATGGCCTACCAAGGCGACGACGGGTAGCCGGCCTGAGAGGGTGACCGGCCACACTGGGACTGAGACACGGCCCAGACTCCTACGGGAGGCAGCAGTGGGGAATATTGCACAATGGGCGCAAGCCTGATGCAGCGACGCCGCGTGAGGGATGAAGGCCTTCGGGTTGTAAACCTCTTTCAGTAGGGAAGAAGCCGGCCCTTGGGTTGGTGACGGTACCTGCAGAAGAAGCGCCGGCTAACTACGTGCCAGCAGCCGCGGTAATACGTAGGGCGCAAGCGTTATCCGGAATTATTGGGCGTAAAGAGCTCGTAGGCGGTTTGTCGCGTCTGCCGTGAAAGTCGGGGCTTAACTCGGATCTGCGGTGGGTACGGGCAGACTAGAGTGCAGTAGGGGAGACTGGAATTCCTGGTGTAGCGGTGAAATGCGCAGATATCAGGAGGAACACCGATGGCGAAGGCAGGTCTCTGGGCTGTAACTGACGCTGAGGAGCGAAAGCATGGGGGAGCGAACAGGATTAGATACCCTGGTAGTCCATGCCGTAAACGTTGGGCACTAGGTGTGGGGGACATTCCACGTTTTCCGCGCCGTAGCTAACGCATTAAGTGCCCCGCCTGGGGAGTACGGCCGCAAGGCTAAAACTCAAAGGAATTGACGGGGGCCCGCACAAGCGGCGGAGCATGCGGATTAATTCGATGCAACGCGAAGAACCTTACCAAGGCTTGACATGAACCGGAATGATGCAGAGATGTGTCAGCCACTTGTGGCCGGTTTACAGGTGGTGCATGGTTGTCGTCAGCTCGTGTCGTGAGATGTTGGGTTAAGTCCCGCAACGAGCGCAACCCTCGTTCCATGTTGCCAGCGGGTTATGCCGGGGACTCATGGGAGACTGCCGGGGTCAACTCGGAGGAAGGTGGGGACGACGTCAAATCATCATGCCCCTTATGTCTTGGGCTTCACGCATGCTACAATGGCCGGTACAAAGGGTTGCGATACTGTGAGGTGGAGCTAATCCCAAAAAGCCGGTCTCAGTTCGGATTGAGGTCTGCAACTCGACCTCATGAAGTTGGAGTCGCTAGTAATCGCAGATCAGCAACGCTGCGGTGAATACGTTCCCGGGCCTTGTACACACCGCCCGTCAAGTCACGAAAGTTGGTAACACCCGAAGCCGGTGGCCTAACCCCTTGTGGGAGGGGAGCCGTCGAAGGTGGGACCGGCGATTGGGACTAAGTCGTAACAAGGTAGCCGTACCGGAAGGTGCGGCTGGATCACCTCCTTTCTAAGGAGCGCCTCAGGTTCATGTGCTCATCCTGTGTGGTGGGTGTGTGGCTTGCAGGAGTTAGCCCATAGCGCGGGCGTTTGTTCCGCGGTGGGTGCTCATGGGTGGAATATCAACGGATAGGTCCCTGGTGGGTCCTGGTGGCATTCGAGTACGAGCCGGCGTGTCTGTCGTGGTGCCTTCCTTCTGGGAGGGGCCGGGGTGGATGTGGTGGTTGTGGAAAGGGTGGTGTCGGGGTTCGTCGGGGGGTGTTTGGCACACTGTTGGGTCCTGAGATAACAGGGCTCGTGTTCTGCGGTGGTTCTCGCGTTTGTGTCGGGTGCTGGTCTGTGACTGGTGTCCGGGATGGGTGTGGGGGGTGTCGTGGGGTGGGGGTTTCGTGTTGTTTCTGGTTGTTCCTGCGCATGCTGTGCCTGGTCCTTCGGGGTCGGGTGTGGGTGTGACGGGGTTGTTGGTTGAGAACTGCATAGTGGACGCGAGCATCTTAAAAAAGAAGCAATTTCTAAGATAAATCTGGTTTCGGACGAAAGTTCGGGCCTGGTTTTCTCGATATGTTTTTTGATCTTTGTGGTCAAGTTTTTAAGGGCACACGGTGGATGCCTTGGCATCAGGAGCCGAAGAAGGACGTGGGAATCTGCGATAAGCCTGGGGGAGTTGATAACCGAACTTTGATCCCAGGATGTCCGAATGGGGAAACCCCGCCCGGCGCGCGAGTGACCGGGTGACCCGTATCTGAACACATAGGGTACGTGGAGGGAACGTGGGGAAGTGAAACATCTCAGTACCCACAGGAAGAGAAAACAATAGTGATTCCGTTAGTAGTGGCGAGCGAACGCGGAACAGGCTAAACCAGTGGTGTGTGATAGCCGGCGGGCGTTGCATCACTGGGGTTGTGGGACTTTCCGTTCCAGTTCTGCCGGACTGGTGAAATGAGTGCGTGCGTATAGGTGAACGGGTTTGAAAGCCCGGAGAGGGTGTAAGTCCGTAACCGTAATGCGTGACGCCGTTTGGAGAGGATCCCAAGTAGCACGGGGCCGAAATCCCGTGCGAATCTGCCAGGACCACCTGGTAAGCCTAAATACTCCTGATGACCGATAGCGGACCAGTACCGTGAGGAAAGGTGAAAAGTACCCCGGGAGGGGAGTGAAACAGTACCTGAAACCGTGTGCCTACAAACCGTCGGAGCAGACTTGTATCTGTGACGGCGTGCCTTTTGAAGAATGAGCCTGCGAGTTAGTGTTACGTCGCGAGGTTAACCCGTGTGGGGAAGCCGTAGCGAAAGCGAGTCTGAATAGGGCGACCAGAGTGGCGTGATCTAGACCCGAAGCGAAGTGATCTACCCATGGCCAGGTTGAAGCGACGGTAAGACGTCGTGGAGGACCGAACCCACTTCAGTTGAAAATGGAGGGGATGAGCTGTGGGTAGGGGTGAAAGGCCAATCAAACTTCGTGATAGCTGGTTCTCCCCGAAATGCATTTAGGTGCAGCGTTGCGTGTTTCTTACCGGAGGTAGAGCTACTGGATGGCTAATGGGCCCTACAAGGTTACTGACGTCAGCCAAACTCCGAATGCCGGTAAGTGAGAGCGCAGCAGTGAGACTGTGGGGGATAAGCTTCATAGTCGAGAGGGAAACAGCCCAGACCACCAACTAAGGCCCCTAAGCGTGTGCTAAGTGGGAAAGGATGTGGAGTTGCCCAGACAACCAGGAGGTTGGCTTAGAAGCAGCCACCCTTGAAAGAGTGCGTAATAGCTCACTGGTCAAGTGATTCCGCGCCGACAATGTAGCGGGGCTCAAGTACACCGCCGAAGTTGTGGCATTCACATATATACCTCAGCCGGGGACTTGTTCTCCTGGTTCAAGGGTGTGGATGGGTAGGGGAGCGTCGTGTGGGCAGTGAAGTCGCGGTGTAAACCAGCGGTGGAGCCTACACGAGTGAGAATGCAGGCATGAGTAGCGAAAGACGGGTGAGAAACCCGTCCGCCGAATGATCAAGGGTTCCAGGGTCAAGCTAATCTGCCCTGGGTAAGTCGGGACCTAAGGCGAGGCCGACAGGCGTAGTCGATGGACAACGGGTTGATATTCCCGTACCGGCGAAGAACCGCCAATACTGATCGAGGGATACTAACCGCCAGAAGCATGACCGCCCACCCTTGTGGTGACGTGGTTTTTTGTGGATCGCGGGACCTGATCTCGGGAGGTAAGCGTATTAACAGGTGTGACGCAGGAAGGTAGCCGGGCGATGGTTGTCCCGGTCTAAGGATGTAGGGCAGGGCGTAGGCAAATCCGCGTCCTTGTGTTCGATCACGGGCCTGAGATCTGATGGGACCCCCGTATGGGGGAATTTGGTGATCCTATGCTGCCGAGAAAAGCATCGGCGCGAGGTTCCAGCCGCCCGTACCCCAAACCGACACAGGTGATCAGGTAGAGAATACTAAGGCGATCGAGAGAATTATGGTTAAGGAACTCGGCAAAATGCCCCCGTAACTTCGGGAGAAGGGGGGCCCCAACCGTGATGGTGACTAGCTCACCGGAGCGGATCAGGGCCGCAGAGACCAGGGGGAAGCGACTGTTTACTAAAAACACAGGTCCGTGCGAAGTCGCAAGACGATGTATACGGACTGACTCCTGCCCGGTGCTGGAAGGTTAAGAGGACCGGTTAGTTTCACGCTTGCGTGGGACGAAGCTGGGAATTTAAGCCCCAGTAAACGGCGGTGGTAACTATAACCATCCTAAGGTAGCGAAATTCCTTGTCGGGTAAGTTCCGACCTGCACGAATGGAGTAACGACTTCCCCGCTGTCTCAACCATAAACTCGGCGAAATTGCAGTACGAGTAAAGATGCTCGTTACGCGCAGCAGGACGGAAAGACCCCGAGACCTTCACTATAGTTTGGTATTGGTGTTCGGTGTGGCTTGTGTAGGATAGGTGGGAGACTGTGAAGCGTGGACGCCAGTTCACGTGGAGTCATCGTTGAAATACCACTCTGGTCACTCTGGATATCTAACTTCGGCCCGTAATCCGGGTCAGGGACAGTGCCTGATGGGTAGTTTAACTGGGGCGGTTGCCTCCTAAAAAGTAACGGAGGCGCCCAAAGGTTCCCTCAGCCTGGTTGGCAATCAGGTGGCGAGTGTAAGTGCACAAGGGAGCTTGACTGTGAGAGAGACATCTCAAGCAGGGACGAAAGTCGGGACTAGTGATCCGGCGGCACATTGTGGAATGGCCGTCGCTCAACGGATAAAAGGTACCTCGGGGATAACAGGCTGATCTTGCCCAAGAGTCCATATCGACGGCATGGTTTGGCACCTCGATGTCGGCTCGTCGCATCCTGGGGCTGGAGTAGGTCCCAAGGGTTGGGCTGTTCGCCCATTAAAGCGGTACGCGAGCTGGGTTTAGAACGTCGTGAGACAGTTCGGTCCCTATCCGCTGCGCGCGCAGGAAATTTGAGAAGGGCTGTCCTTAGTACGAGAGGACCGGGACGGACGAACCTCTGGTGTGTCAGTTGTACTGCCAAGTGCACCGCTGATTAGCTACGTTCGGATGGGATAACCGCTGAAAGCATCTAAGCGGGAAGCCTGCTTCAAGATGAGATTTCCATACACCTAGAGTGTGAGGGGCCCCCAGCCAGACCACTGGGTTGATAGGCCGGATGTGGAAGCAGGGACTAACGACCTGTGAAGCTGACCGGTACTAATAAGCCGATAACACACACACCCCACCACCAGGGCGGCGACACCACGGGGATCCCGGGCAACCAGGACCCCCCGACAACGCTCCGGTCGTGACACACGGGGAAGGTGAAGATCAAACATGCTACGCGTCCACTATGCGGTTCCCAACCAACAACAGGAACCACCACAACCACCAGGAGCACCCCCAGGGCGCCCCCGGTGGGACACCCGGGAAACCACTATCCGTGGATAACCCGGGCACACACCCGAACACTCGGGACATAACTGAAGATCGGGCTGAACAGAGCCCATACATCCAGCACGAACGATGTAACCACAAGACTTACCACCACCGAACCCCCCACCCACCAGCGGGGGGCGCCCGGTCGGAACGGTAACAAGGGTTACGGCGGTCATAGCGTGGGGGAAACGCCCGGTCCCATTCCGAACCCGGAAGCTAAGACCCACAGCGCCGATGGTACTGCACCCGAGAGAGTGTGGGAGAGTAGGACACCGCCGGACAACACCTCAACAGGAAGGCCCCCCACCACCAGGTGCGGGGCCTTCCCCACTTAACCCACCCCACCCCACCCCACCAGCGAGCCCGGCAAAACATGCCCACGAAGCCGGCCACCAGGACCCAAAGAGACGGGGCCCGCCACGTTGGCCCTCACCCGTCGCCGGTCTTCACCCTCACTGCATGCTCTGCGCTCGAGAGGGCCCGTCGAACCCGCGCCGGCGTCGGTTCCACCTCGCACTTCATGGCCGCCACATCCGCACGAGCGACAGCTCGGAGCCGATGAAGGAGATCCTGTCCGACGGCACTGTCCTACCGATGGAATCCGAGTCCGTCCGGCAGGGTGAGGGTGAGCGCCTCGAGGATCAGGGCGTGAGCGCTGCGATGATGTCGCCGGCGGGTCCGGTCCGGACGCTGCGGTAGCCGGTGCCGGCCCACAGGTGGAGTGCTTGCAGGTCGTTGTTCGCTGCCGCTGCGGCACGAAGGGGTGCCGTCATGTAGTGGATCTGCGGATACGCATTGCCGATGGCGGGATGCTCGTCCATGAACCTGTTCCGCAATCCGCGGGCCGGGCGCCCGGTGAACGCCCTCGTGATCCTGGTCTCGGTGAACCCGGGGTCTATGAGAGCTGCCCGGTGGGCGGGATTTGTTCCTGCCTCGTCCGCCAGGAGCAAGGCTGTGCCGACTTGGGCGGCAAACGCTCCGGCAGCGAGAACTCCGCCGACGTCCTCACGGGTGCTGATGCCGCCGCCGGCGATGATGGGCAGGCTGGATACTGCCCTGACCGATTCGATGAGCTGGGGGAGTGGTTGCGTTCCCGGCTCGGCGCCGGGGTCGAAGGTTCCTCGATGCCCCCCTGCATCGGGGCCCTGCACGATCAGGACCTGTGCCCCGCAGTCGGTCGCGCGGAGCGCTTCGGTGCTGTCGGTGACGGTGACGCCGGTGGACATGCCCAACCGGTGCAGCTCGTGCAGCAGGTCGGGATCCGGACACCCGAAGGTGAAGGAGACCAGATTCGGTCTCAACTCCCGAAGAACATCCACCTTGCCCGTCCAGGCGTCGTCGTCCCATCTGGGGACTCCCACCTCGATGCCGTAGCGGTCGGCATGGGGCTGAAGTCGCCGGCGGTAGCTCCGGAGTTCCTCCTCGTCGACGTCGTTGGCCGATACGACGAACAGGTTCACGCCGAAGGGCCGATCGGTGAGGGTCCGCGTGACGGTAATGTGCTCAGCCAGCTGCTCCGGTGACCTGTACCCTCCAGCGAGCAAACCCAACCCGCCGGCGTTGCTCACCGCCGCGACAAGAGCCGGAGTTGAGGGCCCGCCGGCCATCGGCGCGCCGATGAGCGGGCGGTCCAGATCGATCCGGAACTGCTGACCGTCGACGGTGTCCATGCAAGCTCTCCTTCTCGACGTCACTGGGGGTTCGTTCATCAGGACGATAACCGGAGGCGGACGGCGGCGGACAGTCGACGCCGTCGCTCCTTGTGGTGGAGTGCCCGCCGGATGACCAGCGCGCCCCATGATGCCGCCGCCCGGCGGCCCCCCAGGCTCCGGCCTTCGGGGGGCCCGGGCCGGATTTGGTGGTGTGGGCGGGATGGTCGTATAGTTGTGGAGTTGCCCCGGTGAGGGCGACGAACCCCCTTGATACATTGTGAAGACGTTCGGCGTGTGCGGTGCATGCTGCCGGGATCGGCTTCTTGTTTGTCGTCGGTCGTGGAGGTTCGCTGGTCGGTCGTGGTGCAGATCCCTTCGGGGGTGGTGCGAGGCCGGGGAGCGGATTTGCAGGATCGGCCCAGGGCGGGTAAGCTTGAAAAGTTGCTTCGGAGCGATGACATGACGGTTTGGTCGTGTTTGGTGCCGGTAGCTCCTGTTGTTTGAGAACTCAATAGTGTGCCAAGTTTGTTGATACCGATTGTTTTTTGATTGGTTGAATTTGCTGGTTGCCGCGCATCCCGTGTGTGGTGGCTGGTTTTTTTGGCTGGTTTCGAATTTTGTGCAGCATGGTTGTCCGTTTTCCCGGGTTTCTGTGTTGTGTCTGTAATGCATTTACGGAGAGTTTGATCCTGGCTCAGGATGAACGCTGGCGGCGTGTTTAACACAAGTCGAACGATGAACCTCACTTGTGGGGATTAGTGGCGAACGGGTGAGTAACACGTGAGTAACCTGCCCTTGACTCTGGGATAAGCCTGGGAAACCGGGTCTAATACTGGATACGACCTTCTGGCGCATGCCATGTTGGTGGAAAGCTTTTGTGGTTTTGGATGGACTCGCGGCCTATCAGCTTGTTGGTGGGGTAATGGCCTACCAAGGCGACGACGGGTAGCCGGCCTGAGAGGGTGACCGGCCACACTGGGACTGAGACACGGCCCAGACTCCTACGGGAGGCAGCAGTGGGGAATATTGCACAATGGGCGCAAGCCTGATGCAGCGACGCCGCGTGAGGGATGAAGGCCTTCGGGTTGTAAACCTCTTTCAGTAGGGAAGAAGCCGGCCCTTGGGTTGGTGACGGTACCTGCAGAAGAAGCGCCGGCTAACTACGTGCCAGCAGCCGCGGTAATACGTAGGGCGCAAGCGTTATCCGGAATTATTGGGCGTAAAGAGCTCGTAGGCGGTTTGTCGCGTCTGCCGTGAAAGTCCGGGGCTTAACTCCGGATCTGCGGTGGGTACGGGCAGACTAGAGTGCAGTAGGGGAGACTGGAATTCCTGGTGTAGCGGTGAAATGCGCAGATATCAGGAGGAACACCGATGGCGAAGGCAGGTCTCTGGGCTGTAACTGACGCTGAGGAGCGAAAGCATGGGGAGCGAACAGGATTAGATACCCTGGTAGTCCATGCCGTAAACGTTGGGCACTAGGTGTGGGGGACATTCCACGTTTTCCGCGCCGTAGCTAACGCATTAAGTGCCCCGCCTGGGGAGTACGGCCGCAAGGCTAAAACTCAAAGGAATTGACGGGGCCCGCACAAGCGGCGGAGCATGCGGATTAATTCGATGCAACGCGAAGAACCTTACCAAGGCTTGACATGAACCGGAATGATGCAGAGATGTGTCAGCCACTTGTGGCCGGTTTACAGGTGGTGCATGGTTGTCGTCAGCTCGTGTCGTGAGATGTTGGGTTAAGTCCCGCAACGAGCGCAACCCTCGTTCCATGTTGCCAGCGGGTTATGCCGGGGACTCATGGGAGACTGCCGGGGTCAACTCGGAGGAAGGTGGGGACGACGTCAAATCATCATGCCCCTTATGTCTTGGGCTTCACGCATGCTACAATGGCCGGTACAAAGGGTTGCGATACTGTGAGGTGGAGCTAATCCCAAAAAGCCGGTCTCAGTTCGGATTGAGGTCTGCAACTCGACCTCATGAAGTTGGAGTCGCTAGTAATCGCAGATCAGCAACGCTGCGGTGAATACGTTCCCGGGCCTTGTACACACCGCCCGTCAAGTCACGAAAGTTGGTAACACCCGAAGCCGGTGGCCTAACCCCTTGTGGGAGGGAGCCGTCGAAGGTGGGACCGGCGATTGGGACTAAGTCGTAACAAGGTAGCCGTACCGGAAGGTGCGGCTGGATCACCTCCTTTCTAAGGAGCGCCTCAGGTTCATGTGCTCATCCTGTGTGGTGGGTGTGTGGCTTGCAGGAGTTAGCCCATAGCGCGGGCGTTTGTTCCGCGGTGGGTGCTCATGGGTGGAATATCAACGGATAGGTCCCTGGTGGGTCCTGGTGGCATTCGAGTACGAGCCGGCGTGTCTGTCGTGGTGCCTTCCTTCTGGGAGGGGCCGGGGTGGATGTGGTGGTTGTGGAAAGGGTGGTGTCGGGGTTCGTCGGGGGGTGTTTGGCACACTGTTGGGTCCTGAGATAACAGGGCTCGTGTTCTGCGGTGGTTCTCGCGTTTGTGTCGGGTGCTGGTCTGTGACTGGTGTCCGGGATGGGTGTGGGGGGTGTCGTGGGGTGGGGGTTTCGTGTTGTTTCTGGTTGTTCCTGCGCATGCTGTGCCTGGTCCTTCGGGGTCGGGTGTGGGTGTGACGGGGTTGTTGGTTGAGAACTGCATAGTGGACGCGAGCATCTTAAAAAAGAAGCAATTTCTAAGATAAATCTGGTTTCGGACGAAAGTTCGGGCCTGGTTTTCTCGATATGTTTTTTGATCTTTGTGGTCAAGTTTTTAAGGGCACACGGTGGATGCCTTGGCATCAGGAGCCGAAGAAGGACGTGGGAATCTGCGATAAGCCTGGGGGAGTTGATAACCGAACTTTGATCCCAGGATGTCCGAATGGGGAAACCCCGCCCGGCGCGCGAGTGACCGGGTGACCCGTATCTGAACACATAGGGTACGTGGAGGGAACGTGGGGAAGTGAAACATCTCAGTACCCACAGGAAGAGAAAACAATAGTGATTCCGTTAGTAGTGGCGAGCGAACGCGGAACAGGCTAAACCAGTGGTGTGTGATAGCCGGCGGGCGTTGCATCACTGGGGTTGTGGGACTTTCCGTTCCAGTTCTGCCGGACTGGTGAAATGAGTGCGTGCGTATAGGTGAACGGGTTTGAAAGCCCGGCCGGAGAGGGTGTAAGTCCCGTAACCGTAATGCGTGACGCCGTTTGGAGAGGATCCCAAGTAGCACGGGGCCCGAGAAATCCCGTGCGAATCTGCCAGGACCACCTGGTAAGCCTAAATACTCCCTGATGACCGATAGCGGACCAGTACCGTGAGGGAAAGGTGAAAAGTACCCCGGGAGGGGAGTGAAACAGTACCTGAAACCGTGTGCCTACAAACCGTCGGAGCAGACTTGTATCTGTGACGGCGTGCCTTTTGAAGAATGAGCCTGCGAGTTAGTGTTACGTCGCGAGGTTAACCCGTGTGGGGAAGCCGTAGCGAAAGCGAGTCTGAATAGGGCGACCAGAGTGGCGTGATCTAGACCCGAAGCGAAGTGATCTACCCATGGCCAGGTTGAAGCGACGGTAAGACGTCGTGGAGGACCGAACCCACTTCAGTTGAAAATGGAGGGGATGAGCTGTGGGTAGGGGTGAAAGGCCAATCAAACTTCGTGATAGCTGGTTCTCCCCGAAATGCATTTAGGTGCAGCGTTGCGTGTTTCTTACCGGAGGTAGAGCTACTGGATGGCTAATGGGCCCTACAAGGTTACTGACGTCAGCCAAACTCCGAATGCCGGTAAGTGAGAGCGCAGCAGTGAGACTGTGGGGGATAAGCTTCATAGTCGAGAGGGAAACAGCCCAGACCACCAACTAAGGCCCCTAAGCGTGTGCTAAGTGGGAAAGGATGTGGAGTTGCCCAGACAACCAGGAGGTTGGCTTAGAAGCAGCCACCCTTGAAAGAGTGCGTAATAGCTCACTGGTCAAGTGATTCCGCGCCGACAATGTAGCGGGGCTCAAGTACACCGCCGAAGTTGTGGCATTCACATATATACCTCAGCCGGGGACTTGTTCTCCTGGTTCAAGGGTGTGGATGGGTAGGGGAGCGTCGTGTGGGCAGTGAAGTCGCGGTGTAAACCAGCGGTGGAGCCTACACGAGTGAGAATGCAGGCATGAGTAGCGAAAGACGGGTGAGAAACCCGTCCGCCGAATGATCAAGGGTTCCAGGGTCAAGCTAATCTGCCCTGGGTAAGTCGGGACCTAAGGCGAGGCCGACAGGCGTAGTCGATGGACAACGGGTTGATATTCCCGTACCGGCGAAGAACCGCCAATACTGATCGAGGGATACTAACCGCCAGAAGCATGACCGCCCACCCTTGTGGTGACGTGGTTTTTTGTGGATCGCGGGACCTGATCTCGGGAGGTAAGCGTATTAACAGGTGTGACGCAGGAAGGTAGCCAAGCCGGGCGATGGTTGTCCCGGTCTAAGGATGTAGGGCAGGGCGTAGGCAAATCCGCGTCCTTGTGTTCGATCACGGGCCTGAGATCTGATGGGACCCCCGTATGGGGGAATTTGGTGATCCTATGCTGCCGAGAAAAGCATCGGCGCGAGGTTCCAGCCGCCCGTACCCCAAACCGACACAGGTGATCAGGTAGAGAATACTAAGGCGATCGAGAGAATTATGGTTAAGGAACTCGGCAAAATGCCCCCGTAACTTCGGGAGAAGGGGGGCCCCAACTGTGATGGTGACTAGCTCACCGGAGCGGATCAGGGCCGCAGAGACCAGGGAAGCGACTGTTTACTAAAACACAGGTCCGTGCGAAGTCGCAAGACGATGTATACGGACTGACTCCTGCCCGGTGCTGGAAGGTTAAGAGGACCGGTTAGTTTCACGCTTGCGTGGGACGAAGCTGGGAATTTAAGCCCCAGTAAACGGCGGTGGTAACTATAACCATCCTAAGGTAGCGAAATTCCTTGTCGGGTAAGTTCCGACCTGCACGAATGGAGTAACGACTTCCCCGCTGTCTCAACCATAAACTCGGCGAAATTGCAGTACGAGTAAAGATGCTCGTTACGCGCAGCAGGACGGAAAGACCCCGAGACCTTCACTATAGTTTGGTATTGGTGTTCGGTGTGGCTTGTGTAGGATAGGTGGGAGACTGTGAAGCGTGGACGCCAGTTCACGTGGAGTCATCGTTGAAATACCACTCTGGTCACTCTGGATATCTAACTTCGGCCCGTAATCCGGGTCAGGGACAGTGCCTGATGGGTAGTTTAACTGGGGCGGTTGCCTCCTAAAAAGTAACGGAGGCGCCCAAAGGTTCCCTCAGCCTGGTTGGCAATCAGGTGGCGAGTGTAAGTGCACAAGGGAGCTTGACTGTGAGAGAGACATCTCAAGCAGGGACGAAAGTCGGGACTAGTGATCCGGCGGCACATTGTGGAATGGCCGTCGCTCAACGGATAAAAGGTACCTCGGGGATAACAGGCTGATCTTGCCCAAGAGTCCATATCGACGGCATGGTTTGGCACCTCGATGTCGGCTCGTCGCATCCTGGGGCTGGAGTAGGTCCCAAGGGTTGGGCTGTTCGCCCATTAAAGCGGTACGCGAGCTGGGTTTAGAACGTCGTGAGACAGTTCGGTCCCTATCCGCTGCGCGCGCAGGAAATTTGAGAAGGGCTGTCCTTAGTACGAGAGGACCGGGACGGACGAACCTCTGGTGTGTCAGTTGTACTGCCAAGTGCACCGCTGATTAGCTACGTTCGGATGGGATAACCGCTGAAAGCATCTAAGCGGGAAGCCTGCTTCAAGATGAGATTTCCATACACCTAGAGTGTGAGAGGCCCCCAGCCAGACCACTGGGTTGATAGGCCGGATGTGGAAGCAGGGACTAACGACCTGTGAAGCTGACCGGTACTAATAAGCCGATAACTTACACCACACACCCACCCCCACCACCAGGGCGGCGACACCACGGGGATCCCGGGCAACCAGGACCCCCCGACAACGCTCCGGTCGTGACACACGGGGAAGGTGAAGATCAAACATGCTACGCGTCCACTATGCGGTTCCCAACCAACAACAGGAACCACCACAACCACCAGGAGCACCCCCAGGGCGCCCCCGGTGGGACACCCGGGAAACCACTATCCGTGGATAACCCGGGCACACACCCGAACACTCGGGACATAACTGAAGATCGGGCTGAACAGAGCCCATACATCCAGCACGAACGATGTAACCACAAGACTTACCACCACCGAACCCCCCACCCACCAGCGGGGGGCGCCCGGTCGGAACGGTAACAAGGGTTACGGCGGTCATAGCGTGGGGGAAACGCCCGGTCCCATTCCGAACCCGGAAGCTAAGACCCACAGCGCCGATGGTACTGCACCCGAGAGAGTGTGGGAGAGTAGGACACCGCCGGACAACACCTCAACAGGAAGGCCCCCACCACCAGGTGCGGGGCCTTCCCCACTTAACCCACCCACCCCACCAGCGAGGACCTCGGGTTCCATCGGTCTCCCGGAACTGCGCGATGAAGTCGTCGACGGTCCTTCGTGGTTCCATAGATGGGTAGGACCCACAGCGAAATAGAGACCCGCCGGCAGATCGTGCCGACACCTGATGAGAGGACCCCGCTGCCATGGCTGACCAGGAGCACAACGCCGGACGAGACGGGCATCCCCGCCGATCGGAGGGCGGGGTCGGCCCTACCGGCGGCGGGTCGGGGCAGTCCGGACGTCGTCACTCCTGGGGATCGAAATCCGGCAGCCAGGGCGGACGGCCCGCGTCGCGCAGCGGGAACGACGACCGATTCCCGGATCGCGGGGCACCTTCCGGAGACCGGTCCGACCGGAGGGATCGGACCGGCGGTGGTCCCGCCGGGGAGCGGGGTATCGCCAACGAGGAGCGCCGCGGTCCCCGCACCGAAGGCGGCTTCCGCGGCTCGAGCAGTGGCGGGCGTCCAGCCGCCGGCCGGCCGGCCTGGAAGGGTCAGTCCGGGTCCCGCGGAGCGGATCGCTCCGGCGGGCGGTACACCCGGAAGGGGCAGAACGAGCAGCGTGACCGGTCGGGCCCCGCGCGTGACGGCCGCCCGGGACAGGAGCGCGACCGCGCGATCGGCCAGCGGCGCGATGAGCCCCGTGGTCCACGCGCCGAGGGCGGCTATCGAGGCTCGAACTCCGCCGAGCGCACCGATCGGGCTCCCGGCGGCGGCAGGGAAGCGCAGCTGCGTGGGTCCGCCTCCCGAGGCGGGTCGGCGTCGGGATCGGCTGCGGACAAGCAGTCGCGTTTCTCCGGACGTGGCGGAGAGAGTCCCTGGCAGTCCCGTTCAGGCGCCACAGGCGGACGGTCGGGCGACGAGCGGCGTCCGACCGAGCGCAGTGGTTCGTCCCGCCGTCCTGCGGATCGTCCGGATCGGGGCGCCGGCGGCGAGCGTCGCACCGATGATCGACGCCAGGGGAGCCGGCCGGAGGAGAATGCCGCGGGCCCACGGACGCACAACGCCCGTGACCTCCGCAGTGCCAACCGGCCGGATCGCGAGCGTTCACCGGAGATCGACGAGGACGTCACGGGAGACGAGCTCGATCGGGTGACGCGCGCCCAGGTCCGCAACCTCGAGGAGCGCAGCGCCCTGTGGGTGGCGAAGCACCTGGTGATGGCGGGTCGCCTCATCGACCTCGACCCCGAACTGGCCTTCCAGCACGCCCTGGCAGCGAGCCGGCGTGGGGGACGATTGGCTGCAGTGCGCGAAGCCGTCGGTCTGACGGCATACGCCGCGGGCCACTACGGCGAGGCTCTGCGGGAATTCCGTACCTTCAGGAGGATCAGCGGATCGAACGTCCACCTCCCGATCATGGCCGACTGCGAGCGTGGGCTCGGGCGTGCCGACAGGGCGCTCGATCTCGCGCGGAGCGAAGAAGCAGCATCGCTGGATACCGCGGGCAAGGTGGAGCTGGCCATGGTCGTCGCAGGTGCGCGGGCGGACCTGGGTCAGTTGGATGCGGCCGTCGCCGCACTGGAGATCCCGCAGCTCGACCTCCACCGCGCCTTCTCCTTCAGTCCCCGGCTGTTCCGCGCCTACGCCGATGCCCTCGATGCTGTCGGGCGGTCCGCTGAGTCGGGCACCTGGCGCCGCCAGGCGGGAGTAGCAGAGAAGGCCCTCGGGCTCGATGACGACCTCGAACCGGACATCATCGACCTCGGCGAGGATGACGACCCGGCCCCCGTACCCGTCCCCAAGGTTGCCGATGTGCTCGGAGGATCAGCCGGGACCGACCGAGGCGTCGCCACGTCCGGAGGCGACGGCGACGGCGGTGCGTCGGAGGACGTGGAGCCGCCCGTCGATCCGGTCGTCGATCCGGTCGTCGATGTCGAGGACGACACCGGTAGCGATCCCTCGATCGATGGGCTGGACCTCGACGGCGAGGGACCGGATGCCGGCAGCGCCGACGGGACGGCGTCCGCGCAGGCAACCGGACTCGAGGACGCAGCGGAACCTGCTGCCGACCCGGCACCCTCAGAGGATCAGCCCGGTGGATCGGTTCCCGTCGATGCTGTTCCCGTCGGTGAGACCGCTGCTCCGGTGGAGCCGCTCCAGACGGAGATGCTCTTCAGCATGGACGATTCCGGCACCTCCGACATCCCCCCATCGGATCCGCATGACACCGGGAACCGCGGTGAGCCGTCGAACCCGGCCGTCGAGTTCTCGGAGGCGGGGTCGACGCCGTCGCCCTCGACCGAAGGGGCCGGAACGGAGCCGTCCGTCGACGACTCCGCGCCCAAGCGCAAGCGGGCGTCCAAGCCGAAGGCGACCCAGGAGGACGTCGTCGATGACTGAGCGCCTCATCGACGCCTACGACGGCGTGCTCGCGGACCTCGACGGGGTGGTGTACGCCGGCCCACGGGCGATCGACGGAGCGACCGAGGCCCTCGAACGGCTCGGCGGTGAAGGCAAGAGCCTGGCGTACGTGACGAACAATGCGTCGCGCTCGTCCGGACATGTAGCCGCCCACCTCCGGGAGCTGGGGGCGCCGGCCGTGGCGGAACAGGTCTTCGGCTCGGCGCTGGCCGGCGCCGAACTGCTCGCCGGAAAGGTGGCCGCCGGATCGACGGTGCTCGTCATCGGGAGCGAGACCCTCGCGGACGCCGTCCGGGAGCAGGGGCTCGTGGTCGTCGCGTCGGCGGATGACCACCCGGATGCCGTCATCCAGGGATTCGCTCCCGCACTCGGCTGGAAGGACCTGGCGGAGGCGGCCTACGCGGTCGCCGCCGGAGCGGTCTGGGTGGCGACGAACACGGACCTGTCCATTCCCCAGGAGCGGGGGATAGCGCCGGGAAACGGCACGCTCGTCGCCGCCGTCGCCGCGGCCACGGGGAAGGTCCCCTTCGTCGCCGGGAAGCCCGAGGCTGCGCTCTTCCGGACAGCGGCACGGCACTCCGGCGTCGAGCGCGCACTCGTGGTGGGTGACCGCCTCGACACCGATATCCTCGGCGGGAACCGCGCGGGCATGGCCACGGCCCTCGTCCTCACGGGTGTGGACACGGTGCGCACGGCACTGGCAGCGCGGGTCGAGGAACGCCCCGACTATCTGATCGGCTCCCTCTCGGAGCTGTACGAGGAGTACCCACCGGTCACGACCGACGACGGCTCGTACCGCTGCCGCCGGGCGGCGGCGCGGGTCTCGGGGACCGAAGTGAGCATCAGCGCGGGCGAGGACGACCTCGATGGCTGGCGTGCCGCGTGCGCCGCGTGGTGGGCCGCCCACCCCGACACGACGCCGGACTCGGCACCGGACATCAGGTTCACGTCCGATGGGTGAGGGCGCAGGAGTGGCACGCGATCCACTGCAGGAAGTGCGAGGGGTGCTCGACGACGGCGGTCGACAGGTGCTCGACGGCGCTGCGTCCTCGACCGGGGACAGCCAGGTCGACCAGATCGCGGCCGTCCTCCGGACGCTCCCGGATCTCCCCGTCGCCGAGCATGCCGAGGTGTTCCTCGAGGTCCATGCACGCCTGGCCGGCGCACTGAATCCTGAGCAGCAGCTCCGTCAGGCAGGAGCCCATGGCTCGCCTTGACCAGGAACTCGTGGCTCGGGGGCTCGCGCGATCCCGCTCCCATGCAGCCCAGCTGATCGCCGCAGGGCGGGTGCTGAGGGAGGGCAGCGTGGCGCGGAAGCCCGCTGCCCCGATCCTGCCGACCGACGACCTCCGGGTCGAGGATCGCGGCGAGGAGTACGTGAGCCGCGCGGGCACCAAGCTCGACGGGGCCTTCCGCGCCTTCCCCGCCGTCGATCCGGCAGGGAAGCGATGCCTGGACGCGGGTGCTTCGACCGGTGGATTCACCGACGTCCTCCTCCGGCGCGGCGCACGGGAAGTCGCCGCCGTCGACGTCGGGCACGGCCAGCTCGTCCAGCAGTTGCGGGATGACCCGCGCGTGCTGGTGTTCGAGGGCATGAACGTCCGACACCTCGAACCGGCGCGAATCGGCGGCCAGGTCGACCTGACCGTCGCGGACCTGTCCTTCATCTCGCTTCGCCTGGTCCTGGGAGCCCTGGCCGGTGCCACGCAGGCCGGCGGCGAGCTGCTCCTGATGGTGAAGCCGCAGTTCGAGGTCGGCCGGGGGCGTCTCAACCGGCTCGGTGTCGTGACGTCGACGGACGCCCGGCGCAGCGCCGTGGCGGGAGTGGTGCGCAGCGCACTCGGGTACGGACTCGACATCGGAGGGCTCGCGCGGAGCGAACTGCCGGGTCAGGACGGCAACCTGGAGTACTTCGTGTGGATAAAGGTGCCCCGCGACGGATTGATGCCTAGGATCGAAGGGGAGCTGGACCGGTTGACGGACCATGCGCTCGACCAGAGCGCACTCTTCGCCAGCCCGGGACGCCCGACCGACCAGACGGAGCTTGATGAGTAGAAGAATCCTTGTGCTCGCGCACACCGGCCGCAGGAACGCCATGGTCGCGGCACAGGAAGCGTGCACGCGCCTCCACGAGCTGGGCCTCCAGCCTGTTCTGCGCCGCGAGGAGCTGGCCGACATCCAGGGCGAGTACGGGGCATTCGCCGCTCCCGCCGAGGTGCTGGGCGACGGCGTCGACTTCGGCGACGTGGAACTGGTCATGGTGCTCGGTGGTGACGGCACCATCCTCCGGGCGGCCGAACTCGTCCGGGAGGCGGACATCCCCCTGCTCGGCGTCAATCTCGGGCACGTGGGGTTCCTGGCCGAGAGCGAACGGGCGGACCTCGAGGAGACCGTGCGGTGGGTCGCGGACCGCAGCTACACCGTGGAGGAGAGGACCACCATCGATGTCCTCGTGTGGCAGGGCGACACCCTGCTCGGGCGGAGCTGGGCGCTCAACGAGGCGGCCATCGAGAAGGCGAACCGTGAGCGGATGATCGAGGTCGTCATGGAGGTCGACGGCCGGCCCGTGAGCTCCTTCGGCTGTGACGGCGTCGTCCTGGCCACGCCCACCGGTTCCACCGCCTATGCCTTCTCCGCCAGCGGACCGATCGTGTGGCCGGAGGTCGAGGCGCTGTTGATGGTCCCCATCAGCGCCCACGCGCTGTTCGCGAAGCCGCTCGTCGTCGCGCCGACCTCGGTGCTCGCCGTCGAACTGCTGACCCGCACCGAGGCGTCGGGTGTCCTGTGGTGCGACGGACGCAGGAGCATCGACCTGCCGCCCGGCGCGCGTGTCGAGGTCCGTCGGTCGGAGCATCCCGTGCGGCTCGCCCGCACGCGTCAGACCCCGTTCTCGGAGCGCCTCGTCCGCAAGTTCGAGCTGCCCATCCAGGGGTGGCGGGGCCCCGTGAAGCATCAGGACGGACCAACGCGATGATCGAGGAGATGCGCATCCGCGACCTCGGCGTCATCACCGACGCCACACTCAACCTCGGACCGGGCCTGACGGTCGTGACCGGCGAGACCGGTGCGGGCAAGACCATGGTCATCACGGCCCTGGGGCTGCTCCGTGGCGCACGCTCGGACGCGGGTGCCGTGCGGCTCGGCGCCAGATCAGCGTCCGCCGAAGCCGTCCTCCGGCTCGATCCGGCCAGCCCGGCCGCCCTGCGGGCGGCCGAGGCGGGTGCTGCCCTGGAGGAGTACGAGGGCGTCGCGGAACTGATCCTCGCCCGCACCGTGACGAGCGAGGGGCGCAGCCGAGCCTACGTCGGCGGGCGGGCCGCGCCCGTCGGCGTGCTCGCCGAACTGGGGGACGAACTCGTCGTCGTGCACGGGCAGTCCGACCAGCTGCGGCTCAAGGGCGCCCCGGCGCAGCGGCAGGCGTTGGACAAGTTCGGCGGCAAGCCCGTCGAGGAGGCACTGCGGGACTACGCGGACGCCTTCCGCCGGTGGCGGGACGCCCTGGCGGAGCGTGACCGGCTGAGGAGCGAGGCGCGGGAGCGTCTGCGGGAGGCCGAGGGTCTGGAGGCGGCCCTGACCGAGATCGGCGACCTCGACCCCCAGCCGGGGGAGGACGCCGCCCTGAAGGCCGAATCGATGCGGCTGGGCAACCTGGAGGAACTGCGGACCGCAGCGCTCGTGGCCCACCAGGCGCTCGTCTCGGAGGACATCGGAGCCAGCGCGGACGCCGTGTCACTGGTGGACGAGGCCAAGCGCCAGCTCGAGGCGGTGGCCGAGCACGACGCCGACCTCGGGAAGCTCGCTGAGCGGCTCGCGGAGGTCGGTTACCTGCTGGCCGACATCTCGGCCGAACTGGCCGGATACGGGACAGCCCTCGACGGCGAGGGCGCCGGCAGGCTGGAGGAGGTCGAATCCCGCCGTGCGGCACTCTCCGTCCTCGTGCGCAAGTATGCTCCGACCATCGACGAGGTGCTGGCCTGGCAGGAGGACGCCGTCAAGCGCCTGCTCGAACTCAGTGGCGATTCCTCCCGCGTGGAGGAGCTCGACGACGTCATCGACGGCCTCGACCGGCAGGTGCACGAGCTCGCGGACGCGCTGTCGGCCCTGCGCCGTGCCGCTGCAGCGAGCCTGGCCGAGAAGGTCAGTGACGAACTCACCGCCCTCGCGATGCCGGACGCCCAGCTGCTGATCGAGGTCACGCCGGCAGAGGCACTGACCGTCCACGGAGCCGACGACATCGCCTTCCACCTGCAGCCGCATCCCGGGTCCGCGCCGCGCGCGCTCGGCAAGGGGGCATCCGGTGGTGAGCTCTCGCGGGTCATGCTCGCCATCGAGGTGGTCCTCGCGGCGGTGGATCCCGTGCCGACCTTCGTGTTCGACGAGGTCGACGCCGGCGTGGGCGGCAAGGCCGCCGTCGAGATCGGCCGACGCCTCGCGATGCTGGCGGAGCACGTGCAGGTCATTGTAGTGACGCACCTTCCACAGGTCGCGGCCTTCGCGGCGCGGCACATCCGCGTCACGAAGAACGTGTCACGGGACGGGGACGGCGGAGGCGTCACCGCCAGCGACGTCGAGGTGCTGCCCGACGACGAGCGCGTGCGGGAGCTGGCGAGGATGCTCGCGGGCCAGGAGGACTCGGCGTCGGCACGCGCCCACGCCGAGGAGCTCCTCGCCGATGCCGCCCGCACCTCCGCTCGGTGATAGGCTTGAATTCCGTGGCGCAGCAAATAAACTCCCGGTTCCTTAAATCCGCAACGACCAAGCACATCTTCGTGACTGGCGGCGTGGCCTCCTCACTCGGCAAGGGACTGACGGCTTCCAGCCTGGGTCACCTCCTGAGGGCACGTGGTCTCTCCGTGACGATGCAGAAGCTTGATCCCTATCTCAACGTCGACCCCGGCACAATGAACCCCTTCCAGCACGGCGAGGTGTTCGTCACGGATGACGGCTCCGAGACCGACCTCGACATCGGGCACTACGAGCGGTTCCTCGACGAGAACCTCGACGGTTCGGCGAACGTCACGACAGGTCAGGTCTACTCGACCGTCATCGCGAAGGAACGCCGCGGGGAGTACCTCGGAGACACCGTCCAGGTCATCCCGCACATCACGGACGAGATCAAGCGGCGCATGCGCCTGCCGGCCGAAGCGGCACCGGGCAAGAAGGCGCCCGATGTCATCATCACCGAGATCGGCGGCACGGTCGGCGACATCGAGTCGCAGCCCTTCCTCGAATCGGCCCGTCAGGTCCGCCAGGACATCGGCCGGAACAACGTCTTCTTCCTGCACGTCTCGCTGGTCCCGTACATCGGCCCGTCCCAGGAACTGAAGACCAAGCCCACCCAGCACTCCGTCGCGATGCTGCGCTCCATCGGTATCCAGCCCGACGCCATCGTCATCCGCTCGGACCGCGAGGTCCCCGCGGCGATGCGGGAGAAGATCGGCCGCATGTGCGACGTCGACCTCGACGCCGTCGTGAACGCCGCGGATGCGCCCAGCATCTACGACATCCCGAAGACGCTGCACGCCCAGGGCCTCGACGCCTACATCGTCCAGTCGCTCGACCTGAAGTTCAAGGACGTCAACTGGACCAAGTGGAACAAGCTCCTCGAGGCGGTCCACAACCCGAAGCACCACATCGAGGTCGCGCTCGTCGGCAAGTACATCGACCTCCCCGACGCCTACCTGTCGGTCACCGAGGCACTGCGGGCGGGTGGCTTCGCGAACAAGGCGAAGGTCACGATCAAGTGGGTCCCTTCCGACGAGTGCCAGACGCCCGAGGGCGCGAAGAAGGCCCTCGACGGCGTGGACGCGGTCTGCATCCCGGGCGGTTTCGGTATCCGCGGACTCGAGGGGAAGCTCGGAGCGCTGACCTACGCCCGCGAGAACAGGATCCCGACCCTCGGCCTGTGCCTGGGTCTGCAGTGCATGGTCATCGAGTACGCCCGGAACGTGGTCGGCCTCGAGGGCGCGTCCTCCAGCGAGTTCGAACCGGACACGGAGTACCCGGTCATCGCGACGATGGCCGAACAGCTGCACATCGTCGCCGGCGAGGGGGACATGGGCGGCACGATGCGCCTGGGCCGCTGGGAGGCGAAGCTCCAGGAGGGCTCCGTCATCGCCGGGACATACGGCAAGACCACGGTGTTCGAACGGCACCGCCACCGCTACGAGGTGAACAACGAGTTCCGCCAGCAGATCGCCGACGCCGGCCTCGTCTTCTCCGGGACGACGACGGACGGCAAGCTCGTCGAGTTCGCCGAGCTGCCGAAGGACGTGCACCCCTACTACGTCTCCACGCAGGCGCACCCCGAACTGGGATCGCGTCCCACGCGCCCGCACCCGCTCTTCGCGGGGCTGGTCAAGGCGGCCCTCGAGCGCCGCGGCGCGAAGGCCTGACGGTGCAGCCGGCCGGCAACGCCGACGCCACGTTCGGCGACGAGCAGAGCCCGCGCCGGCTCCTCGGGACCACCACGGTCTACGAGGGCCGGGTGTGGGACGTCGTCAGCGAGGAGTTCACCCTCACGGACGACGGCGAGTCCATCACGCGCGACTTCATCCGGCACCCCGGGGCCGTCGCCGTGCTGGTGCTCGACGACGACGGGCAGGTGCTCCTCCTGCGCCAGTACCGGCACCCGGTGCGCATGGCGCTGTGGGAGATCCCCGCAGGCCTCCTCGACGAGGAGGGTGAGGAGTTCGTCGACGCCGCCGCGCGCGAGCTCGCCGAGGAGGCCGATCTCACGGCCCGGCAGTGGCACGTCCTCGTCGACCTCTTCCTCTCACCCGGGTCCTCCTCGGAGGCGCTGCGGGTCTACCTCGCGCGGGGTATCGGCGAGGTGCCCGAGGCGGACCGCCACACCCGTACCCACGAGGAGGCCGAGATCGAACTCCGGTGGGTGGACCTCGACGCCGCGGTGGATGCCGTGCTCGAAGGCAGGATCCACAGTCCGTCCGCCGCCGCTGCGATCCTCGCGGCCCGGGTGGCCCGGGAGAACGGCTTCGTGAACCTCCGGCCGGCCACCACGCCGTGGCCCGAGCATCCCAGCCGGCACTCCACCTGGCCGCACGGCGCCGTGCTCGAGGCCTGACGACGGTGCCGGACCCGACTGCAGGGACGACGGTGCCGGACCGCGCCGCCGCGCCGGTCCTCCCGGTTGCCGGGTCGACCGGCGCGGAGGCCGGACCACTGTCGGGCCTCGTCCGGGACTACCTGCAGCACATGTCCGTGGAGCGGGGGCTGTCGGCCAACACCCTCGCCGCCTATCGCCGCGACCTGCGGCGCTACGAGGCCTTCCTCGATGCGCGCGGCGTGGACGAGGCAGCCCGGATCAGCCGACACGACGTGTCGGCCTTCGCGCAGGCCGTCGTCTCGGGGGAGGACGGCCTGTCGGCCCTGAGCCCGCGCTCTGCCGCACGAACGATCGTCGCCGTCCGCGGGCTGCACCGCTTTTGGGCCCTGGAGGGGATCACGGAGGGCGACCCGGCCCGTGAGGTCCATCCGCCCATGACGGGCCGGCGCCTGCCGAAAGCCATCCCCGTGGCCGACGTCGTACGCATCCTGGAGGCCGTCGACACCGGGACGCCGTCGGGCCGGCGCGACCGCGCCCTCCTCGAGTTCCTGTATTCCACCGGCGCGCGGATCAGTGAGGCGGTGGGCCTGGACGTCGACGACGTCTCCGTCGCGGACGTCGTCGACGGTCCCGCCGTCGTCCGGCTCACCGGGAAGGGCTCGAAGGAACGACTTGTGCCCGTGGGGTCCTACGCGGCCCGTGCGGTCGACACCTACCTCGTGCAGGGGCGCCCCGCCCTCGCCGCGAAGGGCAAGGGCAGCCCGGCGCTCTTCCTCAACACACGTGGCGGGCGCCTGAGCCGCCAGAGCGCGTGGAGCATCCTGAAGTCGGCGACGGAGCGGGCGGCGGTGCAGCGGGACGTCTCCCCGCATACGCTCAGGCACTCCTTCGCGACCCACCTGCTGGAGGGTGGTGCGGACGTGCGCGTGGTACAGGAACTGCTCGGGCATGCGTCCGTCACGACCACCCAGGTCTACACGCTGGTCACCGCCGAGACACTGCGGGAAGTGTATGCCGCCGCGCACCCCCGGGCCCGCGCCTGACATGGCAGCGGCGACGGTTGCACCCGGGGCCCCCGATCTCCCGGGCGAATGGCAGACCATCGACGGGATCACGTACCGCAACGTGGCCCTCTGCTTCCTCTTCCGAGTGCACGACGGCGTGCGGGAGGTCCTGCTCGGACTGAAGCGCACCGGTTTCGGGACGGGCCGGGTGGTGGCCCTGGGCGGGAAGATCGACGGGCAGGAATCCGCGGTCGAGGCCGCGGTCCGCGAGGTCGCCGAGGAGAGCGGCATACAGCTCTCGGCCGCCGGTGTCCGCAGCGCCGGACGGATCACCTGGTCGTTTCCGGCCCGGCCTGCCTGGAACATGGCCGCACACCTCTTCACGGCGGATGCCGGGAACGCCCTGCCGGTGGCCAGCGAGGAGATCGAGCCGCGCTGGTACGCCGTCGACGCACTGCCGTGGCACGGCATGTGGCAGGACGGCCCTCACTGGATCCCGGCGCTGCTCGACGGGCGTCCGGTCGACGCGCGCATCGTCATGGCACCGGACAACGAAGCGGTGGCCAGCGCCGTCTTGACGTGATCGGGTGCGCCCCGGCGGCACGGAGGCGCCGCCGGGGTGCCGCCGCTCCGGTGGTCAGCCCTCGCCCACGTGCCGTTCGTCCGGGCCGTTGTAGAGACTCAGGGGACGGATGAGCGAGTTCGATGCCACCTGTTCCATGATGTGCGCCGTCCACCCGGTGATCCGTGCGGCGATGAACAGCGGAGTGAACATCTCCGTGTCGAAACCCATCAGATGGTAGGTGGGGCCGGCCGGATAGTCGAGGTTGGGCTTGATGCCCTTGGCCTCGTCCATCGCGGTCTCGAGGCCCGAGTACAGCCCGAGGATCTCGCTGCGTCCGTAGTACCCGATCATCGCGTCGAGCGCGGACTTCATCGTCGGGACGCGCGAGTCCCCGTTCTTGTAGACACGGTGCCCGAATCCCATGACCTTCTTCCTGGACGCGAGGGCATCCTCCATCCAGGCTTTCGCACGGGCCGCGGCGTCCTCCGCGGACTCGTCCTCGCGGATGCCGATCTCCTCGAAGGTGTGCATGACGGCCTCGTTCGCACCGCCGTGCAGTGCACCCTTGAGAGCGCCGATGGCACCGGTGACCGCGGAGTGCAGGTCGGAGAGCGTCGAGGTGATGACCCTCGCGGTGAACGTCGACGCGTTGAAGGAGTGCTCGGCGTACAGGACCATCGAGACGTCGAATGCGTGCACCACCTCGGCGGGAGCTTCCTCGCCGAAGGTCATCCAGAGGAAGTTCGCCGAATAGCCGAGGTCGTCGCGGGGTTCCACGAGCGCCTGGCCGCGGCGCCGGCGCTGATCGTAGGCGACGACCGCGGGGAAGGAGGCGAACAGGGCGGCCGCCTTCTCCATGTTCGCCTCGACGGAATCGTCTCCCGCCAGGGGATGGCAGGCACCCAGGACGGACACGGCCGTCCGCGCGACGTCCATGGGATGCGCGGTGGCGGGTAGCAGGTCGATCGCTGCGATCACGTTCTCCGGAAGGCTCCGGTGCGCGCGTTCGACCGCATCGAAGCGCTGCCGTTCGGCGGCGTCGGGCAGGTCGCCGTTCCACAGCAGGTACGCGACGTCCTCGAAGTCGCGGTGCCCTGCCAGTTCCTGCACGGGGTACCCCCGGTACAGCAGGGAATTGGTCTCCGGGTTGACCTTCGAGATCGCGGTGTAGTCGACGACTACCCCGGCGAGCCCCTTGTGGATCTCTGGTCCGGTCACGGCTGCTCCTTCTGGGAATTCGGTCCTCTGGTCGGCGACAACGCGCCGGCGATGGTCAACGGTCCGCTCCGCCGTCGCGGTGGCGCCCCTCCGGCACCTCGAAGTTGAAGACGGAGGAGTCGAAGCGGTTGTACCCCTCGTAGTCCACCAGGTCGTACAGGCGGCTGCGCGTCTGCATCTCGCCCACGGCCGGCTCCTGCGTCCCGTGGGCCCTGATCGAGTCCAGCGTACGCTCGGCGGCGCCCATCGCACTGCGGAGCAGGGTGACCGGATAGATCACCATGGTCACGCCCGCATCCTGCAGCTGGTCGACGGTGAAGAGATCACTCTTGCCGAACTCCGTCATGTTGGCGAGGATCGGCACGTCGACGGCATCCCGGATGGCCCGGAACTCCGCGAGGCTGCGCATCGCCTCGGGGAAGATGGCGTCCGCCCCGGCGTCCACGAGGGCCCGGGACCGCTCCTGGGCCGCTTCGAGCGTGTCCGTCCCCCGGATGTCGGTGCGGGCCATGATGAGGAAGTCCGGGTCACGCCGGGCGTCGGCAGCGGCCCGGATGCGCTTGACGGCCGTGTCGAGGTCGACGACGTTCTTGCCGTCGAGGTAGCCGCAGCGCTTCGGGTTGAACTGGTCCTCGATGTGGCAGCCGGCGAGTCCGGCGTCCTCGAGCTCCTGGACGCTGCGGGCGACGTTCATCGGCTCACCGAAGCCCGTGTCGGCGTCGACGATGCACGGCAGGTCGGTCATGCGGGCGATCTGGCCGGCGCGGTGTGCGACCTCGGTGAGGGTTGTCAGGCCGATGTCCGGCAGCCCGAGATCGGCCGCGATCACGGCCCCGGAGATGTAGACGCCGTCGAACCCCCTGTCGCCGATGAGACGGGCCGACAGGGGGTTGAAGGCCCCGGGGAACTGCTGGACCCGACCGGAGGCCAGGCCTTCCCGGAGTGTCCGGCGCTTCTGCTCGGGTGGAACGCTCGAGTACAGCACGGCGGCCTACAGGAGTCCCTGCGGCGCGGCGGCCGCATCGAGGTAGCCGGGACGGGCGACGATGTTCAGCTGCCCGAGCGAACCGGCCGGGAGGTCCGGCAACTGCTCGACGGCGGCCAGGAAGCGGTCGAGCTCGGCGTCGTCGACGATGCCCGCTGCCAGCATCCGCAGCTTGGCGACGTAGTCGGCCCGGGCGAAGGGCCGGGCGCCGAGGGGGTGCGCATCGGCCACGGCGATCTCGTCGGTGATGACGGTGCCGTCGGTGAGCGTGATCTCGACCCTGCCGCCGAATGCCTTCTCCGCGATGTCCAGCGAATGGTAGCGACGCGTCCACTCGGGGTCCTCGAGGGTGGTGACCTTGTGCCAGAGTGCCACGGTGTCCGGACGGGCGGCGCGGGACGGGGCGTAGGAGTCCTCGTGGTGCCAGCGGCCGTCCTGCAGGGCCACGGTGAAGATGTAGGGGATCGAGTGGTCGAGCGTCTCCCGGGAGGCGGTCGGATCGTACTTCTGGGGGTCGTTGGAGCCGGAGCCGATGACGTAGTGGGTGTGGTGCGATGTGGCGATGACGACGGACGCGACGTTCGCCGGGTCCGTCACCTCCGGGTGCGAACGGTGGAGGCGCCGCGCGAGGTCGATCCAGGCCTGCGCCTGGTACTCCGCGGAGTGCTCCTTCGTATAGGTGTCGAGGATGGCACGCTTGGCTTCGCCCGGTGCCGGCAGGGGCACGTCGTAGGAGGCTTCCGGCCCGTCGAGCAGCCAGGCGATCACGCCGTCCTCACCCTCGTAGATCGGGGTGGGGGAGGTCTGGCCACGCATGGCGCGGTCGACCGCCTCCACGGCCATCTTGCCGGCGAAGGCGGGGGCGTGGGCCTTCCACGTCGAGATCTCGCCCTTGCGGGACTGGCGCGTCGCCGTCGTGGTGTGCAGTGCCTGGCCGACGGCGTGGAAGACGACGTCGCGGTCGAGGCCGAGGAGCGTGCCGATGCCGGCCGCGGCGGAGGGGCCAAGGTGGGCCACATGGTCGATCTTGTGCTCGTGCAGGCAGATGGCCTTCACGAGGTCGACCTGGATCTCGTAGCCCGTGGCGATCGCCCGCACGAGGTCCCGGCCGGAGGCGCCGGTGTGCTGGGCTACTGCGAGGATCGGCGGGATGTTGTCCCCGGGGTGGGAATAGTCGGCCGCGAGGAAGGTGTCGTGGTAGTCGAGTTCGCGGACCGCGACGCCGTTGGCCCAGGCGGCCCACTCCGCCGAGACGGGGGAGTCGACGCCGAAGACGAACGCACCCGAGCCGTGTGCCGACACGGGGTGGCTCGACGCCTGGGCGCGGGCCGCGACGACCGGGGCCCGGTTCAGCGACGCGACGGCGACGGAGGCGTTGTCGATGATGCGGTTGATCACCATGTCGGTGACATCGGCGGGAACCTCGACGTCGTCCGCTGCGACGTCGGCGATCTTCCAGGCGAGCTGCCCGGACCGGGGCAGGTTCTCCTCGCTACGGTGGACGCGGACGGTATGGATCTCAACCATGGTGTTCCTCTCGATGGTTCGGTGACGTGTCGTGGTCCCCGGAGGACGGGGACAGGAGATGCTGCAGGCTGTTGTGGAGGTGTACGCGCATCGAGGCCTCCGCGAGGTCGGCATGTCCGACGCTCAGCGCGAGCGCGATCTGCTCGTGCTCCCGCGCCGACGCCAGGAGTCGGCGCGGGTTGTCCCGGGCGAGTCGACGGACCCGCGCCAGATGCGTCCGGATGGGTTTCTGCGCCTGGAGGAGATACGGATTGAGTGCGGCGTCGTCGATGGCCCGGTCCAGCCGCGCGACGAGACCGTAGTACGCGTCCTGCCCACCGCCGTCGCCCTCGATGAGTCTCCCGGCCGCCGCGAACTCGCCGGCGAGCGCGGCGAACACCGCCTGGTCGCCGCGGCGGGCGGCGAGCCGGACGGCGGCGCACTCCAGGGGCAGCCGCACCTCGAACAGATCCGTGACGGCGTCGAGGGAGATCGCGGAGACGACGACTCCGCGCCCGCTGTGGGGAGAGGCCAGGCCTTCGGCGACGAGGCGGGCCAGTGCCTCACGCACAGGGGTCCTCGACACGCCCAGGCGGGCGGACTGTTCCACCTCCGCGAGCAGCTCGCCGGGGGCGAGCCTCCACTCCACGATGTCGGAGCGGAGCAGGGAGTAGGCGCGGTCGCTCGCCCGCATCGGCGTCCTCCCCGTCCTCGTCCAGCCCGCGCTCGCGCTGCGGACGCTTCTCCTGCCAATGTATACATCGAGCAACGGAAAGTCCACGGCGGGCGCGATAGAAAGGCTGTCGCTCAGCTGTTCTGTATACAGTCGAGCCGAGAAGGGTCCGTGATACTTTTCCCCACCACGCGCGACGAGGGGCGACCACGGCTGCTGCAGCATTGCGGGACGGACACGACACAGGCGGGTCCGGCCACAACCGCCGGCTGCACGCCGCGAGCCTCGCCGACCCCGAGGCCTTCTGGCTCGAGGCCGCCCGCGCCGTCGACCGGAGCGCACCACCGGTTGCTGCCCTCGATGCCTCCGCCACCCCGCTCCACCGGTGGTTCCCGGACGCTCCGCCCACCACGAGCCGCACCGTCCTCCACCGGCATGTCGCGGCAGACGGCGGCCGAAGGGCCCACGCGGTGCCCTCGGCGACCGAGGACCCGGCGGACCTGGCGGTCCTGGAGCCCCTGCTGCGGCCGGTGCCCGCCGAGACACCCGGTTGACGGACCTACCGGTCCGCGCTGTTCCGCGCCCAGCTGTACTCGAACTCGGGGCGTCCCCTCGTGCCGTAGCGGGGCGTGCGGAGGACGGACTGCTGGTCCGCGAGGTACTCCAGGTACCGCCGCGCGGTGACCCTGGACATGGACAGGGCCTCCGACACCTCGATGGCGGACGTGGGTTCCCGGAGCGTCTTCAGCAGGCGTGAGACCGCCCGGAGGGTCTCGGCGGAGAGGCCCTTGGGCAGGGTGGCAGCGGTGGCGGGCCGGAGCGAGGCGAACGCCTGGTCCACCTCCGCCTGGGTGGTGGCCGTCGCCTGCTCCACCAGGCTCTGGCGGAAGTCCCGGTAGGCACCGAGCTTCTCCCTGAACGCCGAGTACGTGAAGGGCTTGATGAGATACTGCACGATGCCGGACGAGATCGCGGAGCGCACCACCTGCAGATCCCGCACCGCCGTGATGGCGATGATGTCGAGCGGCAGACCGAGCCCGCGGACACGGCGGATGATGTCCAGACCGTGGGCATCCGGCAGGTTCATGTCGAGCAGCATGAGGTCCACGACGGGGTCCGCCCTGCCCGGTGCCTCGCCGGCCGGCTGGAGGAAGACCGCGAGCTCCGCCCCACTGCGGGCGACGCCGGCGAGCTCGAACCCGTCGAGCCGCCGGACATATTCCGCATGGGCGTCGGCGGCCACCGGATCGTCCTCGACGACCAGGACACGGATCACGCTCACGGGTGGCCGCCGTCGATGCCCTGCCGCGCGGCTGTCGGACCTGTCCGGCCCGGGGGCGCCCACGGTGGCGGCGGAATAGGGGAGTCGAACCATGAAGCGGGCCCCGCCGTCCTCCGTATCCGTCACCTCGACCGTGCCCGCGAAGCGCTGGACGGCCTGCCGGACCAGCGCCAGCCCGAAACCGCGGCCGGCTCCGGTGCCCTCCGCCGACGTCTTGGTGCTGTAGCCGACCTCGAACACCTTCGCCTTCTCGGAGTCGGGGAGGCCGTTCCCGCTGTCCTCGACGACGATCTCGAGTTGGGCCGTGCCGTTCCCGCCCGTCGCGCGGCGGACGACGAGGAGGACGCGGGACTCCTCCGAACCGGCCGCTTCGTCGAAGGCGTTGTCGAGAAGGTTGCCGATGATCGTCACGAGGTCCACGGGGTTCAGCGAGCCGGCCTGGGCATCCGGTGCGATCTGCGAGGTCAGGGTGATCCCACGCTCGTTGGCCTGCGCGGCCTTGCCCACCAGCAGGGCGGCGAGGAAGGGCTCGTCGATGGCCTCGACCACCTCGTCGGTGAGACGCTGGGACTGCTGCAGGTCCCGGGTTGCGAAGTCGATGGCGTCGGCGCTCCTGCCGAGCTCCACGAGCGACACGATCGTGTGTGCAGGCGGTTGGCGTGTTCATGGGTCTGCGAGCGGAGGGCATCGGTCAGGGTGCGCATGGTCTCGACCTGTCCGGTCAGGGCCTCGATCTCCGTGTGGTCCCGCAGGGTGGTGACGGTGCCGAGCGCCCCGTGCGGAGGTGCGGTCCGCCCGGGGATGGACGGCGGGACGGCGGGTTCCTGGTTCACCACGAGCACCCGGCTCTCCGTCAGGTGCACCTCGTCGCGTGCACGCCGTCCCGAATTCAGGAGCTCCCGCAGGGACGGTGCCACCGCGAGGTGCGACGCCGGTATCGGCTTCCGTGTCCCGTCCAGTCCGAGGAGCCGCGCGGCCTGGTCGTTGTAGAGGACGAGGCAGCCGGCCGCATCGGTCAGGAGCAGGCCCTCGCGGACGGAGTGGAGCACTGAGTCGTAGAACACGAAGGTGCGCGAGAGCTCGGCGGGGCCCATGCCCAGCGTCGCATCCCGCAGTCGTCGGCTGAGCAGGTAAGAGGCCAGCGCGCCGAGGGCGAGTGCGCCGAGCGCGATGAACGCGACCAGGGGGAGCTGCGCGTTCCGTGCGATGGCCGCACGGTCCACCGTGATGCCCGCCGCGACCATCGCCCGCACCGTCCCGCCGTCATCGACCACGGGGACGATGGAACGGATGGACGGGCCGAGGGTGCCGGCGTAGGTCTCGGTCTGCGTCCGACCGGCCAGCGCCTCGGAGACAGAGCCGATGTAGGGCCTGCCGATCTGCTCCGGGTTGCGGTGCGTGAGGCGTGTCCTGTCGGTGTCCATGATCGTGATGAAGTCCACGTCCAGCCGGTCCATGACGTCGACCGCGTAGGGCTGCAGGGTGGCCGAGGGATCCGGCCCTTCGACGGCTTCGAGGACCGCCGGTTCGAGGGCGATGGCCGTGGCGACCGCGAGCATGCGTTCGGCCGTGGCGTCGTTGACGCCCTGTTCGGCGTCCGCATAGAGGATGACCGAGAGGGAAGCGGCAAGGACGAGGATGAAGAGGAGTTGGGCCACGAAGAACTGCTGGGCGAGGCTCCATCGACTCACGCCGTGATCCAGCTCCTTCCGGTTCCTGCCGGTCCGGGACCGGGCCACGACCAGTATGAACTCAATCGTGACCCCGGTCACGGCCGGTGCCATGATGATGGGGAAATACTCAACAGTACGCTTCCTGGTACCTCCCCCGCGGACGAAGAACGACCTTCCCCGCCGGCGCCACCGGGCGGCCGAACACCTAGGGAGATCCCATGGCCATGGCGCCATCGCGGTCCGACAGCGGACCCGCACAACCCCGCAAGCGGGTCGACAAGACCCACTTCCTCTACATCGCGGTCATCGTCGCCGTGGTGCTCGGTGCGATCCTCGGCCTCGCCGCCCCCGAATTCGCCAAGGCGCTCAAGCCGCTCGGGACGGGCTTCATCAACCTCATCAAGATGATGATCGCCCCCATCATCTTCTGCACCATCGTGCTCGGGATCGGTTCCATCGCCAAGGCTGCGACGGTCGGCAAGGTGGGTGGCCTCGCACTCGGCTACTTCATCCTCATGTCCACCTTCGCGCTCGCCATCGGCCTCGTCGTCGGCAACCTCATCCAGCCCGGCGAGGGCCTCGACATCTCCTCCTCGACCTACGAGGTCCTCGAGTCCGCCGAGGGCGGCGAGGGCGGCACCGTCGGCTTCCTGCTCAGCATCATCCCGACGACACTCCTGTCGGCCCTGACCGGGCCGAGCATCCTGCAGACCCTGTTCGTCGCGCTGCTCGTCGGCTTCGCCCTCCAGAAGATGGGGTCGGCGGGCAAGCCGGTCCTCCGCGGCATCGGGCACATCCAGGCGCTCGTCTTCCGCATCCTCGTCATGATCATGTGGCTCGCACCCATCGGTGCCTTCGGTGCCATCGCTGCAGTGGTCGGCGAGACGGGCATCCAGGCGATCATCAGCATGGCCACCCTGATGATCGCGTTCTACATCACCTGCATCCTCTTCATCGTCATCATCCTCGGCGGGCTGCTGAAGCTCGCCACCGGTGTGAACATCCTGAAGCTGATGAAGTACCTCGGCCGCGAGTACCTGCTCATCTTCAGCACCTCGTCCTCCGAGGCGGCGCTGCCGCGCCTCATCGCGAAGATGGAACACCTCGGTGTCTCCAAGCCCGTGGTCGGCGTGACCGTCCCCACCGGTTACTCCTTCAACCTGGACGGGACCGCGATCTACCTCACGATGGCCTCGCTCTTCGTCGCGGAAGCCCTCGGCAAGCCGCTGGCCCTCGGCGAGCAGATCTCCCTCCTGATCTTCATGATCATCGCCTCCAAGGGTGCGGCCGGCGTCACCGGTGCCGGTCTCGCAACCCTGGCCGGCGGCCTGCAGTCGCACCGGCCCGACCTGGTGGACGGCGTCGGCCTGATCGTGGGTATCGACCGGTTCATGTCCGAGGCCCGTGCCCTGACGAACTTCACCGGCAACGCCGTCGCCACCGTCCTGATCGGGACCTGGACCAGGGAGATCGACCGGGGCCGCGTCGACGAGGTCCTCGAGGGACGCCTGCCCTTCGACGAGAGCACGATGAGCACCGACCACCGCTTCGACAACGACGACGTCGAGGACGGCGCGGAGGCCAGGACCGAGGCCGCCGTCCGGGGGAACACCGCTCCCTGACGCACGGGAACGGTCGGACGGAAGTCCGCAACGCGACGGCGACGCCCCGGATTGCTTCCGGGGCGTCGCGTCGCCGTCGGGCGGCCGCGAACAGGTGCGCCGGCACGGCGCGGCACCCCGGCGCCCGTCCTCCGTGCCGACCTTCGACCTCCGGCAGAGGTTCACGGCTCGCGCCCGAACAGCACTGCCCGCCACGGCGGTCGCCGTGGGCGTTGTACCGTTGACTATGAGAAATGCCGCTCGCGTTGGATCGTCGACCGGCCCGCACCGATTCTGATGGAAGCGTGGAGAACAACGTGAGTAGTGAACAGGGTTCCACAACTCTGCCCAGCGCAGTGGACGCGGGACTGGGCCCGACCGGCCGCCCTGTGACGGAATTCCCCGAGCCCAGGGTCCTGGACTCGCACGGCCCGGCGAGGGTCATCGCGATGGTCAACCAGAAGGGTGGCGTCGGGAAGACGACGTCGACCATCAACCTGGGCGCGGCGCTCGCGGAGGCCGGACGGAAGGTCCTGCTGGTCGACTTCGACCCCCAGGGCGCCCTCTCCGCAGGCCTCGGTACCAACCCGCACGAACTCGACGTGACGGTGTACAACGTGCTGATGGACCGGAAGGTGACCATCCACGACGCCATCCAGCACACGGCGATCGAGAACATCGACCTGCTGCCGGCGAACATCGACCTGTCCGCCGCCGAGGTGCAGCTCGTCAACGAGGTGGCCCGTGAGCAGGTCCTGGACCGCGCGCTGCGCAAGGTGTCGGACGACTACGACGTCATCCTGATCGACTGCCAGCCCTCCCTCGGACTGCTGACGGTCAACGCCCTCACCGCGGCACACGGGGTCATCATCCCGCTGATCTGCGAGTTCTTCGCCCTGCGTGCCGTCGCGCTGCTGGTCGAGACCATCGAGAAGGTGCAGGACCGCCTCAACCCGAGGCTCCAGATCGACGGCGTGCTCGCCACGATGTACGACGCGCGGACCCTGCACAGCCGCGAGGTCATCGCGCGCCTCGTGGAGGCGTTCGGGGACAAGGTCTTCGAGACCGTCATCAAGCGCACCATCAAGTTCGCGGACGCGACCGTGGCCGCTGAGCCCATCACCTCCTACGCGGCGAACCACTCCGGAGCAGACGCCTACCGCAGACTCGCGAAGGAGCTCATCAGCAGGGGTGGAGCGCCCTAGTGCCGATCGTCACCGGGTCCGCCCGGTACAGCTAGGTGGCGCTCATGGCCACGCGTGGGTCAGGACGGCCGGCGACGGTGGAGACCGGAGCCAGGGGCGGAGGTGCACCCCTGACGGTCGACGGCGACGACGCTGCTGCGCCCGTGGCCGCGGGCCGCCCCGTCTTCGAGGTGCAGCTCACCAACTTCAGCGGGCCCTTCGACCTGCTGCTGAACCTGATCTCACGGCGCGAACTCGACATCACGGAGATCGCCCTCGCGCAGGTCACGGACGAGTTCATCGCCCACATCCGGCGGATCCAGGCCGCCGAGGGCGAATGGAAGCTCGACGAGGCGAGCGAGTTCCTCGTCGTCGCGGCCACATTGCTCGACCTGAAGGCAGCGCGGCTCCTGCCGGCCGGCGCCGTCGAGGACGAGGAGGACATCGCGCTCCTCGAGGCCCGCGACCTCCTGTTCGCCCGACTCCTGCAGTACAGGGCGTTCAAGGAGATGGCGCGGCACCTTGCAGAGCGGCTCGAGGAGGAGGATGCGCGCCACCCGCGCGACGTCCCCCTCGACCCCGAGTTCACCCGGCTCCTCCCGGAACTCGTCTGGAAGCATTCCGCCGAGGAGTTCGCCGCCCTCGCCGCGAAGGTGCTGGCTCCGCGCCAGGAGCAGCCTCGACAGGTCAGCACCGAGCATCTGCACGCAGCACCCGTCAGCGTGCGGGACGAGGCCGTGGTGCTCCAGGGCCTGCTGCAGGCCCGTGGCCCGCTGTCCTTCCGGGAACTGACGGCGGACGCCGCGTCGCGACTGGTGCTCGTGGTGCGGTTCCTCGCGCTGCTCGAGCTGTTCCGGGACGGCGCCATCTCCTTCGACCAGTCGGCACCGCTGTCCGACCTGCTGGTGACATGGAGCACCGAGGACGACCGGTGGACCGCGGAACGGTTGGCGAGCGACTTCGACGGACGTCTCGTCGGAGCGCACGGCGACGGAGGCCGGCATGGCTGAGGCCACCGGAGCCGCTCCCGGCGGCGGGGAGATCCCCGTCGAGGAACTGCCGGGCGGGCTCCGCGGAGCGGTGGAGGCGATCCTCATGGTCGCCGACCGCCCCGTCACGGACGAACAGCTCGCGGCCGTGCTCGAGCGACCGACGGCGCAGGTGCACGCCGTACTCCTGGAACTGCAGCGCGAGTACGACGGCTATACTGGGACCGGCCCCCAGAGCACCGAGTTCCCTTCGCCGCGCGGTTTCGAACTACGGACCATCGCCGGCGGGTGGCGCATCTTCTCCCGGAAGCACTTCGCCTCCGTCGTCGCCGACTTCGTGCTCGACGGCCAGTCCGCCCGGCTCTCACAGGCGGCACTCGAGACTCTGGCGGTCATCGCGTACCGCCAGCCCGTGTCCCGAGCCCGGGTCTCTGCGATCCGGGGCGTCAATGTCGACTCGGTGGTCCGGACGCTGCTCCAGCGCGGACTGATTGTCGAGCTCGAGACCGATCCGGAGACCGGGGCGGTCCTTTACGGGACCACCACCCTCTTTCTGGAAAGATTGGGGCTGGGCAGCGTCGACGAATTGCCCCGGATCGCTCCCCATCTGCCGGGCCTCGAGAGCCTGGGGGAGTATGACGAGACGACGTACTGAGCACGACCTACGAGAAGGACTTTCTACATGACACAGCAGCCAGGATCCGGTTCCGGACGCAATACGCCGCGCCGCGGCGGGTCGGCCGGACGCCCATCCGATGCTGCCCGTGGCCGGAAGTCCTCGCCCCGCGGCGGCTCGGCGCAGGGCGACGCAGGCCGTCCGGCCGAGGGACGTCCCTCCCAGGACCGCGTGGAGCGCGGCGGCCGGTCCGAGGGTCGTCCGCTCCAGGACCGTGCGGAGCGCGGAGGCCGGCCCGCCGAAGGCCGCTCCGCCGAAGGCCGCCCGTCCGTTGCGGGCGGGGGACGTCGTGATGCAGCCGAGGGCCGTGCCCGTTCCGCTGCCGGCCGCCCGTCCTCGGGAACCCCGTCCGGCCGCTTCGGCGCGAAGACCGGAGGACGCCCCGCTGCAGGCTCCAAGCCGGGCTCCCGCTCCGGCGGGCAGGACGGCGCCGGACGCCAGAAGCCCGCGGGTCCCAAGGCGTTCGGCCGCGAGCGCTTCGGTCAGGATCTCGGCCCGGTGCGCCCGCCGAAGCCCAGGCGTGCGAGCCGCCCGGCGGACGAGATCGACGTCCACAACCCGGAGGGCGTGCGCCTGCAGAAGGTCATGGCGCTGGCAGGCGTCGCCTCCCGCCGTGTCTGCGAGGAGATGATCCTCGACGGCCGCGTCGAGGTGGACGGCACCGTCGTGACAGAGCTCGGCGTGCGGGTCGATCCTGAGCAGGTCGCCATCCACGTGGACGGGATCCGCCTGCAGCTGAACGAGCACCTGAAGTACTACGTCTTCAACAAGCCGCGCGGCGTGGTCTCCACCATGGAGGATCCGAAGGGCCGTCCCTGCATCAGCGACTTCCTGAAGAACAAGAACAAGAACGAGCGCCTCTTCCACGTCGGCAGGCTCGACGCCGAGACCGAGGGCCTGCTCCTGCTCACGAACGACGGTGAGCTCACCAACCGCCTGACCCACCCGTCCTACGAGGTCCCGAAGACGTACCTCGTCCAGGTCCGCGGACCGATGGCGCAGGGTGTCGGCGCCCAGATGAAGGAGGGCATCGAGCTCGAGGACGGACTCGCCCAGGTGGACTCCTTCAAGCTCGTCGATTCGACGCCGGGCCACGTCCTCGTCGAGGTCGTCCTGCACTCCGGCCGCAACCGCGTGGTCCGTCGGCTCTTCGACGCCGTCGGCCACCCCGTCGAGCGCCTCGTGCGCACCCAGCTCGGGACCCATCCGGGTCGGCGACCAGCGTCAGGGCAGCATCCGCGTGCTCGGGCGCCAGGAGGTCGGGCACCTGCTGGCATCGGTGGGCCTCTAGGCGATGACCACGCGCACGGAACAGGGGACGCACCTCACCGGTCCCGTCCTGGTCATCGGGGCGGGCCTGCTGGGGGCGAGCATCGGGCTGGGCCTGCGCGCGCGCGGGCTCGACGTCGTCCTGTCCGACAGCTCACCGTCGACGGAAGCGGTCGCCCGCGACATCGGTGCGGGCCGGCTCCTCGACCAGGCGCAGGCCGCCGGTAAAACGGTGGCACCCGAGCTCGTCGTCGTGGCGACGCCGCCCGATGTCACCGCCCGCGTGGTGGCCCGGGCACTGCTGGCCTACCCCGGCGCCGTCGTCGTGGACATCTGCAGCGTCAAGGAAGCCATCCTGCGCGAACTCTCGGCGACCCCGGACGCCGCTGCGCACCTGTCCCGCTACGTGGGAACGCACCCCATGGCCGGTCGTGTGAGAAATCCGGTCCGGTCGCCGCGCGGGCCGAGCTGTTCACCGGAGCGCCCTGGGTCCTCTGTGCCCACGCCGAGAGCGCGCCCGAGGCCGTCCTGCGCGCCGAGTCGCTCGCCGTCGACCTCGGCGCCGTGCCCGCACGGATGTCCGTCGAGGAGCACGACCAGGCCGTCGCCCTCATCTCCCACCTCCCGCAGGTGGTGTCGTCACTGGTCGCCAGCAGGCTGCAGGATTCGCCGGTCCAGGCACTCTCCCTCGCGGGGAACGGGCTGAGGGACGTCACCCGGATCGCCGCGAGTGATCCGCGCCTGTGGGTGCAGATCCTGTCGGCCAACGCCGCCCGGCTCGTCGACATCCTCTACGGAGTCCGGGAGGACCTCGACCGCCTGATCACCACCCTCGAGGACCCGACGGCGGGTGGCGCCCGCCTCGACATGGCGCAACTGATGTCCGAGGGCAATGCGGGCCAGGCGCGTGTGCCCGGCAAGCACGGGACGCCGCCGAACTCCTTCGCGCGCCTGACCGTGCTCGTCGACGACGTACCCGGCCAGATCGCGAAACTCCTCACGGAGATCGGCCACACCGGGATCAACGTCGAGGATTTCCGGCTCGAACACTCCCCGGGACGCGAGGTGGGCCTTGCCGAGCTCTCCGTCCTGCCTGGCAAACGACAAGAATTGACGGAGTCCCTCGTGCAGCGGGGCTGGAAGGTAGTGCAGTGATTCAGACCTCAGCGGAGACCATGCAGGCATTCAACGCGGCGGAGCCGGCTGGGGAGGCGGCGGCATCGAGCCCCTACTCCGGCTTCCGCCTGGGCAAGTCCCTCGTCGTCGCCATCGACGGCCCGTCGGGGTCGGGCAAGTCGAGCGTCAGCCGCGAGGTGGCCCGGCGACTGCGTGCCGCCTACCTGGACACGGGGGCGATGTACAGGGCCGTCACGCTCCACTGCATCGCGACGGGCATCGACCTGGCGGATCGGGTCGCGGTCGAGGCGGCCGCGCGGTCCATCGAGCTGTTCATCAGCACCAGCCCGGACCGCGAGTCGGTGACGATCTCCGGCGACGACGTGACCGCTGCCATCCGCGAGCCGGAGGTCTCCTCGGCCGTCAGCGCGGTCGCCACGACCATGGGCGCCCGTGCGGAACTGATCCGCCGGCAGCGTGCGCTGATCGCGGGTGCAGGGCACCGCATCGTCGCGGAAGGGCGGGACATCACCACCGTCGTCGCCCCCGACGCCGAGGTGCGGATCCTCCTCACCGCGAGCGAGGAGGCCCGGCTGCGACGCCGTGGCGACCAGCTGGGCGGGACGCAGTCGGATGCCCAGCTCAAGCAGCAGGTCACCGATCGCGATGCCAAGGATTCGACCGTGGTCGAGTTCCAGCAGGCAGCGGACGGCGTGGTGACGCTCGACTCCTCGGACCTCGACTTCGAGCAGACCGTCTCGGCGGTCCTCGGCATCGTACGCACGGTCGCGCACTAGCACCACCGAAAAAGCTTCCGGGCGCGAGCCCACCAGGATTACCGTCGGGAGACGGTGAACACCAACCGAAGGAATCAACGATGAGCGAGAACCTTTCGCCGAACGCGACGGACCAGGGCGCCGGACCCGACGAGGACTACGAGCCCACCGGCGACGACCGGGTCAGCGAGCTGCTCGACACGCTCGACGACGCCGAGGCCGAGCAGCGGGCCGCGTCGCTCCGCGCCGGCCTCGAGGACTACGAGCTCGACGACGAGGACGCAGCACTCCTCGCCCGCCAGGACGAGGACGTCGACGACGAGGCGGAGGGCCGGCTCAACCCCGTGCTCGCCATCGTCGGGCGGCCGAACGTCGGCAAGTCCACGCTGGTGAACCGCATCCTCGGCCGCCGCGAGGCCGTCGTCGAGGACACCCCCGGTGTGACCCGTGACCGCGTGTCCTACCCGGCCCAGTGGTCGGGCCGCAACTTCACCCTGGTGGACACCGGCGGCTGGGAGCAGGACGCGAAGGGCATTGCCGCGCGCGTGGCCGACCAGGCCGAGATCGCGGTCGACATGGCCGACGCCGTCCTGTTCGTCGTCGACGCCACCGTCGGTGCCACCGCGACCGACGAGGCGGTGGTGCGCATGCTGCGCCGCAAGAAGAAGCCCGTCATCCTCGTGGCCAACAAGGTCGACGACATCCAGAACGAGGCCGACGCCTCCGTGCTGTGGGGACTCGGGTTCGGGCAGCCGTGGCCGGTGTCGGCCCTGCACGGGCGCGGCACCGCGGACATGCTCGACGAGGTCAACAAGACCCTGCCCGAGTTCTCGGAGCACGGCGGGATCGAGCGCTCCGGCGGCCCGCGCCGGATCGCCCTCATCGGACGACCGAACGTCGGCAAGTCCTCCCTCCTGAACAAGCTCGCCGGTTCCGACCGCGTGGTCGTCGATCCCCTCGCCGGCACCACCCGCGACCCCGTGGACGAAATGATCGAGCTCGGCGGGCGTACCTGGCGCTTCGTGGACACCGCGGGCATCCGGCGCCGGGTGCACATGCAGCAGGGGGCCGACTTCTATGCCTCGCTGCGGACGCAGTCGGCCCTGGAGAAGGCGGAGGTCGCCGTCGTGCTCCTCGCCGTGGACGAGGTGCTCAGCGAGCAGGACATCCGCATCCTGAACATGGCCATCGAGTCCGGCCGCGCGATCGTGCTGGCCTTCAACAAGTGGGACCTGCTCGACGACGAGCGACGCCGTTACCTCGAGCGCGAGATCGAGCAGGACCTGGCGCACGTCGACTGGGCGCCGCGGGTCAACATCTCGGCGCTGACCGGATGGCACAAGGACCGCCTGGTGCCCGCGCTGGACGTCGCGCTCGAGTCGTGGGACCGGCGTATCCCGACGGGACGCCTCAACGCCTTCCTCGGCGAGCTCGTCGCCGCCCACCCGCACCCGGTGCGCGGCGGCAAGCAGCCCCGCATCCTCTTCGGTACGCAGGCCTCGAGCCGTCCGCCGAAGTTCGTCCTCTTCACCACGGGCTTCCTGGATCCGGGGTACCGCCGCTTCATCACGCGCCGCCTGCGTGAGACGTTCGGCTTCGAAGGCACGCCCATCGAGGTCAGCATGCGCGTCCGCGAGAAGCGCAGCCGCAAGCGCTGACACACCCCCGGTGTGCTGACCCGCTCGGGAAATGCTGTATTGTTATCCGAGTGGTTTGGCCTGCTGGACAGGCCGATCGGGATGTGGCGCAGCTTGGTAGCGCACTTGACTGGGGGTCAAGGGGTCGCAGGTTCAAATCCTGTCATCCCGACACTGCAGGGCCCGTTTCCACCGGCGATCCGCCGGAGGAAACGGGCCTTTTGCATGTCCGGAGGCAGTGCGTGCCCGTCGCGCAGGGGCCGGTGAGAGGCGCGTCACGGCGGCGCCGGATATGCCTATACTCGACCAGTATCCGTACCCGGGCGGGCCTTCCTGCCGCCCTGAAACCCGCGCGTCCGAAAGGCAACCATGAGCAACATTCCCGATGGCCTCTACTACACCGCGGAGCACGAATGGGTCAGTGAGCCCGCCGTCGACGGCACCGTGCGCATCGGCATCACCGACTTCGCCCAGGACGCGCTCGGGGACGTCGTCTACGTGCAGATGCCCGAGGAGGGCACCAGCGTGGCCGGCTCGGACGTCATCGGCGAGGTCGAGTCGACCAAGAGTGTCAGCGACATCTATGCCCCCGTCACGGGTGAGGTCGTCTCGCGCAACGAGGCGCTCGACGACGATCCGTCCCTGATCAACTCGGACCCCTACGGCGAGGGCTGGCTGCTCGAGATCAAGGTGGCCGATCCGTCGGTGGTGCAGGATCTCCTGAGTTCAGGCGACTACTCCCAGCAGGTAGGCTAGTTCTACCCGGCGAAGGCAGCAGGGATGGTGCGACTGGTGACAACCCGGCGTACCGCGCAGTAGGGGAGGAAAGACCGATGGTGCCCGATGGAAATCCAGCCGTGAATGGGGAAGAGCCGAACATGACGTCTCCTGAGACAACGACGATCGGTCTGCCGCCGCAAGCCGCCACGACCGAACTGGAGCGGCACCTGACGCGCGAGGAGCAGGCGTCCGTCGCGGCACTGCCGGCGGGCTCCGCACTCCTGATCGCCCACTCGGGACCGAACGCCGGCGCCCGGTTCCTCCTCGACGAGGACATCACGAAGGCGGGCCGGCACCCGAACGCGGACATCTTCCTCGACGACGTGACGGTGTCCCGTCAGCACGCCGAGTTCCGCCGGACCGACAACGGTTTCATGGTCGTGGACACCCGCAGCCTGAACGGGACGTACGTCAACAACGACCGCGTTGATTCCGTCGCGCTGCGCAATGGCAACGAGGTGCAGATCGGCAAGTTCCGGCTGACCTTCTACTCGGCGCGCACCGTTCCCGGACAGGCCACCCAGCACACCGCAGCGCAGGCCTAGTCCGCTTCATGCCTGCCTCCCAACCCGCCCGCCGCCCGGCCGGCGTCGCGTCCGGCCTCTCCGGTTCCGGTGTCCTGAACATCGGCGAGGTCCTGCGCGAACTGGCCGGGGATTTCCCCCAGGTGACGGCGTCGAAGATCCGTTTCCTCGAGGAGAAGGGCCTGATCTCCCCGCAGCGCACGCGTGCCGGGTACCGCAAGTACACCGGGCACGACGTCGAGCAGCTGCGTTTCGTCCTCGCACTGCAGCGGGACCAGTACCTCCCTCTGAAGGTGATCAAGGACTACGTCGACGCGATCGACCGCGGTGAACGTCCCGAGTCGCTACCGGGCGGCATGACGCTCGCCCCACGCGTGGTGTCCGACCAGTTGTCCCGTGAGCTCAATGCGCACGGACGGAGGCTGACGGCGGAGACCTTCGCCGCCGAGGCGGGTGCGCCCCGGAGGCTCGTCGACGACCTCGTGAGTTTCGGACTGATCACCGCCGTGGACAACAGGTTCGACGAGCACGCCCTCAAGATCACGAAGGCGTGCGTCCAGCTCGAGAGCCATGGGATCGAGCCCCGCCACCTGAGGCCGTTCCGCGCGGCCGCCGACCGCGAACTCGGGCTCGTCGAGCGCGTGGTAGCCCCCGTCGCCTCCCGCAAGGACGTCGCGTCGAAGGCGCGCGCCGCGGAGACGGCGCGTGAGATCAGCGAGTTGTGCCTCGGCCTGCACAGTGCCCTGGTGCACAGCCAGATAGCCCGGATGGACAGTTAGGCGGCCTCCCGTGATCGAAGTAGAAGTGGTGGGCGTGCGGATCGAGCTGCCGTCGAACCAGCCCCTGGTCCTGCTCAAGGAGACCGCGGGGGAGCGTCACCTGCCCATCTGGATCGGAGCGCCGGAGGCCAGTGCCATCGCCTTCGTGCAGCAGGGCATCGTGCCGCCACGACCCATGACCCACGATCTGCTCGTCGACGTCGTCGCCGCGGCGGGCAAGGAGATCTCCGAGGTGCGCATCACCTCGGTCGAGGACACGGTCTACCACGCGCAGCTCGTCTTCAGTGACGGCGTGACGGTGAGTTCGCGGGCCTCGGACGCCCTGGCCGTCGCACTGCGCGTGCCGTGTCCCATCTACTGCGCCGACGAGGTCCTGGCCGTCGCCGGCGTCGAGATCGCCGATGCCGACGCGGAGGACGCGGAGGACGGCGACACGGAGGAGACCGCCGAGAAGGAGGTGCTCCAGTTCCGGGAGTTCCTCGCCGATGTCGAGCCCGAGGACTTCGAGCGCTGACGGCACCGGTGGGCTGCAGGCCCACCTCCCGAGGCGCGGTCGGCGAGCCGCAGGCGACACGCCGACCCTTGGGGGCCAGCATCTTTGACCTCGACTCTCCCGCGATCTAACGTCGAAGCATACAGTTCCCATTGCGTGTGTGGGGGGCTCGGGGCACACTTGAGTGCACATCCTGAGGTTCCGCCTGACCAGCAAACATCCCCGGGAACCCGACGAGGAGGCAGCACGTGAGTCCGAAGGGTGACGCCGGCAAGGCATCCAGCCCGGCAGGCGCTGGTGTCCCGCCGAGCGCCCAGGGCCTACTGTTCACGGAAGACCTCCCCGTCCTCGACGAAGACGCCGGATACCGCGGCCCCACCGCCTGCAAGGCCGCAGGCATCACCTACCGGCAACTCGACTACTGGGCGCGCACCGGGCTCGTGGAACCCGCCGTCCGCGGGGCTTCCGGATCCGGCACGCAACGCCTCTACGGATTCCGCGACATCCTCGTCCTCAAGGTGGTCAAGCGCCTGCTGGACACCGGGGTGTCCCTCCAACAGATCCGCACCGCCGTCGAACACCTCCGTGAGCGGGGCGTGGAGGACCTCGCGCAGATCACACTGATGAGCGACGGTGCGAGCGTCTACGAGTGCACCTCCGCCGACGAGGTCATCGACCTCGTGCAGGGCGGACAGGGCGTCTTCGGTATCGCCGTCGGCCGTGTGTGGCGCGAGGTCGAAGGAAGCCTCGCGGCCCTTCCGAGCGAGCATGCTCCCGATCAGGAGTACCCCGGTGACGAACTCAGCAAGCGCCGGGCGACGCGCAAGATCAGCTGATACGGCTGCGACGCAGCCCGGCTCCGCTCAGCACGGCTTCGACGCAGGCTGCTCCGTACGCCTTGCGCAGCGGCGGGCACCCGCTGCGGAATCCCTCGGATCAGCGATCAGCGCTGCGGCTCCGCATCCTGCCTGAATCGACGACGCTCTTCAGGAGGTCGTCGAAGTAGCCCGATGCCTGGCGTGCCGAGTTCCCCGGCCAGTGGTGGACCGAGTGGGCGGCACCCTGGATCTGCTGCCAGTTCGCCTGCTCGGGGATCGTGGGTTCCAGCAGCAGGCCACCGAACATCTGCCGCATCTCGCGGAGCCGGAACGTGTGCTCGTCCGACGTCGAGCGCACCCGGTTCGCGACGATGCCCGCGGTCTTGAGGTCGGGCGCGAACTCGCGGCGGAAGAGCTCGAGGGCCCGCATGGTGCGCTCGGTCCCCGCGACGGAGAACAGGCCCGGCTCTGCCACCAGCAGCACCTTGTTGCTGGCGGTCCACGCGATGCGCGTCAGTCCGTTGAGGGACGGCGGGCAGTCGATCAGCACCAGGCTGTAGCCCTCCACGCGGGAGAGGAGCGTCGCCAGTCGGCGCTGGTCACGGCGCCCGAGGTCCGGACGGTCGTAGATCCCGGAATAGGCGGATCCCATGGCGACGTCGAGCGTGGATGCACGCGCTCTCGAATGTCGGGCCGCAGTCGCCACCCAGCCGCTGGGGACCGTGTTGCCGGCGAGGTCGCCGCGCCGCGCGTTCTTCAGCAGGCGCCCGATGTCGGTCTGGTCCGACGGTTTCACGCCGAGGGCCGTGGTCGCATCCGCGTGCGGATCGAGGTCGACGACGAGCGTCGGGATGCCGGCTGCAAGTGCGGCCGATGCCAACCCCGTGGTGACCGACGTCTTTCCCACGCCGCCCTTGAGGCTGCTGATGCTCACTACCTGCACGTTCGAACCCACACCTATCCGGAGCCGCCGAGGAGGAAGGCGGCTCGCTCTTGATCCCCGTCCATCATAGGGTGACCCCGCCCGACGCCCGGAACGGCGGCGATGCGCACCGCCGGAACGACGACGCCGCGTCCATTTCGTGCCGTGTCGGGGCCCCTCGACGTGGCGGACGTGCCGGGTAGGATCAGTCCAGCGTGAGGAACCCGACCGGCAAGGATGCAGGAGCACGATGTTCTCGAAGATTCTGGTAGCTAATCGTGGCGAGATCGCCATCCGTGCATTTCGGGCCGGTCATGAGGTGGGCGCGAAGACGGTGGCGGTGTTCCCGCATGAGGACCGGAACTCGATCCACCGGCAGAAGGCCGACGAGGCGTACCTGATCGGTGAGGAAGGCCACCCGGTCCGGGCGTACCTGGATATCGAGGAGATCATCCGGGTCGCCGAGGAGGCCGGCTGTGATGCGATCTACCCGGGCTACGGGTTCCTGTCGGAGAATCCGGGCCTGGCGCGGGCGGCGGCCGCGGCGGGGATCACGTTCGTGGGCCCGCCGGCGGATGTGCTGGAACTGGCCGGGAACAAGGTCAAGGCGTTGGACGCCGCGCGTGAGGCGGGGATCCCGGTGCTGGCGTCCTCGCGGCCGAGTGCTGATGTGGACGAGCTGATTCGGGCGGCCGATGAGATCGGGTTCCCCGTGTTCGCGAAGGCCGTGGCCGGCGGTGGCGGGCGCGGGATGCGGCGGGTCGATACGCGGGAGGCGCTGCCGGAAGCGCTGGAGGCCGCGATGCGCGAGGCGCAGTCGGCGTTCGGGGATCCGACCATGTTCCTGGAGCAGGCGGTGCTGCGGCCCCGGCACATCGAGGTGCAGATCCTCGCGGACGCGCAGGGCAACGTGATGCACCTGTTCGAGCGGGATTGTTCGCTGCAGCGCCGGCATCAGAAGGTCATCGAGATCGCCCCTGCCCCGAACCTGGAGGAGGGGATCCGGCAGGCCCTGCACCGGGATGCGGTGAAGTTCGCGACCGCGCTGGGCTATGTCAACGCGGGCACGGTGGAGTTCCTGGTGGACACGGTCGGGGAACGGGCGGGCCAGCACGTGTTCATCGAGATGAACCCGCGCATCCAGGTCGAGCACACGGTCACCGAGGAGGTCACGGACGTGGATCTGGTCCAGTCCCAGCTGCGGATCGCGGCCGGGGAAACCCTGGCGGACCTGGGCTTGTCGCAGGACACGGTGAGCCTGCGCGGGGCTGCCCTGCAGTCCCGGATCACCACGGAGGATCCCGCGAACGGGTTCCGCCGGACGTGGGACGGATCTCCGCGTACCGGTCCGCCGGCGGCGCCGGGGTACGCCTGGACGGCGGGACGGTGTATGCGGGGGCGGAGATCAGCCCGCACTTCGACTCGATGCTGGTGAAGCTCACCTGCCGGGGTCGGGACTACCCGGCAGCGGTCACCCGGGCTCGGCGTGCGTTGGCCGAGTTCCGGGTCCGCGGTGTCTCCACGAACATCTCCTTCCTGCAGGCGGTCCTGGATGATCCGGACTTCCTCGCCGGGAATGTCGCGACGTCGTTCATCGACGAACGTCCCCGAGCTGCTCACCGCCCGCATCCCGGCGGACCGCGGCACGAAACTGCTGACCTGGCTCGCGGACGTCACCGTGAACCAGCCCAACGGTGCCCGCCCCGCGCACCTCGACCCGCGGGAGAAACTCCCCGAACTGCCTGGATCATCTGCCCTGCCCGACACCAGCACGACCAGCGCCGACGCCACGTCCAGCGGCGTCGCGGGTGCTGCTGGTGGTTCTGGTGTGGTGGGGAGCCGGCGGCGGTTGCTGGAGCTGGGGCCGGAAGGTTTCGCGCGGGCGTTGCGGGAGCAGACCGCGGTCGCCGTCACGGACACGACGTTCCGCGACGCGCACCAGTCGCTGCTCGCCACCCGGGTACGGACCCGGGACCTGGTCGCGGCCGGTGCGTCGGTGTCGGCCCTGACCCCGGAGCTCCTCTCGGTCGAGGCCTGGGGAGGCGCCACGTACGACGTGACGCTGCGGTTCCTGGGGGAGGACCCGTGGGAGCGCCTGGACGCGCTGCGCCGCCAGATCCCGGACATCTGCCTGCAGATGCTGCTGCGGGGCCGGAACACCGTCGGCTACACCCCCTACCCCGAAGCCGTCACCACCGCCTTCGTGACCGAGGCGGCGGCGTCGGGGCATCGACATCTTCCGGATCTTCGACGCCCTGAACGACGTGTCCCAGATGGAACCGGCGATCCGCGCGGTCCGGGACACCGGCACCGCTGTCGCCGAAGTCGCCCTCTGCTACACGGCGGACATGCTCGATCCGGCCGAGACCCTCTACACCCTGGACTACTACCTCGACCTCGCCCAGCGCATCGTGGACGCGGGCGCGCACATCCTGGCCATCAAGGACATGGCCGGGCTCCTGCGCCCGCCGCGGCCGCGCAACTGGTGGCCGCGCTGCGGGAACGCTTCGATCTGCCGGTGCACCTGCACACCCACGACACCGCCGGAGGCCAGCTCGCCACGCTGCTGGCCGCGGTCGACGCCGGAGTGGACGCCGTGGACGTGGCCAGCGCGCCCCTGGCCGGGACCACCAGCCAACCCTCTGCCTCGGCTTTGGTCGCGGCCCTGGCCCACACACCCCGGGACACGGGCCTGGACCTGGATGCCGTATGCGCGCTGGAGCCGTACTGGGAGGCCGTGCGGCGCATCTATGCCCCGTTTGAGTCCGGGCTGCCCGGCCCCACGGGACGGGTCTACCGGCACGAGATCCCGGGAGGCCAGCTCTCCAACCTCAAGCAGCAGGCCATCGCCCTCGGACTCGGGGAACGCTTCGAGGCCATCGAGGACATGTACACCGCAGCGGACAGGATCTTGGGCAGGCTCGTGAAAGTCACCCCGTCCTCCAAGGTCGTTGGCGACCTCGCCCTGGCCCTGGTCGGTTCCGACGCCGACCCGGCCGCGTTCGAGCAGGACCCGCAGGACTACGACATCCCCGACTCGGTCATCGGGTTCCTCAACGGGGACCTCGGCAACCCACCCGGCGGCTGGCCCGAACCCTTCCGCACCAAGGCCCTGACCGGACGCGAACTCAAACCCCGCGACGCACACATCACCGCCGACGACGAAACACGACTCAAGGGTTCCTCGACGGAACGCCGGCAGGCCCTGAACCGCCTGCTCTTCGCCGGACCCACCAAGGACTTCCAGACCACGAGGGACACGTACGGGGACGTATCCGTGCTCGGCACCGCGGACTACCTCTACGGGCTGCAACCGGGCACCGAGCACGTCATCGAACTCGATCGGGGGGGGTCCGGCTCATCGCGACCCTCGAAGCCGTGTCCGACCCCGACGAAAAAGGCATGCGCACCGTCATGTGCACCCTCAACGGTCAGATGCGCCCCGTAGCCATCCGCGACAAGAACGCCACCAGCGACGTGAAGGCCGCCGAGAAAGCCGACCCCGCAACCCCCGGCCACATCCCCGCACCCTTCGCCGGATCCGTCACCATCACCCTCACCGAAGGCCAGACAGTCCAGGCGGGCGATACCGTCGCCACCATCGAGGCCATGAAGATGGAAGCCAACATCACCACGCCCGTCACCGGCACCATCAGCCGCACCACCTTCACCGGCACCCAACCCGCACAGGGCGGAGACCTCCTCCTCGCCATCACCCCCGCCTGACGCGACCGGACGGACGGAGGCGGACGGGGGCTCGAGGAGTGCGCCGGAGGGTGCAAGCCGCGACCCGGTGCCGTCCCGGGCGCAGCTAGACTGCGTCGTGTGACCCACTACGACCTCGCCATCATCGGCTCCGGCTCCGGCAATACGCTCATCTCGCCGGAGTGGGATGACCGGAAGGTCGTCCTCGTCGATGGCGGTGTCTTCGGCGGCACGTGCCTCAATGTGGGCTGCATCCCCACCAAGATGTACGTCTATCCGGCCCAGCTGGCCGGGGTGGTCGGGGAGTCCTCGCGCCTCGGCGTGGACCTCACCCTCGACCGCGTGCGCTGGAGCGACATCCGGGACAGGATCTTCACCCGGATCGACGCCATCTCCCGGGGCGGGAGGGCCTACCGCGCCGACGAACTCGAGAACGTGACGCTCATCGAGGAGTACGTGCGGCTGACCGGGGGAGAAATCGTTCGAGACGGCATCGGGCGACGTGGTCACCGCCGACCAGGTGGTCATCGCCGCGGGCTCCCGCGCCGTCCTGCCCGAGATCCCCGGCATCTCCCTGCCGCAGGTGCACACGTCGGATACGGTGATGCGCCTCGAGGACCGGCCCCGGCGCCTGCTGATCGTGGGCGGCGGGTACATCGCAGCGGAGTTCGCCCACGTCTTCGGCTCCTTCGGGACCGAGGTGACCATCGCCGTCCGTTCCGGGAGCATGCTGCGGCAGCTCGACGAGACCGTCTCCGAGGCGTTCACCGGGCACGCGGCGCGGCAGTGGGACCTCCGGCTGGACACCGATGTCACCGGGATCGCCGCCAATGACGACGGCAGCGTGACGGCGCGCCTCAGCGGAGCCGACGGAGCCGTGGACCTCGAGGTCGATGTCGTCCTCATGGCCGTGGGGCGCACCCCGAACACGGACAGGCTCGGCGCGGCGGACGCCGGCCTGGACCTGCACGACGACGGGCGCCTCGCGGTCGACGAGTACCAGCGGGTGCTGCGCGACGGGCGGCCGGTCGAGGGGTTGTGGTCCCTGGGTGACGTGAGCAGCGACCACCAGCTCAAGCACGTGGCGAACCACGAGGCGAGGATCGTCGCCCATAATCTGCTGCATCCGGAGGCCCTGCGCGCGAGCGACCACCGCTTCGTGCCGTCCGCGGTGTTCTCCCACCCGCAGGCCGCCTCGGTGGGCATGACGGAGGAGGAGGCGCTCCTCCATGCCGAGGCATCGGGCACCACGATCGTGACGGCTGTGCAGCACTACGGGTCGACGGCGTACGGGTGGGCCATGGAGGACACCCAGGGGTTCGCGAAGATCATCGCCGAGAGGTCGACAGGCCGGATCCTCGGTGCGCACATCCTCGGCCATGAAGCATCCATGCTCGTCCAGCCCCTGATCCAGGCCATGTCCTTCGGCCTCGATGCCCACGCGATGGCGCGCGGACAGTACTGGATCCATCCCGCGCTCACCGAGGTGGTCGAGAACGCGCTGCTGAACCTCGCGCTCGACTGAGGCGACCGTCCCCCCGCAGGGTCTGCGGAGGGACGGTCGCCTAGACCTTGGCGGTCGAGTAGATCGACTCGACGACGTCCGAGTAGTCCTTGAGGACCTGTGCGCGCTTGATCTTGAGGGACGGGGTCAGGTGGCCGGTCGTCTCTGTGAAGTCGGTCGGCACGATCCGGAACACCTTGATGGCTTCGGCCCGGGACACCGTCGTGTTGGCCGCGTCCACGAGCTCCTGGATCTCGGTGAGCACCGCCGGATGTTCCGAGGCCTCCGCCATCGTGGTGCCGGCGGGGAGCTGGTGCCGCTCGAGCCAGCCGGGCAGGGCTTCCTCGTCGAGGGTGATGAGCGCCGAGATGAAGGGACGCTGGTCGCCGAGAACGACGCACTGGGAGACCAGGGCGTTCGCGCGGATGGCGTCCTCCAGTATCGCGGGGATGACGTTCTTCCCGCTGGCCGTCACGATGATCTCCTTCTTGCGGCCCGTGATGCGCAGGAAACCGTCGTCGTCCAGTTCGCCGATGTCGCCGGTACGGAACCAGCCGTCGACGAAGGCCTCGTCGGTGAGCTCCGGGCGGTTGAAGTAGCCCTTCATGACGCAGACACCCTGGGTGAGGATCTCGCCGTCGTCCGCGATCCTCACGGCGTTGCCCGGAAGCGGGGCTCCGACGGTGCCGATCTTGATGCGCTTGGGGGTGTTCACGGTGATGGGCGCCGTGGTCTCCGTCAGGCCGTAGCCCTCGAGCACCATCAGCCCGATGCCGTGGAAGAAGTGGCCGAGCCGGTCACCCAGCGGAGCACCGCCGGAGACCGCGTGCTGCACGCGGCCACCCATCGCGGTGCGGATCTTGCCGTAGAGCAGTCGGTCGAACACGGCGTGCTTGACCTTCAGGCCCAGCGGGATCCTGCCCGCCTGCTCGGCCTTCGACCAGGCGATGGCGACGTCGGCGCCGGCGTGGAAGATCTTGCCCTTGCCGCCGTCCTCCGCCTTCAGCATCGAGTTGTTGTAGACCTTCTCGAAGACGCGCGGCACGGCCAGGATGAAGGTCGGCTTGTAGCTCTGGAGATCGGGGAGCAGGTTCTTGACGTCGGGGGTGTGGGCCACGGTGGCTCCCGCCGCGACGCAGAGCACCGAGATGAACCGCGCGAAGACGTGCGCCAGGGGCAGGAACATGATGGTCTGGCCTCCCTCGCGGGCCACTTCGGGCAGAGCTGCCGCGGCGTTCTCTGAGAGTTCCACGAAGTTGCCGTGCGTCAGTTCGCAGCCCTTCGGCTTCCCCGTGGTGCCGGAGGTGTAGATGATGGTCGCGACGTCGTCGAGCCCTGCATAGGCACGGCGGTCGGACAGCGTCTGCTCGTCCGTGCCGACCCCGGCGGTGCGCAGGGTGTCCAGTCCGTCGCCGTCGAACTGCCAGACGTGCTGCAGGGACGCGATCCCCTCCAGCGCCACCGCCTCGCGCACCACGTCCTCGTGGCGGGCGGACTCGACGAAGGCGCCGACCGCTCCGGAGTCGCTGAGGATCCAGGCGACCTGCACAGGGGAGGAGGTCTCGTAGACCGGGACGGAGACGGCGCCGGCGAACCAGATGGCGAAGTCCGCCAGCGACCACTCGTAGCGGGTGCGGGCCATGATGGCCACACGGTCTCCGGGCTGCACGCCCGAGGCGATGAGGCCCTTCGCGACGTCCTCCACCTGGCGGCGGAACTCCGTGGCCCGGATGTCCGTCCACTCGCCCGAGTCCCCCTTGACGGCGAACAGTGCCGGATTCGACGGCTTGGCCGCCTGCCGGATCACGAGGTCCGCCGTGTTGCTCTGGCGGGGGACGTCCACGAGGACGGGAACGCTGATGTCACGCACGATAGCTCCTTCGATATCACCTTGACCGCGGGGTCGCTTCAGCCTATAGGTTCACCTCCCCAGATTACGGTCCAGTAATGTACGAATCGATAACGGTGGCGTGTCCGCACGCCCCGCCACGACTCCGGAGGGACCGCATGCCGATTCTGCCCGAGACGGCCGGCCCCCGCGGCCGGCGCCCGCGCACCGGGTCCGGCCTCACCTGGCGTGGCAACGGTCCGCTGACCGCGAGGGCCGCGCAGCACCTTCCCCAATCCGGCGCGTCGCGGACTCGCGGTCGGCGTCGACATCGGGGGCACCAAGGTGGCCGCCGGCGTGGTGGACGTCCACGGACGGATCCTCGCCGAGGCGCGCCGCGCGACGCCGGGCCAGGACCCGCGCGCGGTGGAATCGGTGATCACGGACCTCGTGCGCGAACTGTCGCACGAGTACCGGATCCGCTCGATCGGCATCGGCGCCGCCGGATGGATGGACCTCTCCAACAGCACTGTCCTGTTCAGCCCCCACCTCGCCTGGCGCAACGAGCCGCTGCGCCGTAACCTCGAGAAGCTGCTCCGACGCAGGGTGACGGTCGTCAACGACGCCGACGCCGCAGCCTGGGCCGAGTGGCGTTTCGGTGCGGGCCGGGGGGAGTCGCGTCTGGTCTGCGTCACCCTGGGCACAGGTATCGGAGGGGCGATGATCCTGGGCGGCCGCGTGGAGCGGGGCCGATACGGCGTCGCCGGTGAATTCGGGCACCAGATCATCGTCCCGCAGGGTCATCGCTGCGAGTGCGGCAACCGTGGGTGCTGGGAGCAGTACGCATCCGGCAACGCGCTGGGCCGCGAGGCCCGGGAAATCGCGGCCGCCAATTCTCCCGTGGCGCAGGCCATCATCGCCGCTGCGACCGGTGACGACGAGGCGATCACGGGCGCGCTCGTGACCCGCCTCGCGATGGAGGGTGACCCGGCGTCGCGTGAACTGGTCGACGACGTCGGGCAGTGGCTGGGCCTCGGGCTGGCCAACCTCGCGGCCGCCCTGGATCCGGGGACGTTCGTGATCGGCGGTGGTCTGAGTGCGGCGGGTGAACTCCTGCTGGATCCGGCGAGGCGTGCTTTCGGACGCAACCTGACCGGTCGTGGATTCCGGCCCGCGGCCCGGATCGAGCGGGCGGCACTCGGTCCGGAAGCCGGCCTCATCGGCGCCGCGGACCTCTCGCGGCTGCTCTCGCGCAGCGGCACCTGAACCGCGCCGGGCGCTACACCTCTGCGCCGTCGTCCCCCAGGTCCCGGTGGGTGGGCAGCCTGCTGATGAGGTATCCCGCGCCCGCGAGGAACAGGGCGAGGACGCCGAGCGTGGCGGCCAGCGGTGCGTCCCGCCAGAACATGGCGAACAGCAGGAGCATGACGGGCCCGCCCGCCGCCCCGAGCCAGGCGAGGACGGTCAGCGGATCACCCGTGCCGAGCGGCGGGGGCTCCTCCGGGGTGAAGCCCTCGTCCTCCTCGGACTCCGGCGGCGCCTCGTAGTCACGCGGTCCCTCGGAGCGGAGCGGCTGGTTGCGGAAGATCGCGTCGGCACGCCTCGCCGGTCGGAGGTCGGTCAGGCCGGCATCGGACCGGCGGGTGACCGGCGGGTGTTCCCTCGAGGCGCGCCACGAGGTCCTGCCAGACGGCGTCATCGGTGGATTCGTTCGGTTCCTGACCTCGGGGGCCCATATCTCGGTACCTGCTGTCGCGTGCTGCGGCCCGGCGTCGGATGTGATCCGCCCGGCATTCTGGGATTCAGAGGGCGTGCTGGTTCAATCGTGGACATCGCGCGGCGCTACGTCAACCGCCCGCCGGCATGTCGATGCCCTTGCCGGCACCCGATGGACCGCCCGGCAGGACGCCGGCCCGGCGGACGCCCGTCCACGCCCGGCGAGGGGTTGCGGGGAGGCCTGCACGGCGTCCAGGACCACACACCCTTAGAGTAGGCTTCCACAGGAGAAAGCGGGCGGCACGCACAGCGCCGCACCGTCCATGCAGGGAGGCTGGCAGCGTGTTCTATTGGGTGATGAAGCGGATCATCGTCGGTCCGATCCTCAACCTCCTCTTCCGCCCCTGGGTCAAGGGCCTCGACAACATCCCCTCGTCCGGCCCGGCGGTGATCGTCAGCAACCACCTGTCCTTCTCCGACTCGATCTTCCTGCCGATCGTCGTCCCGCGCCCGGTGGTGTTCCTCGCCAAATCGGAGTACTTCACCGGCAAGGGCCTCAAGGGGCGGCTGACCGCCCTCTTCTTCCGGCTGTCGAACCAGCTGCCGATGGACCGTTCGGGCGGTGCGGCGTCGTCGTCCTCCCTGACGGCCGGCATGGACATCCTGAACGACGGCGGCATCCTCGGGATCTACCCCGAGGGCACCCGCAGCCCCGACGGACGCCTGTACCGGGGGAAGACGGGAGTCGCGAAGCTCGTGCTGGCCACCGGCGTGCCGGTGATCCCGGTGGCGATGATCGGGACGGACAAGGTCCAGCCCATTGGTCGGCGCATCCCCAACATCCGGCGCGTCGGGATCATCATCGGCGAGCCGCTCGATTTCACGCGTTATGAGGGACTCGAGGACGACCGCTTCGTCCAGCGCTCCGTCACCGACGAGATCATGTACGAACTGATGAGGCTGTCCGGGCAGGAGTACGTCGACGCCTACGCGAGCACGGTCAAGGAGCGCCTGGCGGCCGAGAAGGCGGCCGGCCGCAAGACGTCCAGGCCCGGGGCGGACAGCCGTCGTGCCGCGGTGCGGATCTCCCAGGAGGCGAGCGGACCGGCGCCGGGAGCCGTCACCGAGATCGGCCGGACAGCGTCCGCCGACACGGCCGCACGCGCCGACGACCGGAAGGAAGCCGGCCCCGAGGCCGGCTAGGGCGACGCCGTCCCGCCCGGACTGTATGACATCTCGCGAAGCCGCCGTGACGGGCCGAATCGGGTGCCGGACGTCCAGCCCGTAGAATTTCCCTGTGACTGATTCACTAGCTCCCGTCCTTCCCCGCACCGCGGCACCCGCCCTGTCCACCACCGCCGGCCTCGATGCCTGGCGTTCGTTGACCGCGGCCCAGCAGCCCTCGTGGCAGGACCCCGGAGTCTATTCGGCGTCGGTCAAGGAACTCTCGAGTCTCCCGCCGCTCGTCTTCGCCGGAGAGGTGGACGTGCTGCGTGAGCGGCTGGCGGCCGCGGCGCAGGGAAAGGCGTTCCTCCTGCAGGGCGGCGACTGCGCGGAGACCTTCGACGGCGCGACGGCGGACAAGATCAGCGCCCGCGTCCGCACGATCCTCCAGATGGCCGTCGTCCTCACCTACGGCGCGTCCCTGCCCGTCATCAAGATGGGCCGGATGGCGGGCCAGTTCGCCAAGCCCCGCTCGTCCAACGACGAGACGCGCGATGGCGTCACCTTCCCCGCCTACCGGGGCGACATGGTCAACGGTTACGACTTCACGCCCGAGACCCGCGGGCACGACGCGTCGCGGATGGTGAAGGCCTACCACACCTCGGCCTCCACGCTGAACCTCATCCGTGCCTTCACGCAGGGCGGGTTCGCAGACCTGCGCCTGGTCCACCACTGGAACAAGGGCTTCACCGCGAACCCTGCCCACTCCCGCTACGAGTCGCTCGCGCGGGAGATCGACCGCGCCGTGCGCTTCATGGACGCGTGCGGGGCGGACTTCGAGGCGCTCAAGCGAGTCGAGTTCTTCGCCAGCCACGAAGCCCTGCTGCTCGACTACGAGCGGGCCCTGACGAGGATCGATTCGCGTACGTCGCTGCCGTACGACACGTCGGCGCACTTCCTGTGGATCGGTGAGCGGACGCGGGAGATCGACGGCGCCCACGTGGACTTCCTGTCCCGCGTGCGGAACCCGATCGGCGTCAAGCTCGGGCCCTCGACATCGGGCGACGACGCCCTCGCGCTCATCGACAAGCTCGACCCGAACCGCGAGCCGGGCAGGCTCACCTTCATCACCCGCATGGGTGCGCAGAACATCCGCGAGAAGCTGCCCACGCTCGTGGAGCGCGTGACGGCGTCGGGAGCGCAGGTCCTCTGGGTCACGGACCCGATGCACGGCAACACCGTCACATCCCCCAACGGGTACAAGACGCGCAACTTCGACGACGTGATCGACGAGGTGCGTGGCTTCTTCGAGGTCCACAACGCCCTGGGGACCTTCCCGGGCGGCCTCCACGTGGAGATGACGGGCGACGACGTCGCCGAGTGCCTCGGCGGGGCGGACCCGATCGATCAGGACGCGTTCCTCGAGCGCTACGAGTCGGTCTGCGATCCGCGCCTCAACCACATGCAGTCGCTCGAGATGGCGTTCCTGGTCGCAGGGGCGCTGTCCAAGAGCTGAGCCCGCGTCGACGGGGGAACCAGGAGGCGGTCACGTCCGGTGGCCGCCTCCTTCGCGTCCCGACGTCGTCGGCCCGAGGGGATCCGCTCTAGGTGACCGTGATGCGGATCGTGGTCCCCTCCGGCTGCTCGCCCGTCGGGCCCTGCCCGGCGACGAGCCCGAGGACCGCGGTGCCGAAGGTGTAGTCCACCTGCACGGTGAACCCGGCGTCCTCCAGAGCTGCGACGGCGCGTTCCTCCGTCAGCGAGAAGACGCTGGGGGACCCGCACCATGCGCGGGCCCCGGGACAGCGTCAGGGCGATGACCGTTCTCCGCTGTACCTCTGTGCCAGCCGGGCTCTGTGCCAGTACGGCGCCGGCGGGCACGGTACTGCTGTACTCCGGCGTGTCGTTCACGGTCGCCTCGAGTCCGGCCTGCTCCAGCGCGGTGATCGCCTCCTGCTCCGTGAGCCCCGTGACGTCCGGGACGGCGATGGGCGCAGGACCCAGGGAGACGACCAGGTCGACCGGGGCGTTCCGGCGTCGCTCGGCTCCCTCCTCCGGCCTCTGCCGGAGCACCAGTCCGGCCGGTGTCGTGTCGTCGTACTCCTCGTCGAGTGCTCCGACCGCGAGACCTGCCGCTCCGATCGCGGCGGCGGCGTCGACGCCGGTCCTGCCGACGAGGTCGGGTACGTGGAACAGTTCGGGGCCCTTCGACACGATGAGTTCCACCCTCTCGAAGCGCCGCACCTGGGACGACGCTGTGGGGTCGGTGCCGATGACCAGGCCCGCCAGCACGGACTCGGAGAAGACCTCGTCGGTCGTCAGGGAGGCGAAACCCCTCCTCCGTCAGCGCGGCGCGAGCCTCCGCGAGCGGGACGTCGGCGACGTCGGGAAGCGAGACCAGGCCCGCCGGTCCTGAACCGAACAACCAGCCGACCCCGGCGACGAGTCCGGCGAGCAGGATCAGCAGCACCACGAGCACCCGCACCGAGCGTCGCGCGGTACGCCCGAGCAGGGCCTTCTGCGGTCGTTGCGCCTGCCGCGCCTGCTGCCGCCTGGTGAGGGTACGAGCCGTGCTCCCGGCAGGGCGGCCGTCGGGGCCCCCGGTCCCGCGTGTCCCGGCGGAGGCATCGTGCTCCGAACCGGCCGGGTGGGAGTGGCCGGGCAGCGCGGCCTCGCCGACTCCGGGTCGTATCACCTGCGTCAGGTCCGTCGCGGGCTGGACCAGGGGTGCACCGGCGGGCGCCCCTGCCGCGGCCACTGCTGCGGACACTGCACCGGGAGTCCGAGGGGACGACGGCGGCCGTCCCGGCATCGCCCCGAGCACGCGCGTGACGTTGCGGTCCGGGTCGATGATGCTCGTGCGGTTGTCCTCGCGTCCCCGGGCGGGCAGTACCCCGGTCCGCCCGGCGGCGTCGTCCGGTTCGTCAGCGCCCGCGAGCGGGGACCGCGACAGGACCTCGGTCCGTGCGTCTCCCGGGCGGAAGCCGGGGGATGACGGCAGCCGTCAGCTGGTCCTGCCCGGGATCCGGTGCGGGCGCGTCCGGGGACGCGAAGTCCAGTTCCTCCCTGCTGAGGGTCGCGCGGATGTGCCGGAGTTCGCCGAGGAGGGCGGAGCCGTCCACGGGTCGGTCCTCCGGATCGCGCGACGTGCACCACTGGACGAGCTCGTCGATGTCCGCGGCCAGTCCGGGAAGGAGGAGGGACGGTGCGGGCACGTCGGACTGGGCGTGCTGGATCGCCACCTGAATGGGCGTCTCGCCGGTGAAGGGCTGCCGGCCGGTCAGGAGTTCGAAGAGCATGATGCCCGTGGAGTAGATGTCGCTCTGGGCTTCAGCGGGTCTGCCGAGGACCAGTTCGGGGGACAGGTACGCGGCCGTGCCGACGAGGGTCGCGGTGCCGGTGGTCGCCGAGACAGCACGGGCGAGGCCGAAATCGGCGATCTTCACCTGTCCCGCGTCGGACAGGAGCACGTTCTCCGGCTTCACGTCGCGATGGATCAGGCCGGCCTCGTGGGCCGCCGCCAGACCTTCCACGACGGCGTCGAGCAGCAGCAGCGCCTCCCGCGGCGGCAGCCGCCCGCGGTCCCGCAGGACGTCCCGCAGGGTCCTTCCGGGAACGAACTCCATGACGAGGTATGCGACGGGTTGTCCGTCCGCGTCGTCGACGCCCTGGTCGAGGACGCCCACCACGTGGGGGGTGCGACAGGCGTGCGGCCGATTTCGCTTCCTGCTCGAACCGGTCGATGAAACCGGGTTCCTCGGCGAGGTGCGGGTACAGCACCTTGAGCGCCACACGGCGGTCGAGTCGGCGGTCGGTCGCCAGGTAGACGGTGGACATGCCGCCACGGGCCAGCCGTGAATGGACGATGTAGCGTCCGTCGACGGTCGTGCCTTCGAGCGGGTCCTTCCGATGCTGGTGCACCCTCCGATCCTAGACGGGTGCAGCAGGAGGGGGCGGGATCACCACGCGATCCCGCCCCCTCCTGCCGGCCTGCCGGAAGGCCTACCGGAAGTTCTTCTGGTGTGCCTTGATGGCGGCCACGTAGTGCTTCGTGTCCTCGAACATACCCCTGGTCTGCACCGAGTACTGGCCCTGGTAGTAGGACGCGATGGCGATGTCGAGTGACGGGCTGGTGCGCACGAGGGACCGGATGATCGCGATGCCGGCCGTGGCGTTGTCGTACGGATCCATGAGGTTCAGCTTGCGGCCCACGAGCTCGCTCGCCCACTGCCCGGAGGAGGGGATGACCTGCATGGTGCCGATGGCGTTGGCAGGGGAGACCGAGCGCTGGTTGAAGCTGGATTCCTGGAAGGCGAAGGCCAGGGCGAGACTCGGGTCCACGCCCATGGAGCGGGCGGTGTCCGCGACGATCTGCCTTCATCTCGGCCGGCGAGGGTGCCGGGAGGGAGTTGAGCAGCGCCTTGTTGGCATTCGCGTCGGCGACGACCCTGTCGGGGTACTTGTAGCCGAGGAAGGTCGACGGCACGAGGCCCGTCGGAGCGGGCGCGGGAGCGGGAGCAGGAGCGGGTGCGGTTCCCTTGGCCGGGATCGTGAGCTTCTGCCCGGGGTAGATGATGGTGGAGGCCGTCATCCTGTTGGCGGTGAGCAGACTGTTCAACGCCACGCCGTGGCGGGAGGCGATGGCCCCGAGGGTGTCGCCCGCCCTGACGGTGTAGGAGCCGGACGTCGGCGCGGGGGTCGGCGCAGCAGCGGGCGGGGTGGCCTTCGGCGGCGTGGGGGCGGTGCCGGACAGCTTCAGCACCTGCCCGGGGTAGATGATCGACGACATGGACAGGTTGTTGGCCTTCAGGAGCGCATCCAGGCCCACCTTGTTGCGTGAGGCGATGGCGCCGAGGGTGTCGCCCGGCTTGACCGTGTAGGTGCCGCCGGCAGGGGCAGGGGCAGGGGCAGGTGCAGGTGCGGGCGCCGGTGTCGCCACGGGTGCCTTGCCTCCGAGGCTGAGCTTCTGGCCGGGGTAGATGGTCGAGGTCATCGAGAGCTTGTTGGTGGACAGGAGGCTCTGCAGGCTGACGCCGTTGCGGGCAGCGATGGCGCCGAGGGTGTCACCCGGCTTGACGACGTAGGTCGCCCCGGGCTGCGGGGCGGCGGCGGCGGGAGCCGGCTTGGCAGCCGGTGCGGCGCTCCCGGTCAGCTTGATCTTCTGCCCGGGGTAGATGACGGTACGCGCGTCCATCCGGTTGAGCTTGAGGACGGCATCCGTGGAGAGCCCGTACCGCTTGGAGATCGCGCCGATCGTGTCGCCCGGCTTGATCGTGTGTAGCTGCTCGGCACGGTCTGCGTCACGATGGCGATCTTCTGCGCGGGGACCTGGCTCGCGACGAGGGCCGCGGGCACGATGGAACGGGCGGGGACCGGTGTCACGGTCGCTCCGAGATGCCGTGCGGTGGAGGCCTGCGGGCCGGGGGCTGCCGTCGCCGGTTGGGCGAGGGCCACGGAAGAGAGAATCACCGCGGGCAGGGCGGCGGTGGTCACGGCGACGTTCAGGCCGCGTGGGCTGGCGCCGACGGCCTTCCTGCGGGTGCCGTTCAGCGGTGCTTTCGATCGCTGGGCAGTCATTGTTCGTTCCTCGTCTGTTGGCGGCTGAGTCCGCGCGGACGCACCTGCCCGGAGTGTTTCTCGGAACCGGGCGGGTGCACGTGCTGGTGATGCTATTGAGTCACCTGTTGATACTGTTACTTGTGTGACTCCTGTGAATTTACACGAAATGCGATGTAGCACAAGAGCGGGATAACAGGTGGCAAAGACGACTGTCGGCGTGTCGCTTCCTGTCGTAAGGCATTCCGCCGGAAGACGCGCTCCGCGGGGGTCGGTGTCCGCCGACTCACCCAGGTGGAGTTGGCTGCTGGAGCATGGCACCCTTGAACGGTGACTGAACTCGAACAACTCGTCCCGGCCTGGCTCAATCTCCCCGAGGTGGCCGAGGCGCTCGATCTGCCGATCACCAGGGTGCACTCGCTCATCAGCGACAGGTCACTCGTCAGCGTGCGGATCGGCGACCGCAACATCCGCAGCGTGCCGGCCGAGTTCCTCGTCGACGGCACCGTCCTGGACAGCCTGCGGGGGACCGTCGTCGTCCTCGCCGATTCCGGTTACGGCGACGAGGACATCATCCGCTGGCTCTACACCGAGGACGAGAGTCTTCCGGGCCGCCCGATCGACGCTCTGCGGGAGGGGCGGAAGACCGAGATCCGCCGCCGCGCCCAGGCAGCCGCCTGGTAGGCAGGAACTGCACCGAGGCGGATCGCCGCAGGCGTCATGCGGTCCGCGTGACCGCCGCCTCCGCGAGCAGGCGGAGTGCATGCTTCGCCACCGGATCGATCGGAAGCCCGGCCAGTGCCTCGAAGGCCTCCTCGGACTTCCGCGCGATGAGATGTTCGGTGTGGGCCAGGGCGCCGCTGCCGATGATGAGGCTCCGCAGCGTATCGACCGCGACGTCGTCGAGGGGACGTATCGCCCAGCATCGCGTTGATCGACGCGCGTGCTTCGGATCCGCTCGAGCCGATCGCACGGGCGATCAGGAAGGTCCGCTTGCCCTCGCGGAGGTCGTCACCCGCCGGTTTGCCCGTGACCACGGGATCCCCGAACACGCCGAGGACATCGTCCCGCAGCTGGAAAGCCTCACCGAGGGGAAGGGCGAAAGCGGAGTACGCCGTGAGCAGTGCTTCATCGGCGCCGGCCAGCGCGCCGCCGAGCATGAGCGGGCGCTCCATGGAGTACTTCGCGGACTTGAACCGCAGGATGTTGAGCGCGCGTTCCTCGGCGACGGCCGGCGTCTGGTCCGGGCCCACGGCCTCCTCGAGGAGGTCCAGGTACTGACCGGCCATCACCTCGGTCCGCATCCGGTTGAAGATCGTCCGGGCGCCGGTACCTGCGGTGTCCGAGCACGACGCCGTGAACAGCTCCTCACTGAAAGCGAGGCAGAGATCGCCGGCGAGGATCGCCGCCGACACACCGAAGCGTTCCGGATCGAGGTGCCACCCCGCGTCGGAATGCTGCCCGCTGAACTGCCGGTGCACGCTGGGCCGCCCCCGGCGCGTGTCCGACCGGTCGATGATGTCGTCGTGGATCAGTGCCGCCGCCTGGAAGAACTCGAGCGCGGTCCCGGCGACGACCGGCGCCGGCGAGGACGGCGACCCGCCCGCCGCGCGCCAGCCCCAGTAGCACAGCAGCGCCCGCATCCGCTTGCCGCCGCCCGTCAGCGTCGTGATGCTCGCGATGAGGGGCAGGGATTCGTCGGAGATGGCGGCCAGGACATTCCGCTGTTCGGCCAGGAAGTCCTCGATGGTCCGGGTGAGGGAGGAGCGGAACCGCTCCTGCTCGGCGGTGATGGCATCGGGAACAGGGCCGCCCTGGTCGGGGGTGGCAGGTGCGGACAGCATGGATCTCCCGGGCAGCTCGGCTGGTCGTGGTGCTCCCACTCTAACCGGCGGTGCCGCGCGGCCCTGCTGACCGGGTACCCGCCCACCGGGGTGCAGGAGGGTCCTCACCGGACTGTCCGCGACCCTCCCGTCGGGACCTGTCGGTGGTGCTGCGTACGATGTGTCCGTGTCAAAGGACGAGCGGCGGACGGTGGCGGAGCACGCCGAGTGCCACATCCTGCACATCGACATGGACGCCTTCTACGTCTCCGTGGAACTCCTCGACCATCCGCATCTTCGCGGGGTGCCGGTCATCGTCGGCTCGCCGTCCGGACGCTCCGTCGTCCTGTCGGCCTCGTACGAGGCGCGCAGGTTCGGCGTCCGCTCCGCGATGCCCATGTCCGTGGCGATGCGGCAGTGCCCGACCGCCGTCATCCTGCCACCCCATCACGGACGGTACGCCGAGGTGTCGGCACAGGTCATGCGCATCTTCCGTTCGGTCACCCCCGAGGTCGAGCAGCTCAGCGTCGACGAGGCCTTCCTCGATGTCGCGGGCTCCATCCGTCGTCTCGGCGGGCCACGCGAGATCGGCGAGCAGGTAAGGGCGGAGATCCGGTCGAGCCTCGGCATCACGGCGAGCGTCGGGGCGGCCACCACGAAGTTCGTCGCGAAGATCGCGTCGACCCGATCGAAGCCCGACGGCCTGCTGCTCATCCCCGGGGACCAGACGGTCGCCTACCTGCACACGCTGCCCGTGTCGGCCCTGTGGGGAGTCGGCGCGAAGACGCAGGAGGTCCTGGCCCGGATCGGCATCCGCACGGTCGAGGACGTCGCCCAGACACCCCTGCCCACGCTGAAGAGGCTGCTGGGTGCGTCGGGCGAGCACGTCCACCACCTGGCCTGGGGCCGTGACCCGCGGAGGGTCGTGGTCTCGCGACCCGAGAAGAGCATCGGGGCGGAGGAGACGTTCTCCCGGGACGTGGAGGATTCCGATGTCCTGCGGCGCGAGCTCCTGAGGCTGGCACACCGGACGGGGACGAGGCTCCGGGCTTCCGGATTCCGGGCCGGGGGAGTCGCCCTGAAACTCCGGTACGCCGACTTCTCCACGCTCACCCGGTCGAAGAAGCTCGACGAACCCGTGGACAGCGCGAACGCGCTCTACGCGGCCGCGACGGCGCTGCTTGCCGCTCTGGGGGATCGTCCCATGGCCGTCCGGCTGATCGGACTCCGCGCGGAGTCCCTCCAGGGCGGAGGGGACGGATCCAGCCAGCTGACGATCGACCGCAAGGACGACAACTGGCGGATCGCCGAACGGGCCCTGGACGACGTGAACCGGAAGTTCGGTGAGGCCGGCGTGGTGCCGGCGGGGCTCCTCGCCCCGAAGGGCCGCGGACGACCCGGGAACGCGTCCGGCGAACGTCGCGCTGCACCGGACGGAGGAGCTGCGGGCGCCGGGGCCGGGGGCCCGTCCGGATCGCCCCCGGGCTGACGTGCCGGAGAGGGGCGGAATCCGCGCGATCACGCGGATTGAGTGCCCGGTAACACCGTGTGGAGATGCCGATCAACCCCGCATTGTGACTTTGCGCCCACCACGTAGCAAACTAGTCTTAAGTAGGTAGTCCAACTGCCGCCGAGTACGCAAATCCGCCGTCCGGAGCCTGTGGTCGCCGACCCTTCCGCCGGGAACCTGGTCAGCGTCCGAAGCGTTGGTTGGGTGGAGGAACGTTGGTACCCACATCAAGGAGGCGGTCATGGCACTCTCGGAACACGAGCAGAGGTTGCTTGATCAGCTTGAACAGCAGTTGCACGCCGACGATCCCAAGTTCGCGCACTCGATGGCCTCGGACACCCGGAAGTCGATGTCGACCCGGCGCCTGGTCATCGGTTCGCTCATCACGATCGCCGGGATCCTCGTCCTTCTCGCCGGTATCGTCTACCAGAACATCTTCATCGGGGTGGCAGGGTTCCTGGTCATGGGTGCGGGCGTGTACTTCGCGACCACGAAGTCGAAGCAGGTGGAGGCCGGACAGCCCGTCGGCAGGCCGTCGAAGGCCCCCTCGGGAGGCAAGAGCGGTTTCATGTCCAGCCTCGAGGACAAATGGGACGAGCGCAAACGGGACCAGACCTAGCAGCCCTGCCGGCGCCGGCATCGCCCCGGCCCTCGTCGGTCGGATGAACGGAAAGAACCCGCTTCGGCGGGTTCTTTCCGTTTAAGTGCTGCCGACCGGGTCGGGCAGCACTGCCGCCGTCCGCTTCCTGTCCGCGGGACCTCCACTTTCCTCCACGGGACGCATCGTCGCCGCCTTCCGCATCCTGCCCGGAATCGGCATTCACTGCGGTGGGAGCTGTAGGGCGCGCCGAGGACCGGGATGCATTGACCGGGGAGGGTTGTGGAGTAAAGTGGGGAACATAAGAGCAAGGCAGCAACGGGCTGGGCTTGGCGGACTCAGAACAGGCGGTCAGGGATGTTCCTCGGAACTCACACCCCCCGCCTCGACGAGAAGGGCAGGCTGATCCTCCCGGCGAAGTTCCGCGAGGAACTGAGCGAGGGGCTGGTCCTGACGAGGGGCCAGGAGCGCTGTATCTACGTCTTCAGCATGAGTGAGTTCGAGAGGGTTCACGAGCAGATGCGGGCCGCACCGATCTCGTCACGCCAGGCGAGGGACTACAACCGCATCTTCCTGTCGGGCGCCTCGGACGAGGTGCCGGACAAGCAGGGCAGGATCACCATACCTCCGGCACTGCGGACGTATGCGGGACTCGACCGGGACCTGGCCGTGATCGGCGCGGGGAGCCGCGCGGAGATCTGGGCCGCGGAGGCGTGGGAGTCCTACCTCGACGAGAAGGAGACGGCTTTCTCGGAGACGGACGAGGATGCCTTCCCGGGCATCATCTGACCGACCAGCAGGACCAGCAGGACAAGAACGCAGCAATGACGACGCGGGTGGGCAACGTCTTTTGGATGAGATCTCCAGCCGCCGGATGCGATTCGCCACCTGGCTCCACTTCCCCGGAGCCAGGCGACGACGATCCGGCCGGATGGGGGTCTGATTCAAGAAGCCGGACCCTCCTCCCGGCAGCCTGCAGGGAAACACCGACACGATGTACCACGAGCTGCAGGAGGGAGAGGCTGGATGCGCGATGACCGGCCGACGGACGAGCGACACGTACCCGTCCTCCGCGACCGCTGCGTCTCCCTCCTCGCTCCGTCCGTAGCCTCCGCCGAAGCCGCCGGGCGCCGGGCCGTCGTCGTCGATGCGACGCTCGGCATGGGTGGCCATTCCGAGAGCATGCTGGAGCGGTTCCCCTCGGTGCACCTCGTGGGGATCGACCGGGACACGGAGGCCCTCGCGCTCGCCGGCGAGCGCCTCGCCGCCTTCGCGGACCGTACCGACCTGGTGCACGCGGTCTACGACGAACTGCCCGAGGTGCTGGCCGATCTCGGCATCGACGGGGTGGACGGCGTCCTCTTCGACCTGGGCGTCTCCTCGCTCCAGCTCGACGAGCGCGACCGCGGTTTCGCCTACTCCTACGATGCGCCGCTCGACATGCGCATGGACACGAGCAGGGGGATCACCGCGGCCGAGGTCGTGAACACCTACGCCGCGGAAGACCTCCTGCGGATCATCCGCACCTGGGGCGAGGAGAAGTTCGCCGGCCGCATCGCCACCGCGATCGTGCAGGCGCGGCAGGCCGAGCCCTTCCGTACGACCTCCCGGCTCGTGGAGGTGATCCGCAGTGTCGTCCCCACCGCGGCCGCGCGCACCGGGGGACACCCTGCGAAGCGGACCTTCCAGGCGCTGCGGATCGAGGTCAACGAGGAACTGACCGTCCTTGAACGGGCCGTCCCCGCGGCCGTCGACTCGATCGTGACCGGAGGCCGTGTCGTCGCGATGTCCTACCACTCCCTCGAGGACCGCATCGTCAAGAGCGCGTTCACCGCAGGGACCAGATCCTCGGCACCGGTCGGTTTCCCGGTGGAGCTCGAGGAGCACAAGGCCTACCTCCGCTCCCTGACGCGCGGCACCGAGGCGCCCACGGCTGCGGAGATCGAGGAGAATCCACGAGCGGCCTCGGCCAAGCTCCGGGCAGTTGAACGAATCAAAGCAGGACCCGTCGACAGGAAGAACAGATGAGCCAGGCATTGACAGTCGAGAAGCGACCCGGCACCGCGGCCTTCTCCGGGAGTGGTGCGCTCGCCCTCGCCCCGGGGCGCCTCGCCGGCCCCACGCCCGGCACCCCGACCGGCACGGCGCAGAAGACCCGCACGCCCCTGTCGGTGGTCCCCGCGCGTCCTGCCCGCCGGAGGATGCCCCTGGCGGTCTTCAGCCTGCTCGTCCTCGGTGCTGCCCTCGCCGCGGTCCTGATGCTCAACATCTCCGTCTCCGGCACGCAGTACGAACTCGTCCAGCTGCGGAACCAGCAGGTCGCCCTCAGCCAGCAGAACGAGGCGCTCGTCCTCGAGATCGAGGGCAAGGAAGCCCCGCAGAACCTCGCGGCTGCCGCCACGAAACTCGGCATGGTGTCCTCCTCGACCTTCGGGACCATCGAGCTGGAGTCGAAGAAGGTGACGGGCACTCCGGAACCCGCGGTGGAGGTTCCCGAGCCCGAGGTCCTGATCGCCGCCCCGAACCTCGTGACGGAGCAGCCGGTTCCGGTGGCCGTCGAGGCGCTCCCGGCGGAACCGGTCGAGGAGACGGCCGGGGTCGAGGGCGACGCCGGTGTCGCTGCGGACGGTTCCACGGACGGTGACGCGGGCAGCGTGGCATCGGGGACGATCCCCGGTCCCGAGCAGGCCGGCTCCGACCGGTAGCAGGCGGCGCTCCGCTCCCCGCCGCCCGACGCACCGCCCGTACTGTCTCGACAAGGATTCTCAGTGACCCCTGCACGCATCGGCAGCCCCGACAGCCTCCGACTGGCCCTCGGGTCGACGCGCCTTCGCGTGGGACTGGCCTTCGTCCTCGTACTCCTCCTGGTCCTCGGCGTACGCCTGTTCCAGCTCCAGGCGCTGGACCTCAACGGCATGGCGCAGGCTGGGCTGTCCAAGCGGCTCACCACCACCGCCGTGCAGCCCATCCGCGGCTCGATCGTGGACATGAACGGCAAGTACTTCGCCCGCAGCGTGGAGCGCTACGACATCGTGGTGGACCAGCGACTCAGTGCCGTCGACGACTTCGACCGGACGGTGGCAGGTTCCGACGCGCGTGAGACGGACATCCCGATGGACCAGGGACTCGCCGAGCTCTCGGCAGTGCTCGGCATCGATGCTGCGACGCTCGAGGCGTCCGTCCTGGGGGACAAGTCGTTCAACTACGTGGCAAAGTCCGTCACACCGGAGGTCAAGGACAGGGCACTGGCCGTCGGCATCCCCGGGGTGTACGCGGACAAGACCAGTGTGCGCACCTACCCGGCCGGAGCCGTGGCCGGGTCGGTCATCGGCTATGTGGGCGCCGACGGCGCCCCGCGCTCCGGCCTGGAGGTGTCCCTGGACGACCAGCTGACCGGCGAGGCGGGAAGCCGCACGTTCGAGATCGGCGGGGACGGCATCCGGATCCCCTACGCCACGAACGAGGACGTGCCGGCGGTCGACGGCCAGAGCGTGCGGCTGACGATCGATCAGGACCTGCAGTGGTTCGCCCAGCAGACCATCGCCTCGCAGGTGAAGGACTACAACGCCGAGTGGGGCAACATCGTCGTCGTGGAGGCGAAGACCGGAGCGATCCGGGCGATGGCCGAGTCGACGACGCTGGACCCGAACGATCCGGAAGCGACACCCGCGGACAAGCGCAGCCCGAACTCGGTCAGTGCGTCCTTCGAGCCGGGGTCGACGACGAAGGTCATCACGATGGCCGCTGCGCTCGAGCAGGGACTGATCGAGCCGACGTCGAGGTTCACCCTGGAGAACCGGTACACCATCGGCGACCAGACGTTCAAGGACGCGTGGGAGCACGGCACGGAGAAGCGGACGGCGGCAGGGATCCTCGCCAAGTCCATGAACACCGGTACGGTACAGATCGGCGGGAAGCTGTCCAAGCAGGAACGCTACGACTGGCTCAAGAAGTTCGGGATCGGCGAACCGCTCGGCACGGGCCTCGGCGAGGAGAACCAGGGCCTCCTGACTCCGCCCGACCAGTGGGACGACCGCCAGCAGTACACGGTCCTCTTCGGCCAGGGCCTGACGCAGACCGCCCTGCACACCGCGATGGTGTACCAGACCATCGCGAACGACGGCGTGCGGCTCCAGCCGCGGCTGATCGACGCGTACATCGACCCCGACGGTACCGAGCACGGGGTCCCCGCGGCCGAGGGCACGAAGGTGGTGTCCGAGGAGACCGCGGCGCAGATGCGGAAGATGCTTGAGACCGTCACCGAGGAGGGCTCCGGCAAGTCCGGCGAGCTCGAGCAGTACCGCGTCGGGGCGAAGACCGGTACGGCGGAGGCCCCGAGCGCCACCGGCGGGTACGACGGCTACACTCTGTCGTATGCCGGGATCGCACCCATCGAGGATCCCGAGTACGTCGTCGTCATCACGCTCCAGCGTCCGCAGGGCGACCTGTACTACCTGATTCCCGGCGAGTCCTTCCAGAAGGTCATGAAGCAGGTCCTCAACTCCAACAACGTCCCGGCATCGACGACGAAGCCGGACATCTACCCGGTCGAATACTGACCCGGAGGCAAGAGAACGTGCAATCGAACACTCCGCAGGGGAGTACGGCTTCCCTGATGCGGCCGCGCGCCCCGCGCCCGGTCGGCCTGTCCTCGGCCCTCGCCGCCATCGGCACGCTGGCCGGTCCGTCCGTACCACCGGGGCTTCCCACCGTCGCCGGCATCACGCTCGATTCGCGCTCCGTCCTGCCGGGAGACGTCTACGCCGCCCTTCCGGGCGCCTCCCGCCACGGAGCCGAATTCGCCGTGCAGGCCGCCCGAGCGGGCGCCCTGGCCATCCTGACGGACGAGGAAGGGGCTCGCATCGCGGCCGAAGCGGCGGGCCGGGTCGAGCTGCCGCCGGTCGTCGTCGTCCCGGACCCGCGCCGCGCGGTCGGCCCGCTCGCCCGCGAGATCTTCGCCGGCCGTCCCGCCGACGCCCCCGTGCAGGCGACCCCGACCCTCTTCGGCGTCACCGGCACGAACGGGAAGACCACGACCACCTATTTCCTCAACGCCCTCCTGGGCGCCCTCGGCAGGTCCACCGGACTGATCGGCACGATCGAGATCCGAGCGGGCGGCGAGGCGATCCCCAGCGCACTCACCACGCCCGAATCGCCGCAGGTGCACTCCCTCCTCGCCCTGATGCGGGAGCGCGGCCTCGCCGCGGCGTCCATGGAGGTCTCCTCGCACGCGCTCGAGTTCGGCCGGGTGGACGGAGTGCGCTTCGACGTCGCGGGCTTCACCAACCTCACCCAGGACCACCTCGACCTGCACGGGACCATGGAGGACTACTTCGCGGTGAAGGCGGCGCTCTTCACCCCCGAGCGGTGCCGGCGCGCAGTCGTGCTCGTCGACGACCCCTGGGGCCGCAGGCTGGCCGACACGGCGGAGGTCCCCGTGCTGACGGTGCGGACCGACCCGCAGGCGGACGACGGGCACACCACGGCCGACTGGACCGTGACCGGGGTCGAAGCGAGCGGCCTCGGCCACGCCTTCGTGCTCCAGGGCCGGACGGGCGGGCGACTGCGGATCCGCAGCGGGCTGCCCGGGACGTTCAACATCTCCAACGCCGCCCTGGCGACCGGCATGGTCCTCGCCTCGGGCGTCCCGGTCGAGGACGTCCAGCGCGCCCTGGACGACTGCGACCCCTTCACCACCGAGGTCCCGGGGCGCATGCAGCTCATCGGTGAGGCTCCCGCGGCGATCGTCGACTTCGCCCACAATCCGGATGCCCTTGAACGGACGCTGGCCTCGGTGCGCCGGCCCGGCGGCCGCGTCATCGCGGTCTTCGGCGCCACGGGACAGCGCGACGAGACGAAGCGCCCGATCATGGGGGCGGTGGGCGCACGCCTGTCCGACATCCTCATCGTCACCGACGACGACCCGCACGACGAGGACGAGGCGGTCATCCGGCGCGCGGTCCGGGAGGGCGCCGAGGCTGCGGTCCGCGACGAGGGGCTCGACTGCGAGGTGCTCGAGGTCTTCCCCCGGGCGGCTGCGATCGATCGAGCGGTCGCGCTGTCCACCGCCTCCGACACCGTTCTCGTCGCCGGCCGCGGCCACGAGGTGTGGCAGGAGGTGAAGGGCGTCAACCTGTCGCTCGACGATCGCCTGGAACTGCGCACCGCGTTGACAAGGCACGGATTCTCTGGGCTTTCGACGTCCGGGATAGAGTCCTGAACCGTCATGATTGAATTCAGCGCAGCCGAGATCGCGGCACTCACGGGCGGCGTCCTGGTCGGTCCCGACCAGGACGGGTCGGCCATCACCGTCACCTCCGCGGCCACCGATTCCAGGGAATGCGTTCCCGGGTCGCTGTTCGTGGCCAAACCCGGCGAGGAGTCCGACGGCCACCTCTTCATCGGTCCAGCCTTCGAGCGCGGTGCCGTGCTGGCGCTGGCCGAACGGGAGATCGCCGGACCGGACGGGACCCCGTTCGCCGCCGTCGTGGTCCCCGACGCGGTCCTCGCCATGGGCGTGCTGGCCGCCGAGACGGTCCGCCGTCTGCGGGCTGACGGCGAGGTGACCGTCATCGGCATCACCGGTTCGGCGGGCAAGACCACCACCAAAGGACCTCCTCGCCGGCATCCTCGCGGCCCACGGCCCCACCGTCGCGCCCCGCGGGTCCTACAACGGAGAGGTCGGCGTCCCCCTGACCGTGTTCGAGGCGGACTGGGACACGCGCTACCTCGTGATCGAGATGGGCGCCACGAAGCCCGGGCACATCGCGTACCTCGCGTCGCTCGTGCAGCCGGACCTCGGCGTCGTGCTCGGCGTCGGCTCGGCCCATGCCGGCGAGTTCGGCGGCGTCGAGAACATCGCGAAGGCCAAGGGCGAGCTGTTCGAGGCCCTGCCGGTCACCGGGACGGCCGTCATCAACGCCGACGACGAGCGCGTCCTGGCCATGCAGGAGCGCACCGGCGCCCGGACCGTCTTCTTCACCTCGTCGGACGACTTCGCAGCTGCCGGGTCCGACGTCGTCCGGGCACGCGACAGCACCACGACGGCGGAGGGCAACCCCTCCTTCACCCTCGTCTTCCCGGACGGCAGCGCGCACGACGTCGTGTCCCCGCTCCTGGGGCTGCACCACACCGCGAACCTGTTGGCCGCGGCCACCGTCGCCTACGAGGTCGGCTGTGCTCCCGGGACGATCGTCGCGAGCCTGCGCAGCCAGTCCGCCGCCAGCCGGTGGCGGATGGAGCGCACCGAGCGTGCCGACGGCGTGACGGTCATCAACGACGCGTACAACGCCAATCCCGAGTCGATGCGTGCAGCGCTCGCTCCGGACGCTCGCCGAACTCGGCCGCGGCCGCCGTCGCACGTGGGCCGTGCTCGGGGAGATGCTCGAACTGGGGGACAGCTCCATCGAGGAGCACGACCTCCTCGGGCGAGTCGTCGTGCGCCTGAACATCTCCAAGCTGATCTGCGTGGGACCGAACACCCGGGCACTCTTCAACGGCGCCGTGCTCGAGGGGTCCTGGGGCAGCGAGGCCGTCCACGTCGACGACGTCGACGCCGCGGAGCGGATGCTCGCGGCGGAGCTGGAAGCGGGGGACATCGTCCTGTTCAAGTCCTCCAACGGGGCGGGACTGAGGTACCTCGGGGACCGCGTCGCCCAGGCCGGCCCCGGCGCGATCGAATCCTCCGAAGCAGTCGTCGAAGCGGGCAGCGGACCTGCCGCTTCCGGAAAGGCCCAGCAGCCGTGATCGCACTCCTCATAGGCTCTGCCTCCGCGCTCTTCTTCGCGTTCGTCGGGACGCCCCTGTTCATCAAGCTCCTGGTGAACAAGGGCTACGGGCAGTTCATCCGCGACGACGGCCCGACCGCACACCACATCAAGCGCGGGACGCCCACCATGGGCGGCGCGGTGATCGTCGCATCGGTGCTGCTGGCATACTTCCTGACGCATCTGCTGATGATGGCCACGGGTTCCTCCGTGGGGGGACCGACGGCCTCCGGACTGCTGCTGCTGTTCCTGGCCGCCGGAATGGGCCTGGTCGGGTTCGCCGACGACTACATCAAGATCTCCAAGCAGCGGAGCCTCGGCCTGAGCGCGCCCGCGAAGATCATCGGGCAGACCGCCGTGGGCGTGATCTTCGGTGTGCTGGCCCTGATGTTCCCCAATGCGGAGGGACGGACACCGGCTTCGACGGCCATCTCCTTCATCCGGGACACCCCGATCGACCTCGCCTTCGCGGGCACCGTCCTCGGCGCGATCCTGTTCGTCATCTGGTCGAACCTCATCATCACCGGGGCGAGCAACGGCGTGAACCTCGCCGACGGGCTCGACGGACTCGCCGCCGGCGCCTCGATCCTGGTCTTCGGCGCGTACCTCCTCATCGGCATCTGGCAGGGCAACCAGAGCTGCGGCTCGCCCGGTGCCGGAAGCGTCTGCTACGAGGTGCGGGATCCGCTGGACCTCGCCCTGATCGCCGGGTCCATGTGCGGTGCCCTGGTCGGCTTCCTCTGGTGGAACACCTCGCCGGCCAAGATCTTCATGGGGGACACCGGCTCCCTCGCGATCGGCGGCGCGATCGCGGGTTTCGCCATCCTGTCCCGGACCGAACTCCTCCTCGTGATCCTCGCGGGCCTGTTCGTCATGATCACGCTCTCCGTGATCATCCAGGTCGGGTACTTCAAGCTGTCGGGAGGCAAGCGCGTCTTCAAGATGGCCCCGCTGCAGCACCACTTCGAGCTGAAGGGCTGGCAGGAGGTCACGGTGGTGGTCCGGTTCTGGATCCTGGCCGGACTCTTCGTCGCCGCGGCGCTCGGGATCTTCTACGCGGAATGGGTCGTGGGATGAGCGGATCGGACCGTGCCGGATCGACGGCCACCAACACCTGGGAGACACCCCGGCTCGCCGGCCTGACCACCTGGGATTCCGACTGGGCGGGCCTGCGCGTCGTCGTCGCGGGCATCGGGGCCTCGGGCTTCTCCGCGGCCGACACGCTCATCGAACTCGGGGCCGTCGTCGTCGTCGTCGACGCCGGCGCGACGGAGGAGAACGAGGCGAAGGCTGACACCCTGCGCATCGTCGGTGCGCACGCCGTCCTGCTCGGCGCGGAGCACGCAGCCTCCCTGCCCGAGGTCGACGGGCAACCCGCCGACCTCGTCGTCACGTCTCCCGGCTGGCGCCCCACGCAGCCGCTGCTCGCCGAGGCGGCGGCGGCCGGCGTGCCCATCTGGGGCGACGTCGAACTCGCCTGGCGGGTGCGGATCCGCGAAGGCCGCCCGACGGCGGAATGGCTCACCATCACCGGGACCAACGGGAAGACCACCACCGTCGGACTGACGGAGTCCATGCTGGTCGCCGCAGGGAGACGTGCCGTCGCCGCCGGCAACGTCGGCACGCCGATCCTCGACGTGATCCGCGATCCGCAGGGGTACGAGTTCCTCGCCGTCGAACTGTCGAGCTTCCAGCTGCACTGGGCGCACTCCGTCTCACCGCTCGCGAGCGTCTGCCTCAACGTGGCCGAGGACCACGTGGACTGGCACGGCAGCTACGAGGCCTACCTCGCCGCCAAGGCCTCGGTCTACGAGCGCACGAGGATCGCGTGCATCTACAACGTCGAGCAGCGTGAGACGGAGGCGATGGTCGAGGAGGCCGACGTCGTCGAGGGCTGCCGGGCCGTCGGATTCACCACCGGCATGCCGTCGGTCAGCATGATGGGCGTCGTCGAGGACCTCCTCGTGGACCGCGCCTTCATCGAGCAGCGCAGGGACTCGGCCGCGGAACTGGCCTCCATCAGCGAACTCGGCGAGGTCGTCCCGCGGCACCTGGTCGCCAACGCCCTCGCCGCCGCAGCCCTCGTCCGCGCGGCCGGTATCCCCGCGACGGCGGTGCGCGACGGCATCCGGGCCTTCCAGCCCGGGGACCACCGGATCCAGGTCGTCGAGAACGAGGGCGGGGTGCTCTGGATCAACGATTCGAAAGCGACCAATCCGCACGCGGCCTCGGCGTCGCTGGCCTCGTTCCAATCGGTCGTCTGGGTCGCGGGCGGACTGTCCAAGGGTGTCTCCTACGACGACCTCGTGACGGAGCACGCCCGCCGGCTGAAGGCCGTGGTGCTTCTCGGGACGGACCCCGCACCGCTGCAGGGCGCCCTCTCCCGACACGCACCCGATGTTCCGGTCTCCCTCCATCCCCTCCTTCACACTGGACAGGGGCGCAGCGCCGGCGGATCAGCCGATCCGGCCGCCGCCCTGATGCAGTGGGCCGTCGCCGAAGCGGCGCGCCTCGCCCAGGACGGCGACACGGTGCTCCTGGCACCGGCCGCCGCGTCCATGGACCAGTTCTCCTCCTCCTATGCGCACCGGGGAGCCGCCTTCGTGGCGGCCGTCCGTGCACGTGGCGGACAGGGGACAACCGCGAAGGAGTCGTGATGGTGGCTACGCCAACCCGTCCGGGAGGACGCAAGCCCTCGGTCCGGCCCGCCCGGACGAAGGAGACGGGCCGACCGGCCAGCTCCGCCGGCGTCGGCCCCGCGCACACTGCGACGCCCAGCGGGAGTGCCGCAGCGAAGGCACGGACCATCAAGTCCGGTGCCCCGACGGCGGATACCGCCACCACCGGATCCACCGACCGGGCGCGCACCGGACTCCGGGCCCGGCTGCAGCGCGGCTGGGTGCTGCTCGAGGGCTCCGACCGCGCGCCCACCGGGTCCAGTTACTACCTGATCCTCGGTTCCGCCCTCGCGCTGACCGCGATCGGGCTCATGATGGTCCTCTCGGCGTCCTCCGTCGAGGCGATCTCCGAGGGGAAGGACAGCTTCGACCTCTTCCTCAAGCAGGCCATGTGGGCCGGGGCCGGGCTCCTCCTGATGCTCGTCCTCTCCCGCCTGGGTCCGCGCGCCTACCGGGCCCTCGCGTGGCCGAGCCTCGGGATCGCGGTGGTGCTGCTGGTCCTGGTGCTCGTCATCGGGGTCGAGATCAACGGCAACAAGAACTGGGATCCGGATCGGCAGCCAGACCTTCCAGCCGTCCGAACCGACGAAGCTCGCCATCGCCCTGTGGTTCGCCGCCGTCCTCGAGCGGAAGAAGGCACTGATCCGGGACTGGAAGCACGCCATGATCCCGGCGCTGCCCTTCGGCGGGCTCCCGATCGGCCTCGTCCTGATCGGCGGTGACCTCGGCACGGGCCTCGTGCTCATGATGATCGCCGGCGCGGCCCTGTTCTTCGCCGGCGCCCCGCTGAAGCTGTTCACCCTCACGGGTCTCGCCGCGCTGGCCGGTGCCCTGCTGATGGTCGCCACGAGTTCCAACCGCGGCGGGCGGATCAGCGCCTGGCTCGGCCTGAACTGCGACGACGGCGCCGATCTGTGCCTGCAGTCGGACAACGGCCTGTTCGCCATGGCGTCGGGCGGGTGGTTCGGCGTCGGCATCGGGCAGAGCCGGCAGAAGTGGAACTGGATCCCCGAAGCGCACAACGACTTCATCTTCGCCATCATCGGCGAGGAGTTCGGCCTCATCGGCACCCCTCGTCGTCGTCCTCCTGTTCGGCATTCTCGCCGTCGCCACCATCAGGGTGGCCCTGCGCTACACCGATCCCTTCGTGCGGATCCTCATGGGATCCATCCTCGTGTGGCTGATCGGCCAGGCCTTCGTCAACATCGGCATGGTGACGGGCCTGCTGCCCGTCATCGGCGTGCCGCTGCCCTTCATCTCCTACGGCGGGTCCGCGCTGACGTTCACGCTGGCCGCCGTCGGCGTCCTCCTGTCCTTCGCGCGCAAGACGCCGCACGTCCCCACCCCGGCGGCGTCTCCGCCGGTTCCCGCCACGACCTCCACCGCCGGAAGAAACCACGCACATTCATGACCTCCTCCACCCCTGACCATCCCGTGTCGGTCGTCCTCGCGGGCGGCGGCACGGCCGGCCACATCAGTCCCCTCCTCGCGATCGCGGGGGCGATCGTCGAACGGCAGCCGGGTGCACGCATCACGGCCGTGGGCACCGAGGCGGGGATGGAGACCCGGCTGGTCCCCGCCGCCGGCTTCGACCTGCGCACCATCGACCGGGTGCCCATGCCGCGGCGACCCTCCATCGACCTCGTCAAACTGCCCGTCCGCCTCGTCCGGGGGCCGTGCGACAGGCGCGCACCATCCTCGCGCATACCGCAGCGGACGTCGTCGTCGGGGTCGGCGGGTACGTCTCCACACCCGTCTACCTCGCAGCCTGGACTCGGCGGATCCCGATCGTCATCCACGAGGCCAACGCGCGTCCCGGGATCGCCAACCGGGTGGGTGCGCGGATCGCGGCGCGCGTCGCCGTCGCCTTCGAGGGCACCGGGCTGCGCGACGCCGTGCTGGTGGGCATGCCCATGCGCCGCAGCATCTCCGGACTCGACCGCGCAGCCGGCCGCGAGGACGCCCGGGCGTCGCTCGGGCTCGATCCGGACCGTCCCACCCTGATCGTGACCGGCGGATCCTCCGGTGCGGCCAGCCTCAACCGGGCCGTGGCCGCGGCGGTGCCCGACCTGGTCGCCGCCGGCATCCAGGTCCTCCACATCACGGGACGCGGCAAGCAGGTCCTCGGTGGGGACGGCTCCGTGCTGGCGATGCCGGGCTACCACCAGGTCGAGTTCGTCGACGGCATGGAGCACGTCTACGCGGCAGCCGACCTCCTGGTCGCCCGCGCCGGTGCCGCCACCGTCAGCGAGGTCAGCGCCGTGGGCGTCCCCGCCGTCCTCGTGCCCCTGCCGCACGGCAACGGCGAGCAACGACTCAACGCGGCAGGGCTGACGGAATCCGGCGGCGCCCTCCTGGTCGACGACCGGGCGTTCACCGCTGAGTGGATCCGCGACACCGTCCTCCCGCTCGTCGCCGACGAGGCCCGGCTCGCCCGGATGTCCCGGGCATCGCACGCCCGTGGCGTGCGCGACGCCGACCGGCGGATGGCCGACCTCGTCCTCGCCGCCGCACGAGGCGCCCGGTGAGCGCGGAACGCGAGGAAGCAGCCCGGCGGGCGGGATCGGCGCCCCGGATGACGACGACGGCCCCCGAAGGGGCAGGGACGGAAGGCAGCGGTATCGCAACCACCAGCACTGCGCCGGCGCTCGACGCCGGACTGCAGCAACCCGTGCATTTCATCGGACTCGGCGGTGCCGGCATGTCGGCCGTCGCCCGGGTCCTCCTCGGACAGGGCCTGCGGGTCTCGGGCTCGGATGCGGCGGATTCGAAGGGGCTCCGTGCGCTGTCGGCGCTCGGGGCCGACGTGACCGTGGGGCATTCCGCGGACGCGGTACCCGACACCGGGACGATCGTCGTGTCCTCGGCGATCCGCGACGCGAACCCGGAACTGGTCGAGGCACGCCGTCGCGGCCTGCCGGTGCTGCACCGTTCGGAGGCACTCGCGGCGGCGATGACCGGCCAGCAGGCCGTCGCCGTCGCCGGCACGCACGGCAAGACCACGACGACGGCGATGATCACCGTCCTCCTGCGCAACGCCGGCGTGGGTCCGTCCTTCGCCATCGGGGGAGACGTGGCCGCGCTCGGCGTCAACGCCGAGTGGGCGGGCGGACGGGTCTTCGTCGCCGAAGCGGACGAATCGGACGGCTCGTTCCTGAACTACGAGCCCCGCGTCGCCGTCGTGACGAATGTCGAAGCGGACCACCTGGACCACTACGGGACGGCGGACGCGGTCCATGCGGCCTTCGGCGCCTTCGCCCGGCGCCTCCCCGAGGACGGGCTCCTGGTGGCGTGCGCCGACGACCCCGGTGCCGCCGCACTGGCCGCCGGGATACCGGAGCCACGCCGCGTGCGCACCTACGGCTACGCCGGGACGGCGGACATCCGGATCAGTGACACGAGGGCCGTGGGCAGCACCACCAACAGCGTCCTGTCCTTCGCCGTCGACGGCCTGGACGCGCAGCAGGAACTGCAGCTGAGCGTGCCGGGGCGCCACAACATCCTCAATGCCGCTGCAGCCTTCGCCGTCGCCCTCGAACTCGGGGTGGATCCGGCCGTCGCCGCGACCGGTCTGTCGCTCTTCTCCGGCGCCGCGCGACGTTTCGAGGCCAGGGGAGAAGGCGACGGTGTACGGGTCTTCGACGACTACGCCCACCATCCCACCGAGGTCCACGCCGCCCTGACGGCCGCCAGGACCGTGGCGGGGGAGCACGGGGTGCATGTCCTGTTCCAGCCCCACCTGTTCTCCCGGACCCGGGAGTTCGCCGCGGGCTTCGCCGAGGCACTGTCCCTCGCGGATTCGGCGACCGTGCTGCCGGTGTACGCGGCACGCGAGGACCCGGTCGACGACGTCGGCGGCTGGACCATCACCGACCTCATGCCGGGTGCCGGCGCCTCCTATCGGGAGGACCCGGTCGAGGCCCTCCGCTCCGTGGTCGACCGGGCGGAACCCGGTGACATCATCCTGACCGTCGGGGCGGGTGACGTCACCAAGTACGGCATCCGGCTGGTCGGCCTCCTGAAGGAGCGGGCGGAAGGAACAGGACCGGCGGGGACCGGCGCATGACGCCGAGGAAGCCACGCATCGCCCGGGTGCCGGCCGCGCCGAAGGCCGGGGCGAAAGCCGGCTCGGTCGTGCCCGACGGCGCGGACGGACCGGCCCCCGCCGGGAAGGTCCTCGAGTTCCCCGCGCCCCGACGGTCCCACCGGGTGCGGAACACCGTCCTGGCCATCACGGCGCTCGTGCTGGTCCTCGGCGGCGTGGTCGCATACGTCGTGTTCTCCCCGGCACTGGCGCTGAGGACGGTCGTCGTGGAGGGCAACTCGCTGGTCACCGCCGCGGAGGTCGAGACGGCCCTCGCTCCGCTGATGGGGACGTCCCTGACGAGGATCGCGCCGGACCAGGTCCGCGGGCTGCTGGCGGACAAGGCGCCAATCGAGGACGTCGGGATCGCCGCCGAGCCCCCGTCGACGCTCGTGGTCACCGTCCGCGAACGCGTACCCGTCGCCGTCCTGCAGAACGGGGGCGAGTTCGTGCTGATCGACGCGGACGGCCGCCAGCTGACCACCGTGGCGCGACGGGACGAGGTGAAGCTGCCGTTGATCGACGGCGGGACCAACGCGGTCAACTCCGAGGTCTTCTCCTCGATCACGGCGGTCCTGGCGGAGTTGCCCGTCTCCGTGCTGTCCCGGCTGAACAGCGCCTCGGCGGCGAGCGTCGACTCGATCCAGCTCTCACTGGCCGGGGACCGGAAGATCTTCTGGGGCAGCTCGGAGCGCAGTTCCGAGAAGGCGAGCGTCCTGGAGGCGATGCTCGCGATGCCCGCGACCGATCCGCCGGTGAAGGTGTTCGACGTGAGCACGCCCGACCGGCCGGTCACCCGATGAGGCTCGGCAGCCGGGGATGCGGTGCGGCCTGCGGTCGCACGCGCCGCGAAAAGAGTACACAGCGCATCGGATGACCGACACGCGGCGTCAGGTCATTGCAACGCGGAGCGCATACACCTAGCGTCGAACATAGAAGTTACTTGACATAACGTTAACTCTCAACCTGAACGTTAACGTTGATGCAGGTAAAGGTTGAACCCGGAACACCGGCAGCCCCCGTACAGCACACAGATTCGAACAAGGGACACAGGACGTGGCAGCACCTCAGAATTACTTGGCCGTCATCAAGGTCGTCGGCATCGGCGGCGGCGGCGTCAACGCCGTCAACCGCATGATCGAGGTCGGGCTCCGTGGCGTGGAGTTCATTGCCATCAATACCGACGCGCAGGCGCTGCTGATGAGCGACGCGGACGTCAAGCTCGACGTCGGTCGCGAACTGACCCGCGGCCTCGGCGCGGGAGCGGACCCGGAGGTAGGCCGCCGCGCGGCGGAGGACCACTCCGAGGAGATCGAGGAAGTCCTGCGCGGAGCCGACATGGTCTTCGTGACCGCCGGCGAAGGCGGCGGCACGGGCACCGGCGGCGCTCCCGTCGTCGCCCGGATCGCGCGCTCCCTCGGTGCCCTGACCATCGGCGTCGTCACCCGCCCGTTCACGTTCGAGGGCCGGCGGCGCTCGAACCAGGCCGAGAGCGGCATCGACACCCTCCGCGAGGAGGTCGACACGCTCATCGTGATCCCGAACGACCGGCTGCTCTCCATCAGCGACCGGAACGTCTCGATGCTCGACGCGTTCCGCTCCGCCGACCAGGTGCTGCTCTCCGGTGTCCAGGGCATCACGGACCTCATCACCACGCCGGGCCTGATCAACCTCGACTTCGCCGACGTGAAGTCCGTCATGCAGGGCGCCGGATCGGCGCTCATGGGCATCGGTTCGGCGCGCGGCGAGGATCGCGCCGTCAAAGCCGCGGAGCTCGCCATCGCATCGCCGCTGCTCGAAGCCTCGATCGACGGCGCGCACGGCGTGCTGCTCTCGATCCAGGGTGGTTCGGACCTCGGTCTCTTCGAGATCAATGAGGCCGCCCGCCTCGTGCAGGAGGTCGCACACCCCGAGGCGAACATCATCTTCGGTGCGGTCATCGACGATGCGCTGGGCGACGAGGCGCGCGTGACCGTGATCGCGGCCGGCTTCGACCAGGTGGACGCCACCTCGCAGCCCGCCGCCGCCGCTGCGCCCGCGTCGCGGCCGGCCGTCGCGCCGAGCGTCGGGGGGGACCAGCAGCGCATGGCGGGAGCCGCCACCGCCGGCCTCGGCGCATGGTCGCAGCAGCGTGCGCAGAACGTGCAGGCAGTGCCCGCGGATTCGGGCTTCGACGTCGACCTCCCCGCGATCGTCGAACCCGACTTCTCGGCCGGACGGTCCGACGACCTCGACGTCCCCGACTTCCTCAAGTAGTCGGTGGACGCAGCCGACGGTCCCGGACGCACCTCCCCGTTCTACTGGAACGCGGAGGTGCGTCCGGGTCTCCGGGTCGCCTTCACCGCCGTGGCCGCCGGCAACCTCGCCCTCCATGTCGGGGATGCCCCGGACGTCGTCCGGGACAACAGGCGGGGGATCGAGGAGGAGCTGGGTGTCCCCGCGGGGTCCCTCCGGTTCATGAGCCAGACCCATTCCGACCGGGTCGCCCTGGTCGCCCCCGACGATCCCGTCCCCCCGGACGCGGATGCGATGGTGTCCCTCGACGGTGGTGAGCCGCTGGCCGTGCTCGTCGCCGACTGCGTCCCGATCGTCCTCGCGGACGCTGCGGTCGCCGACGGCGGTACGGGCGCCACGGCCGTCGTGCATGCCGGCCGTGCCGGTGTCGGCAACGGGATCGTCGAAGGCGCCGTCCGCCTGTTGCGTCGCCACGGCGCCCGGGACCTGGCAGCGTGGATCGGGCCCTCGGTGTGCGGATCCTGCTACGAGGTACCTGCCGGGATGATGGAGTCGATCGCCCTCACCGTCCCGGAGGCCGCGTCGCGGACACCGTCGGGAACGCCGGCGCTCGACCTCCCGGCGGCCGTCCACCGCCAGCTGGCGCGGTCGTCCGTCCGGGCCGAGCGGGTCGAAGGCTGCGGTCCGGCCTGCACGCTGGAGAATCCCGGACTCTACTCGCACCGGCGGGAACCCGGAGCGGGCAGGATCGCCGGGCTGGTGTGGCGGGCATGAACCGTCCGGTGGATGCATCCGGGCAGGACGACGACCGCGCTCGCGAGCTCGAGGAACGGCTCGGCGCGGTCCGCGATCGCATCTCCGCTGCGGCGGCCGCCGCCCGCCGCCCGGTGCCCGAGCTCATCGTGGTCACCAAGTACTTCCCGGCATCCGACGTGCGCATCCTGGCGGGCCTCGGCGTCACCGACGTGGGGGAGAACCGGGACCAGGAAGCCGCCGCGAAGGCAGCCGAACTCGAACCGCTCGGTCTGGCATGGCACTTCATCGGCCAGCTGCAGACCAACAAGGCGAAGTCGGTCGTCCGTTATGCGCGCAGCGTCCACTCCGTGGACCGCGCCCCGCTCGTCTCCGCCCTGGGCAAGGCCGTCGCCGCGGAGCAGGAGCGGCGGGCCGCAGCGGGGCGTGACGCGCGGAGCGACCTCGACTGCTTCCTCCAGTTCACCCTCGACGAGGACGCCGGCTCCGGCGGCCGCGGAGGCGCCCTCCCGGAGGAGGCGGGCGCGCTGGCCGAGGCCGTCGCCGCCGAGGACGGCCTGCGCCTGGCCGGAGTGATGGCCGTGGCGCCGCTCGGCGTCCCGCCCGCCCGGGCGTTCGCCCGACTCCTGGGGATCGCCGGCACCGTACGTGCCGTGGATCCTTCCGCATCGGCCGTGTCGGCGGGGATGAGCGGCGATCTCGAGGACGCGGTGGCCGCCGGGGCGACACACCTGCGGATCGGTTCTGATGTCCTCGGTCCCCGTCCGGCCGTGGGGTAGCGTCGAGGCTGTAACGGCGGCACGACGGGCAGTCGGGCCGGCCGCGTGCGGCACGGCCCCGGCGCCCACCAATCCACTTCCAGAACAGGAGTCACCATGGCTGGGACACTGCGCAAGACGATGATCTACCTTGGGCTCGCCGACGGTGATGAGCACTACGAGCCCGAAACGAAGAGCGCGCACAGCAGGAACGAGGAATATTCAGTGGACTACGACCGCGACGAGCGTCACCTCGAGCCGGCTCCCGCCGTCACCCGGGTCGCTCCCGCCGAGGAGTACCGCGCCCCGGTCACACCGATCAAGCGTGCGCCGTCGTCCCGCGAGGATTCCGGCGCCCTGCGCCAGATCACCACCATCCACCCCCGGTCGTACAACGACGCGAAGCTGATCGGCGAGAGCTTCCGCGACGGCATCCCGGTGATCATGAACGTCACGGACATGGGCGAGGCCGATGCCAAGCGCCTCGTCGACTTCTCGGCAGGCCTCGTGTTCGGCCTCCACGGCAGCATCGAGCGCGTCACCAATAAGGTGTTCCTGCTGTCGCCGTCGTATATTGAAGTCCTCGGCGAGGACCTGAAGGCAAGCGAAGCGCAGACCAGCTTCTTCAACCAGAGCTGACCCCAGCGGCCGCCACGGTCGCCTCCGACCCATAAGGCCCGAAGGACTGGAACTGCTCTGTGAGTTTGGTATTCGCCCTGATCTACCTGGTACTGATGCTTTTCCAGCTCGCCCTGATCCTGCGGATCATCTACGACGCCGTGCAGGGGTTCGCACGCGACTGGCGACCGCAGAAGCTCGCCCTCGTGCTGGCCTCGGGCGTCTACTCGGTGACGGATCCGCCGATCAAGGCCCTTCGCCGACTCATCCCGCCGCTTCGCCTCGGCGGCGTCCAGCTCGATCTCGCGTTCCTCGTGCTCTTCATCGTGGTGCTGATCCTGATGTCCGTGGCCGCCGGTCTCGCCGCCTAGCGTCCGAGTCCGTTTCGTGATGAAGTTCGAGAAGATATACGCTGATTCACAGTTCGACGTGAGTCCAGCTGATCATGTCCGCAATTCGGTACCGCAGCCGTGCCCGCTCTCCCAGCGGGCCGGCTTCTATCAGTATGAGGTGACCAGATGGCTTTGACGCCAGAAGACGTTGTCAACAAGAGGTTCCAGCCGACGAAGTTCCGCGAGGGCTACGACCAGGACGAGGTGGACGATTTCCTCGACGAGATCGTCGTGGAACTGCGCCGCCTGAACTCCGAGAACGAGGAACTGCGCCGCAAGCTCGCGGGCGAGTCCTCCGACGCCTCGCAGTCCAGCGCAGTGCCTGCGCCGGTCGCCGCCAGCACTCGGACCGAGGACGGCGCCGCGGAGGACGACGCGACCGCCGTCCCCGCCGCCGACGAGCCCAACCCGGCGCCGGCCCCCGCCGCACCTGCCGGTCCCGCGGCATCCACCGATGCCGCCGCCGGCGTCCTCGCCATGGCGCAGCGCCTGCACGACGAGTACGTCAACGCCGGTGTCGAGCAGCGCGACAAGATCATCGCCGAGGCGCAGATCGAAGCCAGCGGCCTCGTCAACGACGCCGAGGAGAAGAGCCGCAAGACCCTCGGCGACCTCGAGGAGCAGAAGGCCGTGCTCGAGCACAAGGTCGAACAGCTCCGCGGTTTCGAGCGCGACTACCGTTCCCGCCTGAAGGCCTACATCGAAGGCCAGCTCCAGGACCTCGATGCCCGCGGCTCGCTCGCGGCCGACGCGTCCGCGTCCTAGCAGGATGTCGGGTCCGACCGTCGTCGGACCAGGAGAAGGGCCGGTCGCCGGGGCCACAACCCCGGAGACCGGCCCTTTCGCCGTTCCAGCCGCCGCGCACCTCGGCGGACACCAGCGAGTAGACCTTGGATACACCGTGAACGAGCACCAGCCCACCGATCCCGCCCCCGAACCGCGCCGAGCGCCGGAACCCGCCCGGGAGCCCACCTCCCCGGGAAGCGCGCCCCGCGACCCGGCGGACGACGGCGCGCAGGCAGCGGCACCCGCTGCCGAGCCGAGCCACGCCCGGCGGATCCCCGCACGCTTCGGGATCGTGATGCTCCTGTGCACCCTCGTCGCCTATACGCTCGACCAGCTCACGAAGTGGTGGGTCGTGTCGACGATGAGCGAGGGCCAGGTCACCGAGGTCCTGCCGCCCCTGCTCAACTGGCGCTTTATCCGCAACCCCGGAGCGGCGTTCTCGATCGGCACCGACTACACCTGGGTCTTCACCATCATCATGGTCGCCGTCGCCGTCGCCATCGTGCTGCAGGTCAGGAAGGTCGCATCCTGGGGGTGGTCCGTGGCCCTCGGACTGGTCCTCGGCGGCGCCCTGGGCAACCTCACCGACCGGCTCCTCAGGGAACCCTCGTTCGGCCAGGGCCACGTGGTGGACTTCATCGCCCTGCCCAACTTCGCGATCTTCAACATCGCCGACTCCGCCGTGGTGAGCGGTGTGGTGCTGATCTGCCTCCTGACCCTGCGCGGGATCGGCATGGACGGCCGGCGCAGCACCGACGACGACGCAGGGGCCGCTCCGGCCACCGCCGGGACCACCGATCCGGCCAGCACATCGGCCAGCACGTCGGACAGCACGTCGGACAGCACGATGGACCCGGCGACCGGGCCCGCGGACCGGGAGCGGGGCGACGATGCCCGCTGAGCGCCGGCAGCTCGTCATCCCCGGAGCCGACGGCGGCAGCCGCACCGACGCGGCGCTGGCACGGCTGCTGGACGCCTCCCGGTCCGCGGTCGCCCAGTGGTGTGCCGACGGCCGCGTGCACCGCGACGGGTCGCCGCTCGCGAAGTCCGACCGCGTGCATGCCGGCGACCGGATCGACGTGGACCTGCCGGATCCGGAGGACAAGCACCGGGTCATCCCCGAAGCGGTCGACGGCATGGGCATCCTGCTCGACGACGAGGACTTCGTCGTCGTGGACAAGCCCGTCGGGGTCGCCGCCCACCCGTCCCCGGGCTGGGTCGGCCCCACCGTGGTCGGCGCACTCGCGGCGGCCGGCTACCGCATCTCGACCTCGGGGGCGCCCGAGCGCGTCGGGATCGTCCACCGGCTCGACGTCGGGACCTCCGGCGCGATGGTCGTCGCCAAGACCGAGCCCGCCTACACGGCATTGAAGCGGGCCTTCAAGGAACGCACCGTCGACAAGGTGTACCACGCCGTCGTGCAGGGACTGCCGGAACCCCTCAAGGGCACGATCGACGCCCCGATCGGCCGCCACCCGCACCACGAATGGCGGTTCGCCGTCCTCGAGGGCGGGCGCGACTCCGTGACCCACTACGAGGTGCTCGAGGCCTTCGGCCGTGCGAGCCTCGTCGAGGTCCACCTGGAGACGGGCAGGACGCACCAGATCCGCGTGCACTTCTCCGCGCTGCGCCACCCCTGCGCCGGCGACCTCACCTACGGCGCCGACCCGCGGCTGGCGGCCGAGCTCGGGTTGACGCGGCAGTGGCTGCACGCCCACCGGCTCGGCTTCGCCCATCCCCGGACGGGTGAACCGGTCACGGTCACGAGCCCCTATCCCGTGGACCTTGCCTACGCACTGACCGCGCTGTCCAGCGGACTCGTGTGACACGCCGGAACGACTCCGAAGGATAGTCCGGCGACGGCCCGCCGGGCGCCGGCGCACTAGACTTGAGCAGTGGCTACTCCTGCATCAACAGACTCGTTCGTCCATCTCCACAACCACACCGAGTACTCGATGCTCGACGGCGCGGCCCGCCTGACGGACCTGTTCAGCCACACCGAGGAACTCGGGATGAAGGCCCTCGCGACCACCGACCACGGATTCGTGTTCGGGGCGTTCGACTTCTGGAGCAAGGCCACGAGCGCGGGCATCAAGCCCATCATCGGTGTCGAGGCGTACCTGACGCCGGGCACGGCCCGGAACGACCGCACGCGCGTGCAGTGGGGTGGCGGCGGACGCGACGACGTCTCCGGCGCCGGCGCGTACACGCACATGACGCTGTGGTCCGAGACCACCGAGGGCATGCACAACCTCTTCCGCATGTCCTCGCTGGCGTCGCTCGAGGGCTACCTCTACAAGCCCCGCATGGACCGGGACCTCCTCCAGACCTACGGCAAGGGCCTCATCGCGACCACGGGGTGCCCGTCCGGCGAGGTGCAGACGAAGCTCCGCCTCGGCCTGTACAACGAGGCGAAGCAGGCGGCCTCGGACTTCCGCGACATCTTCGGCGCCGAGAACTACTTCTGCGAGCTGATGGACCACGGTCTCGACATCGAGCGGAACGTCAAGGCCGACCTGATCAAGCTCGCCCGCGAGCTCGGCCTGCCGGTCGTCGCCACCAACGACCTGCACTACACGCACGCCGAGGACTCCAAGGCCCACGCGGCGCTGCTCTGCGTCCAGTCGGGGTCCACCCTCGCCGACCCCAAGCGCTTCAAGTTCGACGCCGACGAGTTCTACCTGAAGTCGCCTGCCGAGATGCGCGCCATCTTCCGGGACTACCCGGAGGCCTGCGACAACACGCTGCTCATCGCCGAGCGGTGCGACGTCGAGTTCAACACCAAGGCCAACTACATGCCCCGGTTCCCGGTCCCCGAGGGCGAGAACGAGCAGTCCTGGTTCGTCAAGGAGGTCGAGACGGGCCTGCAGTACCGCTACCCGGCCGGGATACCCGACGACGTCCGCAAGCAGGCGGAGTTCGAGGTCGGCGTCATCACTCAGATGGGCTTCCCCGGCTACTTCCTCGTGGTGGCCGACTTCATCAACTGGGCCAAGAACAACGGCATCCGGGTGGGTCCCGGGCGTGGTTCGGGTGCGGGCTCGATGGTCGCGTACGCGATGCGGATCACCGACCTCGACCCGCTCAAGCACGGCCTCATCTTCGAGCGCTTCCTCAATCCGGAGCGTGTGTCGATGCCCGACTTCGACGTGGACTTCGATGATCGGCGCCGCGCCGAAGTCATCCGGTACGTCACGGAGAAGTACGGCGACGAGCGTGTCGCCATGATCGTCACGTACGGCACCATCAAGGCCAAGCAGGCCCTCAAGGACTCCTCACGCGTCATGGGGTACCCGTTCTCGACCGGTGAGCGCCTCACCAAGGCCATGCCGCCGGACGTCATGGGCAAGGGCCTCGCCCTGGCCGACGTCCACAACAAGGACGCCAAGCGCTACTCGGAGGCGGAGGAACTCCGTGAACTGCTGAAAACCGACGCAGACTCCGAGAAGGTGTTCGAGACGGCCCTCGGTCTCGAGGGGCTCAAGCGCCAGTGGGGCGTCCACGCCGCCGGCGTCATCATGTCCTCCGACCCCCTGATCGACATCATCCCGATCATGCGCCGTGAGCAGGACGGCCAGATCATCACGCAGTTCGACTACCCCACCTGCGAGGGACTCGGACTGATCAAGATGGACTTCCTCGGCCTGAGGAACCTGACGATCATCACGGACGCCGTCGAGAACATCACGGCCAACAAGGGCGTGGACCTCGTCCTCGAGGACCTCGAGCTCGACGACAAGGAGTCCTACGAACTCCTGGCGCGCGGGGACACCCTCGGCGTCTTCCAGCTCGACGGCGGGCCCATGCGCTCCCTGCTGAAGCTCATGCGCCCCGACAACTTCGAGGACATCTCCGCCGTCCTGGCGCTGTACCGGCCGGGACCCATGGGCGTGAACTCGCACACGAACTATGCGCTGCGCAAGAACGGCCTGCAGGACATCGAGCCGATCCACCCCGAGCTCGAGGGACCGCTCGAGGAGATCCTCGGCGGGACGTACGGCCTGATCGTGTACCAGGAGCAGGTCATGTCGGCCGCGCAGAAGCTCGCGAACTTCACGCTCGGCCAGGCGGACATGCTCCGACGCGCCATGGGCAAGAAGAAGAAGTCCGAGCTGGACAAGCAGCAGGCGGACTTCTTCGCGGGCATGAAGGCCAACGGCTACTCCCAGGCGGCCATGGACAAACTCTGGACCGTGCTCGAGTCCTTCTCCGACTACGCGTTCAACAAGGCTCACACCGCGGCGTACGGGCTCGTGTCCTACTGGACCGCGTACCTCAAGGCGCACTACCCCGCGGAGTACATGGCGGCGCTGCTCACCAGCGTCGGCGACGACAAGGACAAGCTGGCGATCTACCTGAACGAGTGCCGCCGCATGGGCATCACCGTGCTGCCGCCCGACGTCAACGAGTCGAGCGTCAACTTCACCCCGGTCGGCAAGGACATCCGCTTCGGCATGGGCGCCATCCGCAACGTCGGCGCGAACGTCGTGGGAGCCATGGTGGGCGCACGGGAGGAGAAGGGCGCCTTCACGTCCTTCAGCGACTTCCTCCAGAAGGTGCCCGCCGTCGTCTGCAACAAGCGCACCATCGAATCGCTCATCAAGGCGGGTGCGTTCGACTCGCTCCGGCACCCCCGCCGGGCGCTCGCGATGATCCACGAGGAGGCCGTGGACTCCGTGATCGTCCTCAAGCGCAACGAGGCCGCCAACCAGTTCGACCTCTTCAGCGCGTTCGACGACGGCCCGGACGCGGTCGGCGGCCTGTCCGTCGAGGTCCCGGACCTGCCGGAATGGGACAAGAAGGACAAGCTGGCGTTCGAGCGCGACATGCTCGGGCTGTACGTCTCGGACCACCCGCTGCAGGGGCTCGAGGGCATCCTCGGCCAGCACGCCGATTCGTCGATCCCCTCGATCATCAGCGAGGAGGGTCCGGCGGACGGGGCGATCGTCACGATCGCCGGGATGATCACCTCGCTGCAGCGCAGGATCGCGAAGAACAGCGGCAACGCGTACGCGCGGGCCGAGGTCGAGGACCTCTCCGGCTCCATGGAGGTCATGTTCTTCGGCCAGGTGTACGGGCCCATCTCCGCCGTGCTGGCGGAGGACCTCATCGTGGTGGTCCGGGGTCGCCTGCAGCGCCGGGACGACGGCGCCGTGATGCTCAACGCGCAGGAACTGACGGTGCCGGACCTCAGCGAGGGCCATTCGGGTCCCGTGGTGATCTCCATGCTGCAGCACAAGGCCACGGAGACCGCGGTGACCGCCCTGGGTGACGTGCTGAGGACGCACCCGGGCACGAGCGAGGTCCTCATCCGGCTCAGCGGATCCCGCAAGGTCGAGGTGATGAAGCTCGGCGTCGACCTGCGGGTCAACCCGACGCCGGGGCTCTTCGGCGACCTGAAGGTGCTGCTGGGACCTGCCTGCCTCGACGCCTGATCCCGCATCCGCGTCGGCCGGCACCCGGCGGGCGAGCCGGCCGACGCGGGAAGAACGCCTAGATGACGTAGTCGGTGGCCGTCGGTGTACCGTAACTGCCGCCGTGGTAGAGCAGGGGAGCGCCGTCGGGTCCGATGTTCCCGGCGATCACCTCGGCGACGACGACCGCGTTGTTCTCGAAGGAGAGACGCATGCTGATACGGCCGACGAGCCATCCGGCGACGTCCTTGAGGATCGGCACGCCCTCGGGTCCGGCCTCCCAGTGGTCCCCGGTGAACCGGTCCTTCGTGCGGGCGAAGCGGTTGGCCAGGCCCTCGTTCTCCGTACTGAGCATGTGGACTCCCACGAAGTTCGTGTTCGCGACGGCGGGCCACGAGGAGGACGTGCGGGCCATGTTGAAGGAGAAACGCGGCGGCTCGGCGGACAGCGAGGCGACGGACGTGGCGGTGAAGCCGTAGGGGACGCCGTCGTAGGTCGCGGTGATGATGGCCACGCCGGCGGCATGGCGGCGGAAGACCTCGCGGAACGACTCGCCGTGGAGTTCGGGGGACTGCAGGCCTGACGGCGCGGTGCTGGGGTTGTTCACGTGGTTCCTCCGGGGATCGACGGCGGTGAACAACGCGGTTGGGGATGGGCCGCTCCGAGGCGGACGGCTGTTCACGCTGCCACCCCCACACTAGGCGCGTGCCCCGGACGCGGAGTGGTTTGTTAATGTAGAAGTCATGCGCGCTGACGAGGAGCCGGACACCGGATCAAGCCACTATCCGCCTCCGGTCTACGCGGTCGCCGAGGACCGGCGCTCGGTGCCTCCCGCGGGCGTGTTCTGGTGGCTCGGTTCCACGATCCTGCTCGGTGCGGTCATCGGAGCGGGCTGGTGGCTCCTCGCTCCCACGGGGCGGCTCTTCGGCGATCCCGCGTCGGCGGACCAGTGGCTGCTCCGCGATCTCACCCTCGCCGGTCTCGAGCTCTTGGCCGGTATCGCCGTGGGGACCGTCGTCGCACTGCGGCTCGGGCTGCCGGGAGTGGTGGCGCGGATCGTGGCAGCGGTCGGAGGGTCGATCCTCGGATCCGTCCTCGCGCTCGCGGTCGGCGAGGGTCTCGCCTTCCTGCTCGGACCCCACGGGCGTACCGAGCTGCCCGGGTCCGACTTCGTCCTCCAGTCCTACGGCGCCCTCGCCGTCTGGCCGGCCGTCGCCGCCCTCATCATCTTCGTCACGGCCCTGATCGGCCTGGCGCGCCGGCGGTCCTGACGTCCTCGGCGTTCCCGCCCGAGCCGGGACAGCTCCGCCCGGGGTCCCGATAGACTCTCAGGGTGAATCCAGCGTCCAGCAGCTTCCCGACCGTCGACTTCCGCACCATCGACCTGCGCGGGCGGGCGCTGTCCCCGGGTGAGCTCAAGCACGCCATGCCGCGCGCTGCCGCAAGCGCCCATTCGTCGGAGGCCGCCGTCCAGGCCATCATCGACGACGTCCGCGCACGCGGCCTCGACGCCCTCCGGGACCTCGCACGGCGGTTCGACGGCGTGACGCAGGAGCACCCCCGCGTGCCGGCCGAGGTCATCGGGGCGGCTGTCGCGGGGCTCGACCCCGAGGTGCGGACGGCGCTGGAGGAAGCCATCCGGCGTGCGCGTATCTTCGCGTCCGCGCAGGTCCCCACGGACGTCGAGGTCGAGGTCGCGCCCGGCGCCCGCCTCACGCACAAGTGGATCCCGGTCCGCCGCGTGGGCCTGTACGTCCCGGGCGGGCTCGCCGTCTACCCGTCGTCGGTGGTGATGAACGTGGTGCCGGCGCAGGCCGCCGGCGTCGGGTCGATCGCCCTCGCCTCGCCCCCGCAGAAGGAGTTCGGCGGCTGGCCCCACCCGGTCATTCTCGCCGCGGCGTCCATGCTCGGCATCACCGAGGTGTATGCGATCGGCGGTGCCCAGGCCGTCGCCGCCCTGGCCTACGGGATCGCAGGGACGCCGGACGACTCGGGGCAGCCGGCCATCGAACCGGTCGACGTCATCACCGGACCGGGCAACGTCTTCGTCGCCACGGCCAAGCGCCTGGTCCGCGGGCGGGTCGGCATCGACTCGGAGGCGGGGACCACGGAGATCGCGGTCCTCGCCGATGCGACGGCCGATGCGGACCTCGTGGCAGCGGACCTCGTGAGCCAGGCCGAGCACGATCCGCAGGCCGCGTCCGTCCTGGTCACGGATTCCGAGCAGCTCGCGGCCGCCGTCGTCGAGGCCCTCCGGTCCCGGGTCGCCCGGACCCGCCACGCCGAGCGGGTCCGGACGGCCCTCTCGGGCCCGCAGTCCGGTGTGATCCTCGTCGACGACGTGGACCACGGCATCGCCGTCTGCAACGCCTACGCTGCCGAGCACCTCGAGATCCAGACCGCCGATGCCCGTGCCGTCGCGGGACGGATCCGGAGTGCGGGCGCCGTCTTCATCGGCAGCTACAGCCCTGTCAGCCTCGGCGACTACTGCGCGGGGTCCAACCACGTCCTGCCGACCAGCGGGACCGCGGCCTTCGCATCCGGCCTGAACGTCACGACGTTCCTGCGTGCCGTGCAGCTCGTGGACTACGACCGCGAGGCGCTGCAGGAGGTGGCGACGTCGATCGTGGCGCTGTCGGTCGCGGAGAACCTGCCCGCGCACGGTGAGGCGGTCACGGCACGCTTCCGGGCCGCCGGTTCCTGAAGCCCCGGATCGCACCTCCAGCACTAGATGTAGTAATTACAGGATTGTTGTTTCACCACATCTAGTCCTAAAATGGGCAGGACGATCATCATCGAGCGGGAGGGGAAGCCGTGTACTGTCCGTACTGCCGCAACCCCGACTCCCGGGTGGTCGACAGCCGCCTCGGGGACGACGGGTCGGCCATCCGCCGCCGCCGCCAGTGCCCCCAGTGCGGCCGCCGCTTCAGTACCGTGGAGACCACGAGCCTCAGCGTGATCAAGCGCTCGGGAGCGGGGGAGCCGTTCAGCCGGATGAAGATCATCAACGGCGTGCGGAAGGCCTGCCAGGGCAGGCCCGTCACGGAGGACGACCTGGCGCTCCTCGCCCAGGAGGTCGAGGAGAACGTGCGGGCCAGCGGCGTCGCCGAGATCGACGCGCACGAGGTGGGACTGGCGATCCTGAAGCCCCTGCGGAAGCTCGACCAGATCGCGTACCTGCGGTTCGCCAGCGTGTACCAGGGGTTCGAGTCGCTCGAGGACTTCGAGGATGCCATCGAGACCCTGCGCGAGCAGGCGAAGGACAACGAGCGCGTCCCCTCCGGGGCGCAACGGCCGTTGACAGCGCAGTAGCGCACCGAAGACCCCGGTGGTGGCTGCGGAGGGGAAGCCGACGCCACCACCGGTTCCAAGTCCACCCGGAGAGGCAGGACGGACAGCGGAAGCCCGGTACGGATCCGTACCGGGCTTCCGCTGTCCGAGGGGTCAGACCGTCGGGCTGAAGAGCAGCGCGGCCTGCAGCGCACCGCCCACGATCCCTGCGTGGTTCTTGAGCTGCGCCGGGATGATCGGCGTGCGCAGCTGCAGCGCCGGCAGGTATTCGCTGCTCCGCTTCGAGATGCCACCGCCGACGATGAACAGTTCGGGGGAGAAGAGGAACTCGACGTGCGAGAAATAGCGCTGCAGGCGCACGGCGTACTCGTCCCAGCCGATGCCGTCACGCTCACGGGCCACCGCTGATGCCTTCGTCTCCGCGTCGTGCCCGTCGATCTCGAGGTGGCCGAGCTCGGCGTTGGGTACCAGCCTGCCGTCGAAGATGAAGGCCGAGCCGATGCCCGTGCCCAGGGTGATGACCAGGACGGTGCCCAGCTTCCCCTTGCCGGCACCGTAGCGGACCTCGGCCAGACCGGCGGCGTCGGCGTCGTTGATCACATGGACGTCCCGTCCGAGGACCCGGGTGAACAGGGCGTCGACGTCGGTATCGACCCAGCTCTTGTCCACGTTCGCCGCGGAGCGCGCGACACCGTGCTGGATGATGGCGGGGAAGGTGACCCCGACGGGCACGTCGGCTCCCGGCCCTTCCGGCCGGGAGGACAGCTCCGCGACGATCTGGGCGACCACCTCGGCGACGGCCTCGGGCGTGGAGGGCTTCGGCGTCGGGATGCGGAAGCGCTCACCGACGATCACGCCCTTCTCGAGGTCGACGATGCCGCCCTTGATGCCGGTCCCGCCGATGTCGACGCCGATGACGGTCGCGGGGAGCTTCTTCGATTTCTTCTTGTCGGTGTCCTTAGCCATGATTCTCCGTTGAGGGGTGGACCGGCGGGAGCCGGGATGAGGGTACTGCAGCGTACGGGCAGGGGGCCGCGGGGTGGCTGCGCTAGGGCAGGGTCAGGATCTCCGCGCCGCGGTCGGTGACAACGAGTGTGTGCTCGAACTGCGCTGTCCTCTTCCGGTCCTTCGTGACGACGGTCCAGTCGTCCGCCCACATGGTCCAGTCGATGGTCCCGAGCGTCAGCATCGGTTCGATGGTGAAGACCATCCCCGGCTCGATGACGCGGTTGTGGGCGGGAGCGGCGTCGTAGTGCGGGATGATCAGGCCCGTGTGGAACGCTTCCCCGACGCCGTGTCCGGTGAAGTCACGGACAACACCATAACCGAATCGCTTCGCATAGGACTCGATGGCGCGTCCGATGACATTGATCTCGCGCCCCGGCGCAACCGCACGGATCGCGCGGTTCAGGGATTCCCGGGTCCGCTCGACGAGGAGCCGGGACTCCTCGTCCACGTCGCCGATGCAGAACGTGTAGTTGGTGTCCCCGTGGACGCCGTCCTTGTAGGCCGTGATGTCGATGTTCAGGATGTCGCCGTCCTCGATCACGGTCGAGTCCGGGATGCCGTGGCAGATGACCTCGTTCAGCGATGAGCACAGCGACTTCGGGAAGCCCCGATACCCCAGGGTGGACGGATAGGCCCCATGATCGAGGAGGAACTCGTGGCCGATGCGGTCCAGCTGGTCGGTGGTCACGCCGGGCTTCGCCGCGTGTCCCACCTCCACGATGGCCTGCGCGGCGATTCTCGCGGCGACGCGGATCTTCTCGATGGTCTCGGGCGTCTTGACCTCGGATCCCGTGAAGGGGGCGGGCGCCGCGCGGCCCACGTACTCGGGGCGGGCGATACCGGAGGGGACGGAACGCTGCGGCGAGATGGTGCCGGGGGTCAGGGTCCCAACGGGAGCGGTGGCGGAGGACTGGGGCATACCCTTGATCCTATAGCGGGCCGGGTCGGCCTCCCCGAAGAGGCCGGATCACCGGGTGACATCGGCCCTGCCCCGGATCTAGGAGGTCGACGTGACGGAGTACTGGTTCAATGTGCGCACGCACGAGGTGGAGGAGGACCGGCAGTCGGACTGGTCCCAGCTGATCGGTCCGTACGCCACGAGGGCCGAGGCCGAGAAAGCTCTCGAGAAGGTCCAGCAGCGCAACGAGGCGTGGGACCGGGACGACGACTGAGGCCCTGCCCGCTGACGCCGCTAGAAGGTGTGCTCGGGGCCGGGGAACGTGCCGGCCCGCACCTCGTCCGCGTACGCCCTGGCGGCGTCGGCGAGGACGGTCCGCAGGTCCGCGTACTGCTTGACGAACTTCGCCTGCCGGCCACCGCGCAGCCCGGCCATGTCCTGCCAGACCAGCACCTGGCCCGTCGTGCCGGCGCCGGCACCGATGCCGATCGTCGGCACGCGCACGGCGGCGTCGACGGCGTCCGCCGTCTCCGCCGGCACCATCTCCATCAGCACGCAGAACGCTCCGGCGTCCGCGAGGGCGACGGCGTCGTCGACGACGCGCCGGGAGGCGTCCCCACGCCCCTGGACCCGGTAGCCGCCGAGCGCATGCTCGCTCTGCGGTGTGAAGCCGACGTGGGCCATCACCGGGATGCCCGCCCGGACGAGGGCGCGCACGGTGTCCGCGTAGTCCGCGCCGCCCTCCATCTTCACGGCGTGGACGAGGCCCTCCTTCAGGAGGCGGACGGAGGATTCGACGGCCTGCTGGGGCGACACCTCGTAACTGCCGAAGGGCAGGTCCGCCACGACGAGGGCCCGTGTCGTGGCCCTGCTCACGGCGCGGCTGAACAGGATCATCTCGTCGAGGGTGATCGGCAGCGTGGTGGCGTGGCCCAGGACGTTGTTCGCGGCCGAGTCGCCCACGAGGAGCACCTCGATCCCGACCTCGTCGAACACCTGCGCCGCGTACTGGTCGTACGCCGTCAGCATGGCGAAGTGCGCGCCCTGGTCCTTGGCCTGCTGCAGGTGGTGGATCCGGACCCGGCCAGGCCGTCCCGACCCGGCCGCGGTCCCCGGGGTCGACGGCGCGGCTGCTCCCCCTCCGTAGGGGGCTGGCAATTCGGCGGAAGTCATGGCACGAGACTATCGGACCACGGGCGCCGTCCCCCGTGCGTCCCGGGCAGGGGGACCGCACCACACCTCCGCACCGTGTAACCGCGCGTTAATTTCGGCACGCCAGAATGGACGGGGCCCTCGCCGCCCGCACAGGTCAGTAGAGTGAGGACGGCAGGCGCACGCATGCCGGCGGCACCGACGTGCACGCCGCCGCGACGCGAGCGACGTCGGGCATGGACAGCCCGCTGCCCCGACGGGGCGGCCCGGGGAACGAGACAAGGAATGAGGGTGGTCATGGACCGGCAGCAGGAGTTCGTACTGCGGACGATCGAGGAGCGCGACGTGCGCTACGTACGCCTGTGGTTCACCGACGTGGTCGGCTCGCTGAAGTCCGTCGCCCTTGCCCCCGCGGAGGTGGAGGGCGCCTTCGAGGAGGGCCTCGGCTTCGACGGTTCCTCGATCGAGGGCCTCGCCCGTGTCTACGAGTCGGACATGCTGGCCCAGCCCGACCCGTCGACCTTCCAGATCCTCCCCTGGCGCGGCGACAAGGAGCAGACGTCGCGCATGTTCTGCGACATCCTGACGCCGGACGGGCAGCCCTCCACCGCCGATCCGCGAGGAGTGCTCAAGAAGACCCTCGCGAAGGCCGCGGACATGGGGTTCACCTGCTACACCCACCCGGAGATCGAGTTCTACCTGCTCAAGTCCGCGGAACTCGGCGCCGACGGCCAGCCCGTCCCGGTGGACTCCGCCGGCTACTTCGACCACGTCCCCGGTGGCGTGGCGCAGGACTTCCGCCGCACCGCCGTGGCGATGCTCGAGTCCGTCGGCATCTCCGTCGAGTTCAGCCACCACGAGGCCGGGCCGGGACAGAACGAGATCGACCTGCGCTACGCCGACGCGCTGCAGACCGCGGACAACATCATGACGTTCCGCACGATCATCAAGGAGGTGGCGCTCACCTCCGGCAGCTACGCGACGTTCATGCCCAAGCCCTTCTCCGAACACCCTGGCTCGGGCATGCACACCCACTTCTCGCTGTTCGAGGGCGACACCAACGCCTTCTACGAGGCCGGCGCGGAGTTCCAGCTCTCGAAGACCGCCCGCCAGTTCATCGCCGGCATCCTGCGCCACGCCCCCGAGTTCACGGCCGTGACCAACCAGTTCGTCAATTCCTTCAAGCGGCTCTGGGGCGGCGGCGAGGCACCCAGCTACCTCTCCTGGGGCCACAACAACCGCTCCGCCCTGGTGCGCGTACCGCTGTACAAGCCCAACAAGGGGCAGTCCGCGCGCATCGAGTACCGGGGCATCGACTCCGCGAGCAATCCCTACCTCGCCTACTCCGTGCTGCTCGGCGCAGGGCTCAAGGGCATCGAGGAGGGTTATGAACTCCCGCCCGCCGCCGAGGACGACGTGTGGAGCCTGACCGCGGCGGAGCGCCGCGCGATGGGACACGACCCGCTGCCCGCGAGCCTGCACGACGCGATCCGCGTCATGGAGGATTCGGAGCTCGTCGCCGACATCCTCGGCGAGCAGGTCTTCGAGAACTTCCTGCGGAACAAGCGCGCGGAGTGGCACGACTACCGGATCCAGGTGACTCCGTACGAGCTGCGCCGCAACCTCAACATCCTCTAGGCCGCCCACGGACCAGCGCTTGGCTAGTGTTGGCGCATGAGCCTCAACCGCAAGCTGATCAGCTACGGCTTCACGGACCTCGAGAAAAGCCGCCGGTTCCTCGACGCTCCTGAGCTGCAGGGACTCAACGACGACGACCTGTTCGCCGGACTGGCCGTGGCGGCCGATCCGGACCTCGCGCTGCAGTCCTTCGTGCGGCTCCTGGCCGTCGACCGCAGGGCCGCGGGGGCGGCCTTCGCGGACCAGGGCAGACGCGGGGCCCTCTTCCGCCTGCTGGGAGCCTCCGAGGCCCTCGGCGAGTTCCTCATGCGGCACCCCCGGCACCTCGACGTCGTCCGGCCCGCTCCTGCGGTCCTCCCGGTGGTCACGCCGGAGGAGCTCCGGGCTGCGCTGCTCTTCTCGGTCGACGCGGATCCGGCCGAGGCCAATCCCGTGGCGGGAATCGGCGGGACCGAGGCGTACCGCAGGCTCAGGGTGGCGTACCGGCGCCACCTCACGGACCTCGCGGTGCGGGACCTCTGCCACTGTGCGCCCGTCGACTACCTGCCCGTCGTCGCCCGCGAGCTCGCCGACCTCGCCACCGCCGCCCTCGAGGCCTCCCTCGCAGTCGCCCGGGCGGACCTCGGCGAGGTCTACGGTGCCGACGCCGTCGCCCGGGTGAAGCTCGCGGTCATCGCGATGGGGAAGTGCGGTGCGCGCGAGCTGAACTACATCTCCGACGTCGACGTCGTCTACGTCGCCGAGGGCGAGGACCTCGACGACTCGACGCTCACGAGGATCGGCACCGGCCTGGCCTCCGGGATGTCCCGCGGTGTCTACTCCCCGGGCACCGAACCGGCACTCTGGGAGGTGGATGCGAACCTCCGGCCCGAGGGCAAGGACGGGCAGCTGGTACGCACGCTGCAGTCCCACGTGTCCTACTACCAGCGGTGGGCGAAGACCTGGGAGTTCCAGGCCCTCCTGAAGGCGCGGGCGGCGGCCGGCGACCCGGAGCTGGGCCGGCGGTACGAGGAGGCGATCGCCCCCTTCGTCTGGGCGTCGTCCCAGCGCGAAGGATTCGTGGAGGCCGTCCGGGCCATGCGGCGCCGGGTGACCGACAACATCCCCGGCGACGAGGAGGCACGCCAGCTCAAGCTCGGACCGGGCGGCCTGCGCGACGTCGAATTCACCGTCCAGCTGCTGCAGCTCGTGCACGGCCGGCTGGACGAGTCGCTGAGGGCCAGGGACACCGTCTCGGCGATCGGCGCGCTCAGCGCCGGCGGGTACATCGGGCGCTCGGACGCGCTGGACCTCGACGACGCCTACCGGTACCTGCGGGTCCTCGAGCACCGGATCCAGCTCATGCAGATGCGCCGGACCCACCTCATGCCGGAGGACCAGACCGCCCTCCGCGCCCTCGCCCGGTCCTCCGAGGGGTGCATGGTCACGGTGCGGCCGAGCGCGCAGAGCCTCTCCGAGAAGTGGCAGCGGACGAGGCGCCTCGTCAAGCGCCTTCACGAGGCGATCTTCTACCGGCCGCTGCTCAACAACGCGGCGACGCTGCAGCCCGAGGACGTCCAGCTCACGGCCGAGGCCGCGCAGGCCCGCCTGGCCGCCCTGGGCTACCAGGACCCGCGCGGCGCCATGCGCCACATCGAGGCGCTGACCGGCGGCCTGCGCCGACGGGCGATGCTGCAGAAGCAGCTGCTACCCATCCTCCTGGCCTGGTTCGCCGACGGGGTCGATCCCGATGCAGGCCTGCTCGGGTTCCGGCGGCTCAGCGAGTCCCTCGGCGAGAGCCACTGGTACCTCGGCATGCTGCGCGACTCCACGGCGGCGGCCGAGCGGCTCTGCGCCGTCCTGTCGAGCAGCCGGTTCATCACCGACCTGCTGGAGGTCTCGCCCGAGTCGACGAAGTGGCTCGGGTCCGACGCCGAACTGGTCCCCGACAGCTTCGACGCCCAGTGGCAGGAGATCCGGTCGAAAATGTCGCGGCATCCTGCGCCGAACGAGGCGATCCGGCTGATCCGGCTCATCCGTCGTCGTGAGCTGCTGCGCATCGCGATCGCGGACAGTTCCAACCTCCTGTCGCAGCCCGAGGTGGGGGAGGCCCTGGCCGATGCCGACCGCGCCGCCATCCTCGGTGCCCTGCACGTGGCCGAGAACCAGGTGTTCGGGGAGGAGGATCAGCTCACCGACGTCGTCGTCGTGGCCATGGGACGCCAGGGCGGGCGGGAGATCACCTACGGATCGGATGCCGACGTCATCTATGTCCACCGCCCGCTGCCCGGGGCCGACGAGGCTGCGGCGCAGAAGCAGGCCGAGGCGGTCGTCGCCCGCCTCGCCGCGCTGCTGACCCAGCCGTGCAAACCGCCCGTCCTCGCCGAACGGGTCCTCGAGATCGACACGGCACTGCGGCCGGAGGGCAAGCAGGGCGCGATGGTGCGCTCCATCTCCTCCTACCGGGAGTACTACCGCCGGTGGTCGCTCGTGTGGGAGGCGCAGGCGCTGCTGCGGGCGCGGCCGCTCGCGGGCGACGACGACCTGGCCGCCGAGTTCCTCGCGCTGATCGACCCCGTGCGGTACCCGCAGGAGCTCGGCGAGAGCGACGTCCGCGAGATCCGGCGCATCAAGGCGCGCGTCGAGTCCGAGCGGCTCCCGCGCGGTGCCGACCCGTCCCGGCACCTCAAGCTGGGCCGTGGTGCCCTCAGCGACGTCGAATGGCTCGTGCAGCTCCTCCAGCTACGGCACGCCCATGCCCTTCCGGCACTGCGGGTCCAGTCGACCCTCGCTGCCCTCGATGCGGCCGGCGACGAGGGACTGCTCCCGTCGGAGGACGTCGGGCTGCTGCGTGACAGCTGGACCCTCGCGACCCGGATCCGTGCCGCGAACGTCATCTGGAGCGGACGCGGCTCGGACCTGCTGCCGTCGTCGCGCCGGGATCTCGAGGCCGTGGCACGGTGGTGCGGTTACGGGCCGGGGAGCGGTTCGGAGCTGGAGGAGGACTACCTGCGGCTCACCCGGCGCAGCAGGGCCGTGTTCGAGCGGCACTTCTACGGGTACTAGGCGGGCGGGGGGAACGACGACGGCGGCCCCCCGCTGTCGGGGAGCCGCCGTCGTGGTGGGTGCCGGTACTGCTAGACGCCGTAGTAGAGCTCGAACTCGTAGGGGTTCGGGCGCATCGACAGCGGCAGGATCTCGACCTCGCGCTTGTACGCGATCCAGGTGTCGATCAGGTCCTGTGTGTGAAGACATCACCGGCCTGCAGGAACTCGTTGTCCGCCTCGAGGGCCAGCAGGGCCTCCTCGAGGGAACCGGGAGCCTTCTGGATGTCCTTCGCTTCCTCGGCGGGGAGCTCGTAGAGGTCCTTGTCGATGGGGTCGGCGGGCTCGATGCGGTTCTTGATGCCGTCGAGGCCTGCCATGAGCTGCGCGGCGAACGCCAGGTACGGGTTCGACGAGGGGTCCGGCGCGCGGAACTCGATGCGCTTCGCCTTCGGGTTGGAGCCCGTGATCGGGATGCGGATGCCGGCGGAGCGGTTGCCCTGCGAGTAGACCATGTTGACGGGGGCTTCGAAGCCCTTGACCAGGCGGCGGTAGGAGTTCACCGTCGGGTTGGTGAAGGCGAGGACCGCGGAGGCGTGCTTCAGCAGGCCGCCGATGTACCAGCGGGCCATGTCCGAGAGGCCGGCGTAGCCGCGCTCGTCGTAGAACAGCGGCTGTCCGTCGCTCCACAGCGACTGGTGGCAGTGCATGCCGGACCCGTTGTCGCCGAAGACCGGCTTCGGCATGAAGGTGGCCGACTTGCCCCAGGCGTTGGAGACGTTCTTTGACGATGTACTTGAACTTCTGCAGATCATCCGCAGCGTGGGTCATCGTCGTGAACTTGTAGTTGATCTCGGCCTGGCCGGCGCCGCCCACCTCGTGGTGCGAGCGCTCGACCTCGAGGCCGGCCTTGTCCAGCTCGACGCAGATCGCGTCGCGGAGGTCGGCCTGCTTGTCGACGGGGGAGACCGGGAAGTAGCCGCCCTTGAACGGCGTCTTGTTGCCCAGGTTGCCGCCGACCTCCTCGCGGCCGCTGTTCCAGGGCGCCTCGATGGAGTCCACCTTGTAGAAGCTGCCCTGCGGGGAGGACTCGTACTGCACGTTGTCGAAGATGAAGAACTCGGCCTCGGGGGCGAAGAACGCCGTGTCCGCGATGCCGGTCGAGGAGAGGTAGGCCTCGGCGCGTTCGGCGACGCTGCGGGGGTCGCGGTGGTAGGGGTCGCCGGTACGCGGATTGACGATCGAGAAGTTGAGCGCGAGGGTCTTCTCGGTGCGGAACGGGTCGATGAACGCCGTCGTCACATCCGGGATGAGCTGCATGTCCGATTCCGCGATGCCCTGGAATCCGCGGATGGAGGAGCCGTCGAAGAGCTGGCCGTGGATGAAGAAGTCCGCGTCGACCGACTTGGCGGGAACGTTGAAGTGCGCTGCTGCACTCCGGGGAGGTCGGTGAACCGGACATCGACAAACCTGATGTCTTCGTCGGCGATGAACTTGAGGACCTCGTCCGCATTCTTAAACATCGATTCATGCTCCTAACGCATGGCTGGGTGATGACCCGGCGCCAGCGCGTGTCCCTGCACCGCACGGGATGTCACGAGCTCTGGCAGGGTGGATCGCTGCCGCCGACTCGTCCCAACTCTAGGAGCGGGCAGTTTCTCGCTGGTGTCGTCATTGTTTCCGGGACGTTACAGAAGGGGAACTGCGCCTCCCACCCTAGCGCCTCCGCGGAGGCGAAGGCATAATGCGGACCGGTCCACCCGGTCCGCGGGTAGGCTGGAACCGTGGTGAACAGAAATGACATCGGCTCGTGGATGGAAGGTCCGTCGCCGTCGGGCAACCAGCAGTGGCCGGGACAGCGGCTCGGACGGCCGGAGTCGGGTCCGGGGTCCATCGCCCGTTTCGGGCTCAGGGCCGGTGCGCTGCTCATCGACTGGACCCTCTGCTCGCGCTGCTGTCGGCCGCGTTCTTCGGCTATGACGGCTTCGCGACGCTGTACATCTTCCTCGTGGAGCAGGTCCTGTTCGTCGGCTTCTTCGGCTACAGCATCGGGCACCGGCTGATGCGGATGCAGGTCCAGACGCTCGACGGCCGGCCCGCCGGCTATCTGACGGCGCTCATCCGCAGTGTCCTGCTGTGCCTCGTCGTCCCCGCGCTCGTTCTCGACGCCGACCAGCGCGGACTCCACGACCGCGTCCGCAACACCGGCCTGTTCCGCATCTGAGGACGTCCCGTCCCTGATGCAGAGAGAGCCCCTCCCGCTGCCGGCGGAAGGGGCTCTTCGTATCAGGATCGGGTGCGGGACTCAGCGTCCCCGCATCGCCTTGCGGTCGGGGCGGGCCTTGAAGGGATCGACGCCCTTCGGGATCGGCATCTTGGTGCCCAGCGCGCTCAGCCGCTTGTCGACGGCGTGGACCTCCTGCTTCGTCAGCGTCTTCTTCAGCTTCTGCACGGCCTTCGGGACCTTCGCGAGGGGGACCTGGCGGTCGCCGCGACCGGTCTCGATGACGTGCACCGGGACGTTGGGGATGATCCGCGCCATCCTGCGCTTCTCGCCGTCGACCAGTTGCTTCACCCGGGTGGAGGGCCCCTCCGACACGAGGATGACCCCCGGCCGGCCGATGACCCGGAACACCGCGTCCTGCGTGCGGGGGTTCACGGCGACCGGCTGCTCCTGGAGGATCCACCCGCGGCGCAGGACGCTCAGCGCAGCACCGGCAGCGCCGGGCTTGCCCTCGATCTGCGAGAAGGCGGCACGTTCGGCCCTGCGGGAGAGGATGAAGATCGCCGCGAGGAAGGCGAGCGGGATCGCGATGATCATGAGGGTGATGATGTTGTCGATCAGCAGGCCGATCAGCAGGCCCACCGCGATGATGCCGACGAAGGCCAGCAGCATGAACCAGACGACGCTGGGGTCGTTGCGCCGCGTCATCTTGAAGACCTCGACGACCTGCTTCATCCGCCCGGTCTTCTTCGGCCCCTTCTCCGCTTTCGGCTTGCGGGAGAACAGACGGCGTTTGGGCGTGGGTGAGCCTGAAGGATCGATCGTGTGCGACATAGTTCTTCGATTCTACGGGATGGCCGGGGGCGGCGGCTGAGCAGGCGCCCCGTGGTGGCGGGTGACGTCGCGTCAGCCGGCGAGGAGCGAGGAGGCTTCCTGCGAGGCGGAGCCCGACTCGTCGAGGTGGGCGAGTTCGGGCGGCAGCTCGAGCCCCTTCTTGCGCATGGCACGGGCCCAGAGACGGCCCGCACGGTAGGAGGAGCGGACGAGGGGGCCGCTCATGACGCCGAGGAAACCGATCTCCTCGGCCTCCTGGCTCAGCTCGACGAACTCGCCGGGCTTCACCCACCGGTCGACGGGGAGGTGGCGTTCGCTGGGGCGCAGGTACTGCGTGATCGTGATGAGGTCGCAACCTGCGGCATGCAGGTCGCGCAGCGCCTCGGAGATCTCTTCCCGCGTCTCGCCCATGCCGAGGATCAGGTTCGACTTCGTCACCATGCCGCGGTCGCGTCCCTGCGTGATGACGTCGAGCGAGCGCTCGTAGCGGAACGCCGGGCGGATGCGCTTGAAGATGCGCGGCACGGTCTCCACGTTGTGCGCGAAGACCTCGGGGGCGGCGTCGCAGATGGCCGCGATGTGCTCGGGCCGACCGGAGAAGTCGGGGATGAGGATCTCCACGCCCGTGCCGGGGTTCATGCTGTGGATCTGCCGGATGGTCTCGGCGTACAGCCAGACCCCCTCGTCGGGCAGGTCGTCACGTGCCACGCCCGTGACGGTCGCGTAGCGGAGGTTCATGGACCGCACCGACTGGGCGACCTTGAAGGGCTCACTGCGGTCGAGCGGCTGCGGCCTGCCGGTGTCGATCTGGCAGAAGTCGCACCGCCTGGTGCACTCGGACCCTCCGATGAGGAAGGTCGCCTCGCGGTCCTCCCAGCACTCGAAGATATTGGGGCATCCCGCCTCCTCGCAGACGGTGTGCAGCCCCTCCTTCTTCACGAGGTTCTTCATCGCGACGAATTCCGGACCGATGTTGACCTTCGCCTTGATCCAGTCCGGCTTTCGCTCCACCGGCGTCTCGGCATTGCGCGCCTCGATGCGCAGCAGGCGGCGACCCTCGGGTGCTAGGCTCACAGTAAAGCTCCTTCTGACGGGGTGTTCCGGGCGGGACCGGCCGCACGGGTGTCGGCGGCGTCGGCGGTGCCGGTGCGGGGTGCGTCGGTGTCGTCCTCGCCCACCAGCACCGCCTCATTGTTACGCAGTCCGGCCTCTATTAGCGAAACGATCTCCGCGGGAGTCACGGTCCTGCCGCATTCGGCGGAGATGGAGGTGACGCCGGCGTCACTGATCCCGCAGGGGACGATCTGCTGGAACGGCGCGAGGTCGTTGCTGCAGTTGACCGCGAAACCGTGCATCGTGACGCGGTCCTTCACCCGGATGCCGATGGCAGCGATCTTGCGAGCGGGTCGCTCGTCCGTCGCCGCCAGCCACACTCCCGAGCGGCCCTCGATCCTGATGCCGTCGATCCCGAAGTGCAGGAGCGAGGTGATGACGACCTCCTCGAGGATGTGGACGTACTCGGCCACACGGGCCGGATCCCGCAGCGCGAGGATCGGGTACCCCACCAGCTGCCCCGGTCCGTGCCAGGTGAGTTTCCCGCCCCGATCCACCGGGACCACGGGGGTGCCGTCGAACGGTCGCTCGTGATCCTCCGTCCGCTTGCCCGCGGTGTAGACGGCGGTGTGCTCGAGGAGCAGGACCGTGCTGGGCGCGGTGCCGTCCACGACCTGCGCGTGCAGGGTCTTCTGCAGGTCCCAGCCGTCCGTGTACTCGATGTAGTCCGGAGCGAGTCCGATGCGCGACAGTACGAGAGTCATGAGCCAAGGGTAGTCCGGCGCACCGACACGGCGCTCCGTCCCGCTCCTTGGGGGCCGCGTCGGGGTCGATCAGCCCTCCGTTCCCTGCTCCGGCAGATCGAACGTCGCGCAGAGCCGAACGAGCCGCCACTCCCGTTCGGCGCGCCGCACCTCGAAGTGGAGGACGGGGGAGAACCCGCTCGTCTGCGCGCGGAAGCGCCAGAAGTCGGCCCTCAGGCCGCGCGTCGGAGCAGTTCCCTGCGACGGCGTCACCGGCAGTGCACGCCAGGTGGACCAGTGCTCGCACCCGCCCACGACGTGCCACGCCGACCCGCGCCAGTGCAGGCAGGAGGGCCGGGACTCACCGTCGATGGCGTCGAACGTGAGTGCGACCGGGTCGTCGAAGGTCCGCCAGGAACCGACCGGATCCGCTGGTGAGGAGATCATGACCAACCTGCCTTCGGTGTATCGGAGGATTAAGATTAGAACACATCTTCGAATCTGTAACCGGAGGAATCCGTGACGCGGTCCGGCCTGTGGATAACGCCGAGCCTCCGCTCCCGTGCCCTAGAACTGATGCATGAGCGATCCCACGTCATCAGCACGAACCGCGGACAGCGCGCCGACCACGGGAAGCCCGCCCGATGCCGAGGAGGTCCCGCGGCCGGTGGTCGCGGGGTTGCGGGTCGGACGGCTCCTCGGGCGTGGCGGCTCGTCCACCGTGTGGCTCGTGACCGACGACGACGGTCGACCGTTCGCCCTCAAGGTCGCTGCTGCACCCCGGACGGCGGCGGCCCTCCAGGCGTCCCCGGCATCCGCCCTGACCGCGGGCCGGCGCGGCCGCCGCGCTGCGGGACCCCTCCATGGAAGTACTCTTCCTCCCCGCGCCGGGGGGCAGAATCCATCCGACGGTGCCGACGGTGCCGACGATCCGCAGCGGCTTTCCGATCGGGCGGCCGCCGACGTCTCGCGTGAGCTGCTGATCCTCCAGCGGTTCAGCCACGAGCACCTCCTCAGGGTGCTCCGCATCGTCGGGACGGACTCGGGTCCCGGCCTGCTGATGGATCTCGCTCCCGGCGGATCGCTGCTCAACCTGGTCACCAGCCGGGGTCCCCTTCCCATCCCGGAGGTCGTCACGGCCCTGGTGCCCATCGCCCAGGTGCTCGCCTACCTGCACGGCGCCGGGGCACTGCACGGGGACGTGACGCCCGGCAACATCCTCTTCACGCAGGAGGGCAAGCCCCTGCTCGGCGACTTCGGGACGGCGCGGCTCCTCGGGGCCGATCCCGTTCCGGGTGCAGGCACGCCCGGCTTCATCGACCCGATGCGCGATGGTTCCTTCGACACCGGTACGGATGTCTTCGCCCTCGCAGCGGTGTCATGGTTCGCACTGACCGGCCGCGTCCCCGGGCCCGCCGCACACCGCCCACCGCTCGCGCTGATCATCCCGGACGTGCCTCCGCAGCTCATGGAGCTCATCGAGGACGGCCTGGACCCGTCCCGGGACCGACGGCCCACCGCCGACTCCTTCGCCCGCATGCTGCTGTCCTGCACCGAGCCGGGGCCGGTCGACCTCGTCCCGGCTGTCCATCCCAGCGTGCTGCCGGACCTGCTGACCAGGCGTACAGGCACTGCTCCGTCCGACCGGGCCCGGCGCTGGAAGCGCGTCGCAGGAGACCGGACCCGGGAGCGCAAGGAGAGGCGACCGCCTCCACGCGGGGCGACCGTCAGCCGGCGTACGTCCGGCGCTCCCGCCGTCGGCCGGGGAGGTGCACGGCCCGGCTCCGGGCACATCCGTACCCTGCTCGCGATCGCCTCGGGGACGGCTGCCGTCGTGCTGCTGCTGGCTGGCATCACGCTGACGCTGGGCGGACCCGATGCACCGCGTGGGGACGGATCCGGGGCGGCCGCCTCCGGCGGTGCGACCGTCTCGGAGCGGGAGCGGGCGACGGGAGAGGGGGCGGCGGCCGACGGCGGTCGGTCAGGGGGAGCCGGGCAGCAAGGGATCGGGCAGGAAGGGGTTGGGGAGACAGAAGCCGTGCAGGAGGAGGCCGGGCAGGAGCGGGCGGCTCCGACACCTCCGGATCCGCGGGCATCGACGGGGGCCGCACTGGACGCCGACCCGGTCACGGCGCTCGGCGGTCTCGCCGCCCTGCGCGCCGAGGCCTTCGCGACCGCCGATCCGTCCCTGCTGGCGACCATCGATGTCGAGGGCTCGCCCGCGATGTCGGCCGACGAGGAGGCCGTCACCGCGCTCGCCGCCGCGGGGCGGAATCTCCGGGATCTGTCGATCACCATCCGCGATCCCGAGACTCTCGCCGGGGAGGACCTGATGGCGATACCGGCGGTCGCGGGTCTTCCGGTCCTGACGCCACCTGCCGGTACGGAGATGTCAGTGATCCGGGCGACGGCAGCGGTCTCCTCCTACACGGAGGCGGCAGGTCCGGCAGGGCTTCCGGCGGACGCTCCGAGTCCGCTGACGGCAGCGGGCGTGCAGGACCTGATCTTCATCCTCTGGGACTCCGGAGGCGGCTGGCGCATCCATTCGGTCGTGTCACCCGGGTGACACGGCGGCTGCCGTCCTAGCCGGTGACGCGCCGGTGGACCCAGGCGGCGAGCGCTTCCGGCGTCGGTTCGTCGAAGGTGAAGCCCGCTGCCGTCAGTGCCCGCGGTTCCATGCGCGCGCTGACGAGCAGGAGTTCGTACCCGAGCCGGCCGAGGACCGCCTTCAGCAGGGCGCCCGGCACACGGAACCACACCGGGCGGTGGAACACCCGGCCGAGCTGCAGCGTGATGGCATCGAGGGTCGCGGGAGCTGGTGCACTCAGGTTCACGGGACCGGACAGGGGTGCCGTGAGCAGGAACTCCAGGGCCCTGACCTCGTCGTCCAGGCTGATCCACGGCCACCACTGGCGTCCCGAGCCGAGGGACGTCCCGGCGAACAGCCGGATGGGGACGAGCAGATTGGGAAGCGCGCCGCCCTCCTTCGCCATCACGATCCCGGTGCGGGCCAGCACGACGCGCACAGAGGCCGGGGCGTTGCGGGCCTCGGCCTCCCAGCGTCGGCAGATATCGGCCAGCAGGGTGTTCCCGGAGGCCGAGTCCTCCGTCAGCAGCTCATCGTCGCGGTCGCCGTAGTAGCCGGACGCCGACTGGCTGATGAAGACCTGCGGCGGATCGACCGCCGCGCGCATGGCCTGCACCAGGGTCCTCGTGGGCAGGATGCGCGAGGAGTAGAGGGTCTCCTTGTAGCTCCGCGTCCAGGGGCCACCGGCGATGCCCGCGCCCGACAGGTTGATCACGGCGTCGGCGTGTTCCACCGCCGCGACGTCCAGCTCGCCCGCGGACGGGTTCCAGCGGATCTCCCCGGGGCCTTTCGGAGCGCGCCGTACGAGGCGGGTCACCTCGTGGTTCTTCTCGAGCTGGCGGACGAGGGCTGTACCGATGGTCCCGGACGCGCCGGCGAGGAGGATACGCATGGCTCCATCGAACCACTTGTCATCGCCGAACGGTATGGCGGCGTCATCGCGCGCGGCGTCCCCGTGCCGTGGCCGTGCAGCGCGCGGCGGTCATCCGGGCGCTGCAGGTCCCGTGGCTAAGATCGACCGATGGACTCCCATTACCTGCGCTATCCGCATCTCCATGGCAACCGCGTCACCTTCGTCGCCGAGAACGACGTGTGGGTCGCGCCACTCGAAGGGGGCCGTGCGTGGCGCATCTCGGCCATGCAGCTGGCAGCGAGGAATCCCCGTTTCTCGCCCGACGGCACGACCATCGCCTGGACGGTCGTGCAGGGCGGAGCGCCGGAGGTCGTCGCCGCGGACGTGGAGGGCGGGAACTTCCGCAGACTCACCTACTGGGGACACCAGAGCACACGGGTCAAGGGCTTCACCGCGTCCGGCGACGTCCTCGCCACGAGCGCGTTCCGCCATGAGGACTCGCGCCTCAGCTGGGCCTACCGTGTGCCGCTCGACGGGTCGGAGCAGACCGTCATCCCTCTCGGTCCCGTGGACACGATCGCAGGGGATCCCCTCTCCCCGGACGGGGACCCCGTGGTCGTCGGCAGCGTCCTCACCCGCGAGCCGGCCTGGTGGAAGCGCTACCGGGGCGGCACCGCCGGCAAGCTCTGGATCGACGCCGACGGCAGCGGCGGCTTCCGGCGCCTGCTGCCCGAGCTGGACGGCAACCTCGCGGACCCCCTGTGGGTGGCCGGCCGCCTGGCCTTCCTGTCCGATCACGAGGGTCACGGCAACCTGTACTCCGTGGACCCGCAGGGCGGCGACCTGCGCCGCCACACCGACCACGACGAGTACTACGTGCGGCACGCGAGCACGGACGGCGCCAGCGTCGTCTTCGAATCGGCGGGAACCCTCTGGCACCTGCCCTCGCTCGACGGGGAGGCCGTCCGGCTGTCCATCGCGCTCGGGTCGGCATCGACCGCACGCCGCCCCCAGCCGCTCAGGGTCGATCGCCACCTCGCCCGTGCCGTCCCCACGGCCGACGGCACGGCCTCGATCATCGAGGCGCACGGCACCCTGCACTGGCTCACCCACCGGGACGGTCCCTCGCGCGTCGTCGAGGCCGCGCCGGGGGTACGGGCACGCCTCGGCCGCCCCGTCGGTTCCTCGCGGGTCGCGTACGTCGCGGACATGGACGGCGAGGAGGCCCTCTACATCCGGGACGTGTTCGCACCCCCGGGAAGGACCCCGGCGCCGGGTGCGTCCGTCGGCGACGGCGAGGCGGCCCGGGTCGACGCCCAGGCCGTCGCCGCCGACGACGTACTGCAGCGCGTAGCCTTCGACGGGCGTTTCCGGGCCTCGGCGCTCGCCGCCAGCCCGGACGGTACGCGTATCGCCGTCGCGTCCGAGACGGGGGCGCTGGACGTCGTCACGCTCGCGACGGGGGAGCGCCGGCGGCTCGTCGCGACCGACCAGGGGCCCATCGAGTCCGTGACGTTCTCGCACGACGCGGCGTGGCTGGCCTGGGCGGAACCGATGGCGCAGGAGGGGACACGCAGCCGTGTGCGCCTCGCTGCCGCGGCGGCGCCCGAGGAGATCATCGACGTCACCGACGGCCGGTTCCGCGACTGGTCGCCCACGTTCACCCGGGACGGGAAGTACCTGGCGTTCCTCTCGGACAGGAGCTTCGACCCCGTCTACGACACCCACCGGTTCGACCTCAGCTTCCCGGCCTCGACGAAACCGTACCTCGTGGCGCTCGCGGCCGGCACGCCGTCCCCCTTCGGGCCCACGGCAGCGCGCTCCGGGGAGACCGGCGCGCAGGGCACCCGGAAGGACATCGGGCAGGATGCCGCGAAGGACACCGGGAAGGACGGCACGGTTCCCGGCACGACGGGGGAGACCGCGCGCGTCGTCGTCGATGCCGAGCTCCTGATGGCGCGGACCATCGCGCTGCCCGTCGGGCAGGGGACCTACGGCGACCTCCGGGCGGTCGAGGGCGGGCTGCTGTGGACCGCCGGCGACATCGGAGGTGTCACGGGAGACGGGCGCGCATCCTCGTCGGAGGAGGAGCCGCCGCGGCGGCTCGAGCGCTTCGACCTCGCGCGCAGGACCGTCGAGGTCCTCGCTCGCGATGCCGACGCGTACGAGGTCAGCTGCGACGGCTCGACGGCGGTCCACACCTCGGGCGGCAAGGTCACGGCGATCCCCACCGACGGCAAGGTCGACGCCGACTCCCCGAGGTACGTCGACGTCGCCCTGGACCGTATCCGCGTGATGCTCGACCCGGTCAGCGTCTGGACGCAGGCGTTCGAGGAGGCGTGGCGCCTGCAGCGTGATTTCTACTGGACGGAGGACATGGCGGGGATCGACTGGGCGGGAGTCCGGGAGCGGTACCGGCCGCTCGTCGCCCGGTTGGGGAGCCATGACGATCTCGCGGATCTGCTCTGGGAGCTGCATGGTGAACTCGGGACCTCCCACGCCTACGTCGCCCCGGTGCTGGTCACCGAGCCGGGGGGTCACCAGGGATTCCTCGGCGGGGAGTTCGCGCCGGCCGACGGCGGCTGGGCAGTCACGAGGGTCTTCGCGACGGAGTCCTCGGACCCGAAGGCCGTCTCGCCCCTCAGCGCACCGGGGGCCGCCGTCCGGGCCGGCGACGTGATCGAGGCGATCGACGGCGTACCCGTGCCGGACGCCTTCGGCCCGGCGGTCCTCCTGGCCGGAGCTGCCGGGGTCACCGTCGAGCTCACGGTGAGGTCCGGCCCCGCGGGAGACACCGGGGGAGACGCCGGGACCCGGCGACGCGTCGCCGTCGTGCCCCTCCGCAGCGAGGAGCGCCTGCGCTACCAGACGTGGGTCGCGGCCAATCGGGCGGCGGTGCAGGAGGCGTCGGGCGGGCGCTTCGGCTATCTGCACATCCCGGACATGGTGGCGCACGGCTGGGGCCAGTTGCACCGCGACCTCGACCGGGAGACGGCACGCGACGCGCTCGTGGTGGACGTGCGCCGCAACCGGGGCGGGCACACCTCGCAGCTCGTCGCGGAACTGATCGGGCGCCGCGTCACGGCCTGGTCGATGCCCCGGGGAGAGGCACCGGGCACCTACCCCGCCCACGCGCCGCGCGGGCCCGTGGTCATCCTGACCGACGAGTTCGCGGGGTCCGACGGCGACATCATCACGCAGGTCGCGAAGCTGCGCGGGATCGGCCCGGTGGTCGGCGTGCGGACGTGGGGCGGCGTCGTCGGTATCGACGGGCGTTTCAAGCTCGCCGACGGGACGGGTGTGAACCAGCCGCGCTACGGCTTCCACGTGACGGGTGGCATCGGCTGGGCCATCGAGAACAGGGGCGTGGAGCCGGACGTCGAGGTGCCTTTCCCGCCGCACGCCCACGCGGCGGGTGAGGATCCCCAGCTCGAACGCGGCGTCGGGATCCTGCGTGACCTGCTCGCCGAGGATCCTGTGGCCGTGCCGCCGGCCAGGGAGGGCTACCCCGCGCTGAGGCCCGGTCCGCTTCCGCCCCGCCCACAGGACCTCCGCGGCCAGTAGTCCGACCGGCACCGTGCGGAGACGAGGAGGGACCCCGGACGATGTCCGGGGTCCCTCCTCGTCTCGTGCGGGAGCTCAGCCCCGGAGCGTCGCGGTGAGCGAGATGTCCTTGACGGCGGCGAGGGCCTGCGACACGGGGCAGCCCTCCTTGGCTGCCTGCGCGATCCGCTGGAAGTCCTCTTCGGCGATCCCCGGCACGGAGGCGTCGAGGGTCAGCCGGATGGCCGTGATGCCCGTGCCCGGCTGGAAGTCCACCTCCGCCTTCGTCTCGACGCGCTCGGGCGTCTTCCCCTCCTCGCCCAGGGCGTGGCTGAAGGCCATCGAGAAGCAGGCGGAGTGCGCGGCGGCGATGAGCTCCTCGGGGCTCGTCTTGCCCCCGGACTCCTCGGAGCGGGCCTTCCAGGTGACGTCGTAGGTACCGATACCGGATGAATCGAGCGTTACCTGGCCTGAGCCGGAGGGGAGGTCGCCACTCCAGACGGTGTGGGCTGTGCGTACGGTAGCCATGGTTCTCCTTGCGGTCGGATCGGCGCGGATGTCACGCCGGGGTTCTTCATACCCATCCTAGGGAGCCCCGGGGCGGAGTTCCATCACGGGAGGCTGCCCTCGCCGGGGCTCGGGAGGAGTCCTCCGCTGCGGCATAGGGCGTCGACGCACAGGAGCCGCCCCCCTGGCGGGAAGCGGCTCCTGACGGCCGGCCGGAGCCGGGACGGACTACAGGCCGAGATCGGCCTCGAACGCGCCGCCTTCGAGCCGGGCCTTCAGCGTCTGCAGGAAGCGACCCGCATCCGCTCCGTCGACCAGGCGGTGGTCGTAGGTGAGGCTGAGGTACATCATCGACCGGATGGCGATGGTGTCGTCGCCGTCGACGCCCGTGATGACCACGGGGCGCTTGACGATGATCCCCGTGCCGAGGATGCCCACCTGCGGCTGGTTGATGATCGGGGTGTCGAAGAGCGCGCCGGCCGATCCGATGTTCGTGATCGTGAAGGTGCCGCCCGAGAGTTCGTCGGGACCGATCTGACCGTTGCGGGTGCGGGCTCCGACGTCGGCGATCTTCTTGGCGAGCCCGCCGAGGTTGAGGTTGCCGGCGTCCTTGATGACGGGGACGAGCAGGCCCTTCTCGGTGTCGACCGCGATCGCGAGGTGCTCGGCGTCGTGGTAGGTGACTTCCTTCTTCTCCTCGTCGAAGGACGCGTTCAGCTTCGGGTGCTGCTTGAGCGCCTCGGTGACCGCCTTCGAGATGAAGGGGAGGAAGGTGAGCTTCGCGCCGTTCTGTGCCTGGAAGGTGTCCTTGGACGAGGCACGCAGCTTCGCGATGCGGGTCATGTCGACCTCGATCACCTGCGTGAGCTGCGCGGAGACCTCGAGCGACTCGCGCATGCGCTTCGCGATGGTCTGCCGGATCCGCGGTGCCTTCTCGACGGTGCCGCGGAGCTTGGACGGCTCGACGGCGGGAGCGGCAGGCTTCGACGGGGCGGCCGGGGCCGACGCCGCGGGCGCTGACGGTGCGGCGGGTGCCGGCTGCTGGGCCTTCTGCGCCTCCGCTGCCTCGAGGACGTCCTGCTTGCGGATGCGTCCGCCGACGCCGGTTCCCTTGACGGTGGACAGGTCGACCTTGTTCTGGTTCGCGAGGCGGCGGACCAGGGGAGTCACGTAGGCGGAGGCGTCCGGGCTTCCGGAGTCCTCCGACGGAGCGGACTCCTGCGCTGCGGCCGGCTTCTCCTGGGCGGCGGCCGCCGGCTCGGGCGCGGGGGCGCCGCTGGCGTCGTCGTCGGGCTCGGAGGTCGTCGATGCGCGCTGGGCTTCCTGGCCTGCGCCCTGCTTCTCGGTGGGGGCGTCGTTGCGCTCCTCGGCCGGTGCGGCCACGAGCGGCTCGCCCGACGCGGCCTCGACCTTCTTCGGCGCGGACGCGCCGGATCCGATGACCGCGAGGACGGCGCCGACCTCGGCGGTCTCGTCCTCGTTGACGCGGATCTCCTGGAGCTTGCCGGCCACGGGCGAGGGGATCTCGGTGTCGACCTTGTCGGTGGAGACCTCGAGGAGGGGCTCGTCGACCTCGACGTCGTCGCCGACGGCCTTGAGCCAGCGCGTGACGGTACCCTCGGTGACGCTCTCGCCGAGGGCGGGAAGGGTGACCTCGGTGCCTTCGCCGCCCTCGTCGGGGGTTCCGCTCGCTGCGGGTGCGGTGTCCGCCTGGGCGGCTTCCTCGGCGGCGGGCTGCTCGGGTTCGGACGGGGCCTCTTCGGCGGCGGGAGCGGCGCTGCCGGCGTCGGAGGAACCGCCACCCGAACCGTCCCCGATGCGCACCAGCGGTGCACCGACCTCTGCGGTCTCGTCCTCCGCGACCAGGATCTCTTCGATGACTCCGGCGACGGGCGAGGGGATCTCGGTGTCGACCTTGTCGGTGGAGACCTCGAGGAGGGGCTCGTCGACCTCGACGCGGTCACCGACCTGCTTGAGCCAGCGGGTGACAGTGCCTTCGGTGACGCTTTCACCGAGAGCGGGCAAGTTCACGGATTCAGACATAATGCGCCCGTTTCTCCTTCATAGATCGTTCCTTGGCAGCTGGTCGACGAGCGGGGCCCGCTCAGCTGGACGTGCTTGCAATTCCTGGTTCCGAGCTTAGTCCACGCCCTCGGGGCGTGGACCAGGCTCGGAGGTGGTACGGGTGCCCGATTCAGCCGTGCAGCGGCTTGCCGGCGAGGGCGAGGTGCGCCTCGCCGAGTGCCTCGTTCTGCGTGGGGTGGGCGTGGATCAGCGGGGCGACGTCCTCGGGGTACGCCTCCCAGTTGACGATCAGCTGGGCCTCACCGATCTGCTCGCCCATGCGCGTGCCGAGCATGTGCACGCCCACGATCGGGCCGTCCTTCTCCCGGACGAGCTTGACGATGCCACCGGTGCCGATGATCGAGCTCTTGCCGTTGCCGGCGAGGTTGTATTCGTGCGTCTCGACGCGGTCGTCGCCGAACTTCTCGCGTGCGGCCTTCTCGGTGTAGCCGACCGATGCGATCTCGGGATCGCTGTAGGTGACCTTGGGGATGTTGAGGTCGGCCACGACGACGGGCTTGAGGCCGCCGATCTCCTCGGCGACGAAGATGCCCTGCTGGAAGCCGCGGTGGGCCAGCTGCAGTCCGGGGACGATGTCTCCGATCGCGTAGATGTTGCCGACGCCGGTGTGGAGGCGCTCGTCGGTGATGACGAAGCCGCGGTCCATCGTGAGGCCCGCTTCCTCGTAGCCGAGGTTCTGCGTGACGGGTCCTCGGCCGACGGCGACCAGCATGAGATCGGCCTCGAATGTCTTGCCGTCCTCGAGGGTGACGACGACGCCGTCGTCGTTCTGCTGGACCGACTTGAACCGGGTGCCGGTGTTGAACTTGATGCCGCGCTTCTTGAACGCGCGCTCGAAGTTCTTGACGATCGATGCGTCCTCGTTCGGGACGAGGAAGGGGAGCGCCTCGATGATGGTGACGTCCACGCCGAAGGACTTCCAGACGGACGCGAACTCGCAGCCGATGACACCGCCGCCGAGGATGACCACCGTCTTGGGGACGAAGTCCATGGTGAGGGCCTGGTCGGAGGTGATGACCTTGCCGCCGATCTCGAGGCCGGGGAGGCTGCGCGAGAAGGAACCGGTGGCGAGGATGATGTGCTTGCCGGTGTAGACGGTGCCGTCGACGTCGATGGTGTTCTGCGACGCGAGCCTGCCCGATCCCTCGATCACCGTGATGCCCTTGGACTTGATGAGGCCCTGGAGTCCGCGGTACTTGCCGGCGATGATGCCGTCCTTGTACGCGTTCACGGCGTTCATGTCGATCGACTCGAAGGTCGCCTTCACGCCGTACTTCTCGGAGTCGCGGGCGCCGTCGGCGATCTCGGCCGAGTGCAGGAGTGCCTTGGTGGGGATGCAGCCGTTGTGGAGGCAGGTGCCGCCCAGCTTGCCCTTCTCGATGAGCCCCACGGTGAAGCCCAGCTGCACCGCACGGAGTGCGGCAGCGTAGCCGCCGCTTCCTCCACCGAGTACCAGGATGTCGAATTCTTGCGCAGTTGCCGATCCGGCCACTTGAACGCTCCCTCGCGTGGTCTGTTGACGCGCAGGACGCGTCGGTTGATAAATCGATTGCTGATGCGGTCGCGGGGCACACCGCGGGTGCTTGGTGGTGTGCTCTCGTTTTTCACCCTATCCCCAGAACAAGCCTGCATCCACTTGAAGTGCGCCGAGGACGTGCCGTCGTGCCCGGATGTGCCGAGAGTCACGCGGGCAGGCGGGGCGGGGTGCCGCGGCGGCGGTCCGCCGCGGCACCCGTCGCCCTAGGCGGTGCGGGCGAGCACGTCCTCGACGTAGGCCAGCAGGGTGCGGACGCCGACGCCGGTTCCGGCCTTCGGCGTGTAGCCGTAGGGGGCACCCTCGTTGAAGGCCGGTCCGGCGATGTCGAGGTGCGCCCACGGGATCTTCTCGCCGTCGACCTGGCCGACGAACTCGCGCAGGAACACCGCGGCGGTCATCATGCCGCCGTGCCGTTCGCCGATGTTGGCGATGTCGGCGACCTGCGACTCGAGGCTCGGGCGCAGTTCCTCGGGCAGGGGCATGGGCCAGAACTGCTCGCCCGCGCGGTCGGCGGCGGCCTTGACGGCGTCGCGGACCCCGTCGTCGCCCATGACGCCCGAGACGCGCGTGCCGAGGGCGATCATCTGGGCCCCGGTGAGGGTTGCGATGTCGATGATGGCGTCGGGGGATTCCTCGCTGGCGGCGGCAAGCCCCGTCGGCCATCACGAGGCGGCCCTCGGCGTCGGTGTTCAGGACCTCGACGGTGCGGCCTCCGTAGATGGAGAGCACGTCCTCGGGGCGCTGCGCGGAGCCCGAGGGCATGTTCTCGGCGAGGCAGAGCCACGCCGTGACCTTGGCGGGGAGGCCGAGTTCCGCGACGGCGAGGAGCGTGGTGAGGACGACGGCGGCGCCGGCCATGTCCAGCTTCATGGTCTGCATCCCCGCGGCGGGCTTGAGGGAGAGTCCGCCGGAGTCGAACGTGATGCCCTTGCCCACGAGGGCGAGGTGCACGGCCGAGTTCGCGGGGGAGTACTCCACCTTCACCATGCGGGGAGGCCGGATGGAGCCCTTGCCGACGCCGAGGATCCCGCCGTAGCCGTCGCGCTCCAGGCGCTTCTCGTCCATCACCGTGACCTTGACGGGGAGCCCCCGCGAGAGGTCCTTCGCGGCCTGGGCGAACGTCTCGGGTTAGAGGTGGCTCGGCGGCTGGTTCACGAGGGAGCGCGTGGCATTGACGTTCTTGCCCAGGATGGTGGCGCGTGTGAAGGCAGGCGCGAGGTCGGCGTCGTCGGCCGCGGAGGTGTGGACGACGACGTTGCGGACGGCGGCCTTGTCCTTCGACGGGGCCACGGTCCCGTCGGCCCTGATCCCCGACTTGTGGCCCTCGTAGCTGTAGGCACCGAACGCTGCGCCCTCGGCGACGGCGGCGGCGGCGGCCACGGTGTCGGCCGGCAGCGCGAGGACGACGGTCTCCAGGCCGGTGAGCTGGCGGACGGCGGCACCGGCGGCACGGCGCAGGGTCTCCGGGGACAGTGCCTCCGAGCTCGCCACGGTGCCCACGCCGGAGAGGACGAGGGAATCGGCTCCGGTGTCCGGCAGCCCGGGGAGGCGGCGCACCTCGTCGGCGGCACCGGTGATGCCGAGAACCTGGAGCGAGTCCCCGAGGGCGCGTGCCGCCTTCGAGGGCAACGGGCTGTCGAGGAGGACCGGCCCGTCCGTCCCCTTGGCGACCGCGATCACGAGCGCGTCGCTCGGAATCTTCTTGAGGTCCTTCGCGGAAGCCGTCAGGTGTAGTTCGGTCGTCTTGATCACGGAATCTGTCTCCTCGTGTCCGGATGGGTTGTCCAGGGTCTGCGCGGCTCCTGCGTCTGGTGGTCCGGGAACCGTCCTGACGATCGTAGTCGCTGCCCCGCGACGCGCGGCGTCGCGCGGTGCGGGGCGGTCGGTGGGGATGGATCCTCCTCGCGGGACGCGTCGCGTGGTACGGAATGAAGCAGGCGTGGACGGTGTTGACAGGAGCAGGACCCGACCGGAGGAGAGAGCCATGCTGGATCCACGAACCCTGTACAACACCGATGCCGACGTCTTCGGCGACCCCGGCATCAAGGGGCTCCCCCTGCTCGTGAGCCTCACCGGCTTCCTGGATGCCGGGCACGTCGTCTCGCAGGTCAGCGAGGAACTGCTCGAAGTCCTCGAGCACGAGCTGGTGGCCGAGTTCGACGCCGACCAGCTCATGGACTATCGCGGCAGGCGCCCGAAGATCACCTTCGCCGAGGACCACCTGACCGACTACCAGCCGCACCGGCTGGAGCTGCGCCGACTGTACGACGGACTGGGGGAGCCGTTCCTGCTCCTGACCGGTGTCGAACCCGACCTGCAGTGGGAGCGCTTCGCGAGCGCCGTCGTCGGGCTGGTGGAGGACCTCGAGGTGCCGCTCGTCTCCTGGCTCCATGCCATCCCGATGCCGGTCCCGCACACGCGACCCATCGGCGTGACGCTGCACGGCAACCGTTCCGACCTCATCGACGGCATGAACGCCTGGCGTCCGACCGCGGAGTTGCAGGCGTCCATCGGTCATGTGCTCGAGCTGCGTCTCATCGAGGCGGGGAACGACGTCGTGGGGCACGTGATCCACGTACCCCACTACCTCTCCGAGGCCGAGTACCCGCCGGCAGCCGTCGCCGGGCTCGAGTACCTGGGCGCCACGGCGCGGCTCGTGCTGCCGACGGACCGGCTCCGCGAGACAGGGCGCGACGTCGAGCGCCAGATCGCCCGGCAGGTCGGCAACTCGGCCGAGGTGCAGTCCGTGGTCGCGTCGCTCGAGAAGCGCTACGACGAGTACGCGGACGGAGCCGAGCGCAGATCGCTGCTGGTCAAGGAGAACAGCGAGCTGGCCAGCGCCGAGGAGCTCGGTGCCGCCGTGGAGGCGTACCTCGCGAGCCCGCAGGCGGAGGAGGAGTCCACGCTGCTCTGGGACACGGAGTTCCTGGGCGCGAGCCCCATCGACTACGGCAGCCACGGCGGCGACGACGGCGACGGTCGTGAACGCGATCCGGGGTCAGGGGACGCCGCGGGACGCGACGACGAGGGACCGGCCGGTCCCGGGTCGCGCTCCGTGGCCTAGGCCAGTCTCCGCGGAGATCGCGATCCGGCCGCCGGCCCGTCCGCACGCGGGTGTGCTCCTGGCCATGGGCCGTAACGAGGAAGGGGATGGATCGCTCGCCACGCGATAATGGGGCTGTGAGATCCTCGAGGGCACTTCTCGTCTGGGCGGCCGGTGTCACCGCCTACCTCGTCGCAGTGACGCAGCGCACCACCTTCGGTGTCGCCGGACTGGAGGCGACGGACCGCTTCGGCGCCTCCGCCTCGCAGCTGTCCGTGTTCACCGTGGTGCAACTGCTCGTCTACGCGGGTCTCCAGGTTCCGGTCGGTGTCCTCGTGGACCGGTGGGGACCGCGGACCCTCATCGTCGCGGGCGGCCTCCTCATGGCGGTCGGCCAGGCACAACTCGCCTTCGCCGACTCGGTCGGTGCGGGTATCGTCGGGCGGTTGTTCGTGGGAGCGGGCGACGCGACGACCTTCATCAGTGTCCTGCGGCTGCTGCCCGCATGGTTCGAGCCCCGGCGGATCCCGGTCCTCACGCAGTGGACGGGCATCATCGGCCAGCTCGGCCAGGTGGTCTCGGTCATCCCGTTCGTGGCACTGCTGTCGACGTTCGGCTGGCAGCCGGCCTTCCTCTCGGCCGCGGCACTGTCGGTGCTCGCCGTCGTCCTCTCGATCACCGTGATCCGTGATTCGCCGGTGGCGGGGAGCGAGCGCTCTCCGCAGACCCTGCGGCAGACCGGGACCTCGCTCGCCGCCGCGTGGAGGCAACCGGGGACACGTCTGGGCCTGTGGTCGCACTTCACCATCCAGTTCCCCGGGACGGTCTTCGTCCTGATGTGGGGCTACCCGTACCTGGTCAGGGCGGAGAAGGTGGGCGAGGGTGCCGCTTCCGCCCTGATGACCCTGTTCGTCGCGGTGGGGATCGCCTGCGGACCGCTGCTCGGGAGGTACGTGGGGCGGCATCCGCTGCGGCGGTCCACCATGGTGCTGGCGATCGCCGCCCTCATGGCCACCGCCTGGCTGGCGGTGCTGCTCTACCCGGGACCGGCTCCGCTGCCGCTGCTGACGCTGCTGGTCGTCGCGCTGGCCGTCGGCGGTCCGGGGTCGATGATCGCCTTCGACTTCGCCCGCACGTTCAATCCCGCGGCCCGCATGGGAACGGCGACGGGCATCGTCAACATCGGCGGCTTCATGGCGTCCCTGCTGTCGATGTTCGTCATCGGCGTCGTGCTCGACGTCCTGCTCGGCAGTGGCTTCTCCCGGGGTGACCTCTACGCCCTTGCGTCCTTCCGCCTCGCCATGGCCGTGCAGCTGGTCTTCCTCGCGGCGGGGGTCGTGGCGGTCGTCATCGCCCGGCGCAGAGTTCGCCGGCGGATGGCGGAGCAGGGCGTGGTCGTCCCGCCCATCCGCGACGCGCTGGCCCGCGAGCGCCGCCGGCGCCGGGACGAGAAGGCTGCTCGAAGGCCCTCCGGCGACTAGCTCGCACCGGTGGCCCTCCGCGCAGCCGGCTTGTCCACATAGCGCCGGCCGGCCGATCGGAGGCCCTGTCCGCGTAGCAGGCTGGCGGCCATGTCATCTCCTACGAGCCCGGCGCCGGGCATCCCGCCGTCCCCTCCCATCGCCGTCTCGTCCCCGGCGGACCTCCTGTCCTACGTTCCCCACGCCCTCGGATTCCTGCCCGAGGAGAGCCTCGTGGTCTTCACGACGACGGGCCGGAGGCTCGGTGCCACCCTGCGGGTGGACCTGCCGCCCGACGACGGGAGTTCCCGCGCATTCGCCGAGGGAGTGGTGTCCTTCCTGCGGGGGGACCCAGACGCCGACGGCACCCTCCTCGTCGTCTACACGAAGGAGGACTGGCCACGGCAGGCACTCCCACCCCGGCACGGGCTGGTCCGAGTCGTCGAAGCGATCCTGGAAGCCGCCGGGCTACCGGTCCACGGCGGCTGGCTCGTCTCGGCCTCCGCCTGGCGCGACTACTTCTGCAGCGACGGCGAGTGCTGCCCCCTGGCCCGGCCGACCGCTCGACGCCGTGGTCCACAGCCCGCTCAATGCCGAGCTGATCTTCAGTGGGAGCGCGTTCGATGCCTCGGCGTCGGACGCCGTGCTCCGCGCAGTCCCGTCCGTGGCACGACGGACCGCCGGACCCGTTCACCGCCTCCGGGCGGTGGAGGAGGCCCATGCGCGCTACGCGTCCGGGTGCGCCGGTCGCTGGACGTCCCCGGCCCAGTTCCAGGCGGTATCGGACGTGTGGGACGCGGTACTCCTGCGGCCGGAAGTCTTCGTCGTCGACGCCGAGCCCGATGTCGCGGCGTTCCTCCTGGCGAGTATCGAGTCGCGGACCGTCCGTGATTTCCTCCTGGCCAGTGCCTGTGTCGGGTCCGGCACGGCACGGGCCGGGGTCGCGGCATGCGGCCTCATCGACGACTCCCGGTCCGCCGGGACACGGGCCGACGATGGCACGCTCCGCGGAGCCCGGGTCCTGCCGGACGTGCGGGAGGCGGACGGACTGCGTGCGGCGCTGGGGCTGCCGGCATCGGCGGAGAGCGGCCGGGGATCCGGGACCGGCGCGGGCCGGGCCGGGGGAGCGCCCGCTACTCCGGCACCCGGCGGAGTAACGATCACCGGCGACGCCGGCCTGGTCTACGCGGATGTCCTGGCCGGCAGGTTCACCGGAGCCATCGCCTGGGACCGCGTGGACGGCATGACGGTCGTCCTCGGACGACTGGCGGAGGTATCGGACGGCGAGGCCAGGGCAGCGGCCCTCACCATGTCGGCCTGGTTCGAATACGCCCGCGGACGCGGATATTGCGGGCGGCGGTCTACCTCGACGCCGCGGAACAGGCGGTACCGGGGTACCGGCTCGCCCGCCTGCTGCACGAACTCCTCCGGCGCGGGGGGCTGCCGGCCTGGGCCAGGAGCAGGTCCACGGCCTGGACGGCAGGTGCGGCGGGGAAGGATCCGACGCCGTCCTGCGGCGTGCCGGGACGGCTGAACGACCCGGCCGATGATTTCCGGCGTGGACGCCGATCGTGAGACAATGGTAATGAGACCCGGTTGGGTCCGCGCACCAGAACATCACCGGGCATTCCACGACGGTCCTCGCCGAGAGGCGGATCCACGGGGAATAGCGCGGGCGGCAGGACCGTTCCCTAGGGAACCGCCCCGTCGGATCCCTCTGGTGAACAGCGCGGACTTGACAGGGTCATAGTGGTGTTGTCCCTCTGATGGCACCACACACCGCCGTACGAAAGGTTCTCTGTGTCGGTCAAGAAGACAGCAGCGCCGGCGTCGCCAGACGCCGGTACCACCACTACCAAGCGACGGGTAGCGGCCAAGAAGCCTGCCACGAAAGCTGCTTCGTCCGCTGCGGCCGCGAAGGCTTCGACCTCGGACGCACAGGGCTCGGTGGATATGCTCGACGGAGCGGACCCCCGCCGTCGACGTCGCCGTCGACGTGGACCCGGAGGACCTCAAGCCCGAAGCGGCCGAGGTCGGCACGACCACCGGATTCGTCTACTCGGACGCCGATGACGACGATGCCCCCGCGCAGCAGGTCGTCTCGGCCGGTGCCACCGCCGACCCCGTCAAGGACTACCTGAAGCAGATCGGCAAGGTCGCACTGCTCAACGCCGAGCAGGAGGTCGATCTCGCCCTCCGCATCGAGGCCGGATTGTTCGCCGAGGAGAAGATCGCTGCCGACCCGGACATGGATCCGAAGCTGAAGCGTGAACTCGAGTTCGTCATCCACGACGGCAAGCGGGCGAAGAACCACCTGCTGGAGGCGAACCTCCGCCTCGTGGTGTCCCTCGCGAAGCGATACACCGGGCGCGGCATGCTCTTCCTCGACCTCATCCAGGAAGGCAACCTCGGCCTGATCCGCGCTGTCGAGAAGTTCGACTACACCAAGGGCTTCAAGTTCTCGACCTACGCCACCTGGTGGATCCGCCAGGCGATCACCCGTGCCATGGCCGACCAGGCCAGGACCATCCGGATCCCGGTGCACATGGTGGAGGTCATCAACAAGCTGGCCCGCGTGCAACGCCAGATGCTGCAGGACCTCGGCCGCGAACCCACTCCCGAGGAGCTGGCGCTCGAGCTCGACATGACCCCCGAGAAGGTCGTCGAGGTGCAGAAGTACGGCCGCGAGCCCATCTCACTCCACACGCCCCTGGGTGAGGACGGCGACTCGGAGTTCGGTGACCTGATCGAGGACTCCGAGGCCGTCGTGCCCGCCGATGCCGTGAGCTTCACGCTCCTGCAGGAGCAGCTGCACTCCGTCCTCGACACCCTCTCCGAACGGGAGGCGGGCGTGGTCGCCATGCGGTTCGGGCTGACCGACGGCCAGCCGAAGACGCTGGACGAGATCGGTAAGGTCTACGGCGTCACGCGTGAGCGCATCCGCCAGATCGAATCGAAGACGATGTCCAAGCTGCGTCACCCGTCGCGGTCACAGGTGCTGCGGGACTACCTCGACTGATCAGGACCTCCGAAAGGGCCCTTCCTGCGGGAGGGGCCCTTTCGCGTGTCCGCTCCGGGATGCTCGCTCCGTCCGGATCCGCCGGATGGTGCACCCTGCCGCCCGGCGGGCCATCGATGCCGGCGGACCGCGGGCCCGTCCCCGCCCACCAACAGGAAGGGCCCCTCCTGACGGAGGGGCCCTTACGCTTCAGCGCCTGTACACGGAGCGCTTGTTCTCAGGTCGTGGGGTGCGGCGTCCGGCGATTATCAGTCGCCGACGACCGCGGGCTTCTCGTGAAGCCGCTTGGTCTCGTCCTGCCACTCGGACGTGAGCGGCTTGAGGTTCGCTTCGACGGCGCGCGCATGGTGGCCGCAGAACAGAAGCTCTCCACCGGAGGACGAAAGGACGGCCCGCACGTAGGCCTGGGCGCCGCATCGGTCGCAGCGGTCCAGGGCAGTGAGTTCGCGAGTTGCTACTGCAGTGGTCATGAATGCCTCCTCATGTGGATCGTGTACTCATATAACCACTATTCGTCGCCGCCTCTTCGCAGGCTGGGCCTCCTTTCGCTCCGGGCGTACCAGGGGGTAGGGCTTCCGTCCGCAGGCCCGGGAATGGCGTCGGGACGCGCCTGCCCCTTCGTGTCGGCGGCACGTAATAAACTGGATCTACTCTTCCCCCTCACCCTCCTGACGCCTGTCCTGGATCGTGCCCGTTCCGCCAAGGAGACTCTTCCCCCGTGACACCCCCCACCTCGGACTACACAGCCCGGCACCTCTCCGTCCTCGAGGGCCTCGAGGCCGTGCGTAAGCGTCACGGGATGTACATCGGCTCGACGGATTCCCGCGGGCTGATGCACTGCCTGTGGGAGATCATCGACAACTCGGTCGACGAGGCGCTGGCCGGCTACGGCCAGAGCATCACGGTGATCCTGCATGCGGACGGTTCCGTCGAGATCCACGACGACGGCCGGGGCATCCCGGTGGACATCGAGCCGAAGACCGGCCTCACCGGCGTCGAGGTCGTCTTCACCAAGCTGCATGCCGGCGGCAAGTTCGGCGGCGGGTCCTATACGGCGTCGGGCGGCCTGCACGGCGTCGGAGCGAGCGTCGTCAACGCGCTGTCCTCCCGTCTCGACGTGTTCGTCGACCGCGGCAGCAAGACCTACGCCATGTCCTTCCGGCGCGGCGAGCCCGGCATCTTCAAGGACGGCCGGACGCCGTCGCCGACGTCGTCGTTCGAGCCCTTCCTCGACGGTTCGCGCCTCGAGGTCGTCGGCACGGCCAAGCGTGGGCGAACCGGCACGCGTATCCGGTACTGGGCCGACCGGCAGATCTTCACCCGCGACGCCACGTTCTCCTACGAGGAACTGCAGACCCGTGCGCGGCAGACCTCCTTCCTCGTGCCGGGGCTCCGCATCACGCTGCGCGACGAACGGAAGCTCCCCGGCACGCCGGGTGAGACCGGTCCGGTGGAGGAGGTCTTCCAGCACGACGGCGGGATCTCCGAGTACGCCGAGTTCCTAGCCCTCGACACCGCTGTCACCGACGTGTGGCGCTTCCAGGGGTCCGGCCGCTTCAAGGAGTCGGTGCCGGTCCTCGACGAGCGCGGGCACAGCCGGATGGCGGAGGTGGAACGCGACTGCGACGTCGACATCGCGCTGCGCTGGGGCATCGGCTACGAGACGACGGTCCGGAGCTACGTGAACATCATCGCGACGCCGAAGGGCGGCACCCACCAGAGCGGGTTCGAGCAGGCGCTGCTGAAGACCTTCCGGAAGGTCATCGAGGCCAACGCCCGCAAGCTGAAGGCGGGCAACGACAAGATCGAGAAGGACGACGTCTTCGCCGGGCTGACGGCCGTTCTCACGGTGCGCCTCGCCGAGCCGCAGTTCGAGGGGCAGACCAAGGAGATCCTCGGGACGTCGGCCGTCAAGGCCATCGTCGCGAAGGTGGTGGAGAAGGAACTGCAGGCACGCCTGTCCTCCTCGGCCCGCAACGACAAGGCGCAGTCGGCGCTGCTGCTCGAGAAGGTCGTCGCCGAGATGAAGTCGCGGATCTCGGCACGGGTCCACAAGGAGACGCAGCGGCGCAAGAACGCCCTCGAGACGTCGAGCATGCCCGTGAAGCTCGCCGATTGCCGCATCGACGACCAGGAGCGCTCCGAACTGTTCATCGTCGAGGGCGACAGTGCCCTCGGGACCGCCAAGCTGGCGCGGTCCTCCGACTACCAGGCGCTCCTGCCCATCCGCGGCAAGATCCTCAACGTGCAGAAGGCCTCGGTCGGGGACATGCTGTCCAACGCGGAGTGTGCCGCCCTCATCCAGGTCATCGGCGCGGGTTCGGGGCGGAGCTTCCAGCTGGACGCCCGGCGCTACGGCAAGGTCATCCTGATGACCGACGCCGATGTGGACGGAGCCCACATCCGGACGCTGCTGCTGACGCTGTTCTTCCGGTACATGCGCCCGCTGGTCGAGGCCGGCCGCGTCTACGCGGCCGTACCACCGCTGCACCGGGTCGAGGTGATCAACGGCGGGTCGAAGGCCAACGAGATGATCTACACCTATTCGGAGGCGGAACTGACGCGGCTGCTGGCGGCCATGGAGAAGCAGGGCAAGCGGTACAAGTCTCCCATTCAGCGCTACAAGGGCCTGGGGGAGATGGATGCGGGCCAGCTCGCGGAGACGACCATGGACCCGCGGCACCGCACCCTGCGCCGCGTGCGCATCCAGGAGGCCGAGTCGGCCGAGCGTGTCTTCGGCCTGCTCATGGGGAGCGATGTCGCACCGCGCAAGGATTTCATCGTCGCAGGCGCCTCATCGCTCGATCGGGACCGCATCGACGCCTGACCGGCGCCGCGTGCTCCGGTCAGGCCCCGGTCGGCCCCACCGGGGCTCGCGAACTCCCCCGTGAGGCCGAGCCTCACCAGCCGTCCGTAGGACTGCACCCGGCCGCCGGAAGGAGAGGCCCGTTCCGCCGCGTCGTTCTGTCCCGAGAACGCACAGACGGACCTGGCGTGCTCGGTGCCCTTCTCCTGATCGAAGCTGTCCTTTGTCGGGGCCCCTTCCTCCACGGTCTGCCCCGAGGCCGGGGACGTGCCCGGACGGCCGGTGCCAGCGCGGACACGGCGGCGCCGGGAAGGGATCCCCTGTGCATGACGGGTTCAGCCGAGCAGTTCGGGTGCCACCAGGAGTGCCGGCGGGACCACCAGCAGCAGACCGGCGGCGGAGAGCGCTGCCCCCTGCTGGATCCGGCTGAGGGGCGGCAGGGGAGTGAGCAGGCGGCGCAGCCGGTGGGCCGTCGAGTGCACGTCGGCGGTACCGCCTGTCACGTCCGCCCGGACGGCCCCACCGCTCCGGCCCGACTCGGCGAGGGGATCGTCGAGGGCATCCGGTGACGAGGGCAGGGCGCCGGACCCCACGATGGCTATCGCCCGGACGAGGGTGGGCTCGTCCACGTGGCGGAGCGCCTCGTCGTCGGCCAGCATCTCGATCAGCTCACTGACCGCCCGCTGCGCGAGCTGCGACGTCGGCAGCCACGGCAGGGCGGAGCGCCAGGCCGCGAATGCCCAGAGCAGCAGGTGATGGCGCTGGTGCAGGTGCGCGTTCTCATGGGTCAGGACGGCGTCGAGCTCGGCACGCGACAGGAGGTCCATGAGTCCGTCGGACATGACGGTGACGGAGCGGGCCCCGCCGGGCAGGCAGTAGGCCACCGGCGCCGGGTGGTTGATGACGAGGGTCGAGGGCTGATCGGCGGCGGGTGAACTGAGCAGCGTGAGCATGTCGCGGTGGCGTCGACGCTGTCGCCGGATCCGGATGAACGTCAGCGCGAGGGTGAAGAGGAGGTGCGCGAAGAGGAGGGTCGCCGCACTGATGGCGAAGACATGGACCACGCCGAGCGTCTGCGCCGATTCGTCGTCGAGCAGGATGGTGAAGAATCCGGCCGACGCCGACACGAGGTTGTCACCCAGCGGCTCGAGGCCCCAGACGAGCATGGCCCCGATCATGGACAGGCCGCCGGCGAGTGCTATCGACTGCCAGAGCACCATGGCGGTGAAGGGCGCGCGTGCGGGCCACGAGGCCCGCGACAGCGCGATGGGCGCGGGCCACGCAAGGATGATCGCGAGTGCAGCAAGCAGGTACGAGGCCCAGAACACGGGCGGGTCAGCTGCCGCCGAGCAGCTTGCGGAGGGTCTCGGCCTCGGCCTCGGAGACGCTGCCGATGAACCGCGCGAGCACTGCTTCGCGGTCGGGGGCCGTCACGAGCACCTCGTGCATCAGTTCCGCGGTGTGGTCCTCGCGGCTCGTCACGGACCTGTAGCGATGGGGGCGGCTGTCGCGCTCCCGCTCGACCAGGCCCTTCTTCTCCAGCCGTGACAGCACGGTGAGCACCGTCGTCACGGCGAGTTCGCGTCCCACCTCACCCGAGGGCGCCTCCGCGATGGCGTCCCGCAGCTCATTGGCGGTCATCGCTTCCGGCGTTGTCCACAGCAGGTCCATCACCGTGCGTTCGAGGTCTCCGAGCGTTGCCATGTTCTTCCTTCAATTTCTGCGCGATCCCGGTCCGCCTCGGACCCGGATCCGCTCCCCGGAGGGAGCGATCAAGCGTGCTGCCTTAAAAGTACAGCGTCCGGGCAGACATTTCTACTCCACGTAGAAATCGGTGCGAAATTGTTCTACGATGTGTAGAAGAACTTTTTCTACGGGTTGTAGAAGTTCCGTCGTCGCCGACGCCAGGCGCTGCTGAAAGGGCCCCATGGAAGCCTTGGAAATTGCCAGGTGGCAATTCGGGATCACCACTGTCTACCACTTCCTCATGGTTCCCCTCACCATCGGGTTGGGGCTGCTGGTCGCCGGGATGCAGACGATGTGGCACCGCACCGGCAAGGACTACTACCTCCGCATGACGAAGTTCTGGGGGAAGCTCTTCCTCATCAACTTCATCATGGGCGTGGCCACCGGGCTGGTGCAGGAATTCCAGTTCGGTATGGCCTGGAGCGAGTACAGCCGCTTCGTCGGTGACGTCTTCGGAGCACCGCTGGCCATGGAGGCGCTCCTCGCCTTCTTCGTCGAGTCCACCTTCCTCGGCCTGTGGATCTTCGGGTGGGGACGCCTCCCTCGCCTTCTCCACCTCCTGTCCCTGTGGGCCGCCGTCCTGGCCTCGGTGTTCTCGGCGTACTTCATCCTCGTGGCGAACTCCTGGATGCAGCACCCCGTGGGCGTCGAGATGGTCGACGGCCGGCCGGTGATGGTGGACGCCTGGGCGGTCTTCACGAACAACACAGCCCTCGTCGCCTTCCCGCACACCGTCTTCGGTGCCCTCGCCGTGGCCGGGGCCTTCCTCCTCGGCATCAGCTGGTACCACCTGTGGAAGCGGCGCCATGACGGCCTGGACACCCTCAATGCGGACGGCAGCCTCGTCGTCGGGAACCCGCGCGGCGCCCGGGACGCCGTCGACCATGCCGTATGGCTCCGCTCGGCTCGGGCCGGCGCCGTCGTCGCGATGATCGCGTTCGCCGGCACCGGGATCACCGGTGACCTGCAGGGCAAGCTCATGTTCGACCAGCAGCCCATGAAGATGGCCGCAGCGGAAGCGGCGTGCCATGACGGCACAGGCTTCTCGATCCTGTCCGTCGGCAACCTCGGTGCGCAGAGCTGCGACGACATCACGGCCGTGATCGAGGTCCCCGGTGTGCTGTCCTTCCTCGCCAACGGCGACTTCACCACCGAGGTCAAGGGCGTGAACACCCTGCTGCCCGAGTACCAGGAGAAGTACGGCACCACACTGCCGGATGACCCCATGTACGGCGAGCGTGCCGGCACCGAGATCGACTACCTGCCCGTCATGGAGGTCACCTACTGGGGCTTCCGGATCATGGTCGGCTTCGGCGCGATCGCCGCAGCCGCGGCCGCAGCGGCCCTCTGGGTCCTGCGCAGGGGGACCGTCCCGGAGTCCCGCCGGCTCATGAGGCTCGCCGTGTTCGGCATCCTCGCGCCCTTCGGGGCCAACTCGGCCGGCTGGATCTTCACCGAGATGGGACGGCAGCCGTTCGTCGTCGCGCCCAACCCGGACCCGTCGGGGATCGACAGCGTGTTCATGTTCACCGCCGCCGCCGTCTCGCCCGGTGTCTCCCTGGCCGAGCTGATCGCCTCCCTCGTGGTGCTGACCTCGGTGTACGCGGTCCTCCTCGTGGTCGAGGTGCGGCTCCTCGTCACCTACGTCCGCGGCGGGACCGCATCCGCCATGCCGGAACTCGCACACGCCGAGGAGGACGACGACGCGGGAAGCCCGCACGGCGGCAGGAAGGACGACGGCGATGTCCTTGCCTTCGCCTACTGATTCTCCCGGCGCCAGCGCCGATACCGGCGCCGGCGCCGGCGCGGCGACGATGATCCACCCTGATTCATGGAAGGCTCTTTGATGACCGAGGCACTGCCCACCCTCTGGTTCGTGCTGATCGCCGTGCTCTGGGCCGGTTATCTCTTCCTCGAGGGGTTCGACCTCGGGGTGGGGATGCTCATGAAGCTCCTGGCCCGCAACGACACCCAGCGGCGCGTCCTGCTCAACACGGTCGGCCCGGTCTGGGACGGCAACGAGGTGTGGCTCGTCACCGCCATCGGTGCGACGTTCGCGGCCTTCCCGCACTGGTACGCCTCGCTGTTGTCGGCGCTCTACCTGCCGTTCCTGCTGGTGCTGCTCGGCCTGATCTTCCGCGCGGTCGCCTTCGAGTGGCGCGGCAAGCAGGACAGCGACTCCTGGCGCAATCGCTGGGACTGGGCCATCGCCGTCGGCTCCTTCACCGCTGCGGCGGGGATCGGTGCCGCGCTCGCGCTGACGACGACGGGACTGCCGCTCGATGCGAACGGGAACCGCGTGGGGGGCGCCCTCGCCTGGGCCACCGCGCCGGCGCTCCTCGGCGCGGCTGCCGTCGTCCTGTTCTGCCTCGTGCACGCGGCGGCGTTCGTGGCGCTCAAGACCGAGGGAGGCGTGCGGGGCCAGGCCGACCGCCTGGTCCGCCGGCTGCTGCCGTTCGCGATGATCCCGTTCCTGGGCTGGGCGGTCCTCGTGCAGCTGCGCACCGGTTCGGTGGTCACCTGGCTGGCAGTCGTGCTCGCTGCGGCGTGCCTCACGGCGGCGTACCGCTCCGCGGTGGCGGGCCGGGACGGGCGGGCCTTCGCGGCGCTGGGCGCGGGGATGCTGGCCCTCGTCGGATCGATCTTCGGCGCGGTCTTCCCCGTCGTCCTGCCCTCCACCCTCGACGCCGCGTTCGACCTCACGGTGCACAACGCCTCGTCCTCGCCCTACACGCTGGGACTGATGAGCGTGGTCGCCTGCTTCGGCCTCCCGCTCGTCCTCGCCTACCAGGCCTGGACCTACTGGGTCTTCCGGCAGCGCGTGTCCGAGGCGAGCATCCCGGCCGCCCACGCCGTGACAGCGCTGTGAGCGGAGCCACCAGGGCGGCCGCGTCCCCGCACAGCACCCCGCACAGCACCCCGCACAGCACCCCGCACAGCACCCCGCACGGCACCCCGTCGGCCGCCGCCGGCGGCCCCGAGGGCGGGCAGGCGCCCCGCCGCCCGTCCCCGATGGCCGTGCTGAGGTCCGGTGGGCCGGCGGGAGCCGCCGGTTCGACGTCGGCCGTCTACCTCCTCGGCGTCCTCGCCGCCACCCGCAGGGCTGGTCCTCATGGCGCAGGCCCTCGCGCTCGGCATCGCGTCCGTCGCGAGCGGGTCGCCGGACGTCCGGCCGTCCTGCTGCAGGGCGTCCTCGGTGCCGCGCTGCGCACCATCGCGGCGTGGGGCCAGGACGCCACGGCCGCGCGCCTCGCCCTCGGCGTGCGCGAGCGCCTGCGCGAGGCCGCCCTGCTGCGCGTTCTCGATGACGGCGGTGCGACGCGGGCCGTTGATGCCGGCGGTGGGCAGGGCTCCCTCGCGGTACTGCTCACCCGCGGGCTCGACGGCCTGGACAAGTACTACGCGCAGTACCTCCCCGCGCTCATCACCTGCGCCGTGGTGCCGCTGCTCGTCGGCGCGCGGATCCTCGCCGCCGACTGGGTGAGCGCCCTGATCATCGTCCTCACCGTCCCGCTCGTGCCTGTCTTCATGGCACTCATCGGCCTGCACACCCAGGAACGGACCCGGCAGGCGGCGGACGCGCTGGGGCGACTGTCCGACCACCTGCTCGAACTCGCCAGGGGTCTACCCGTCCTCGTGGGCCTGGGGCGTGCCGCCGAGCAGACGCGTGCCCTGCGCGACATCGCCGGCACCTACACGTCCCGCACCATGACGACGCTCCGCACGGTCTTCCTCTCGTCGCTCGCGCTCGAGCTCATCAGCACGATCTCCGTCGCCGTCGTCGCGGTGTTCGCCGGTGTGCGCCTCATCCACGGGGACCTCGGCCTGGAGACGGCCCTCATCGCGCTGATCCTCGCGCCCGAGTGCTACGGACCCCTGCGCGACGTCGGTGCTGCCCACCACGCGAGCGAGGACGGCGAGGAGGCCGGAGCCCGGGTCCGGGCGGTCGTCGACGCGCCGGTGGCCCCGTCCCGGTCCGGGCTGTCGAACGCCTCCGCTCCCGCAGCGCCGGAGGAGGCCGGAGTGGTCCTCCGCGTCGATCGGCTCACAGCCGGGTACGACGGCGTCCGGGAGCCGGTCCTCGAGGACGTCTCGTTCGTCCTCGGAGCGGGGTCCATCACGGCGCTGCGGGGCCCGAGCGGTTCCGGCAAGTCCACCCTGATGCGGGCGCTGGCCGGGGAAGCGGCGGCGCCGGCCGGGCTCCGGCTGCAGGGGAGCATCGCGGCGCCGGCGGACGGCGGCATCGCCTGGGTCCCGCAGCATCCCGAACTGGTGATGGACACGGTCCGCGCCGAGCTCGCGCTGTACGCCGGTCTGTCCGAGGACGACGCCGCCATCGGCGCCGGGCTCGCAGCCGTCGGCGCCGCGGACCTCGCAGGGCGCCGCACGGGGGAGCTGAGTCCCGGTGAGCTGCGGCGGGTCGCCGTCGCGCGCGCGCTGCTGCGGGCGCAGGACCCCTCGGTCCGGCTCCTGCTGCTCGACGAGCCGACGGCGCACGTGGATGCCGGCGCGTCGCGTGCCATCCGCGCCGCCATCGAGGGACGCCGGCCGGGGCTGGCCGTCCTCCTGATCGCGCACGACGACGAGACGGCCGCCATCGCATCCGCCGAGGTGCGGCTCGGCGCGGGGGGACGGCGGGATGCGGCCCTCCGCGCCGGCCGTCCGTCCGCGGCCGGCACACCTGCCGCGGACGGGCCGCATGCCGTCGGAGCGGACCCCCTCCCGGGCGCACGCGCCGCCGGTCCCGGCACGTCGTGGTTCGCCGGGGCGCGTGACGTGCTGGTCCTCGTCCGTCCGTGGGACCGGCGGTTCCTGGCGGCCGCGGGGCTGGGGCTCGGTGCCTCGGTCTTCGCCGTGGCACTGACGGCGCTCAGCGGCTGGCTGATCGTCCGCGCCGCCGAGCAGCCGCCCATCCTGTATCTCCTCACCGCGATCGTCGGCGTCCGGTTCTTCGGTATCGGGCGCTCCCTCCTGCGCTACGAGGAACGCCTCTGGCTGCACCGCGCCGTCTTCCGCCGCGCCGACGACACCCGGCTGCGCCTGTGGACCGGTCTCCTCGGGGAGGGCCGTGCCTGGCGGCTGCTCGCCCGCGGCTCGGGCGGGATCGAACGCCTCGTCGGTGACATCGACGAGCTGCGGGACCTGTCCGCACGCGCCCTGCTGCCCTTCGCGACCGCGGTCCTCACGGGTGTCACCGCGCTGGCCGCCACCGCCGCGCTGCATCCTGCGTCCCTCGGCTGGCAGGCCCTGTCCGTCGGCGCCGCCCTCGTCGTCGCCCCGCTGATCGCCGTGCTCCGGGAGCAGGCCGCCGGGGCGGCCGCCGTGCAGGTCCGCGCCGACGCGCTCCAGCGCGTCACCGGCCTGCTGAGGGCCGCGCCGGACCTGCGGGTGAACGGCGCGCACCACGCGGCACTGGAGTCGACACGGCGACTCGATCGCCGCGCCGCAGCCGCCGCCCGCCGGTCCGCGGCAGCGGCCGGAACCTCGACGGCGGTGATCGTCGCGGCCTGCTGCGCCGCGTCCCTCGGCATCCTCACGACGGCGACGGGTCTGCCCGCCGACCTCACCGCCGTCCTGGTCCTCATGCAGCTCGCACTGGTGGAGCCTTTCGTCGCCGGGAGCTCGGCGGTGCAGCACTGGGGTCCGCTGGCGGCCGTCACACGGCGCATCCGGCCCTCGCTCGGTGCACCCACGGGCACGGAGGACCATCGGGGCGTCGGGGCCGGCCTGCCGGTGCGGACGGTGGCCCTGGACCGGGCAGCCATCGGCTACGAGCCCGGGCATCCCGTGGTGCAGGACGTCGACCTCGACCTCCGTCCGGGGCGCTGGACGGGCCTCACCGGACCCTCGGGCAGCGGGAAGTCGACCGTGATCGGAGCCCTCCTCGGCTTCCTGCCCCCTCGAGGACGGCAGGCTGCTGGTGGACGGCCGGACGGCGACGGCGGGCGAGGTGCCGCGCATCGCCTGGTGCCCGCAGGAGAGCCACCTGTTCGACTCCAGCCTGCGCGCGAACCTGCAGCTCGCACGCACGCCCGGGGACCCCGCCACCCCGGCGGAGATGGAGGGGGCACTGCGGGCCGTGGGGCTCGCCGGGATGGTCGCCGGCCTCGAGCGGGGTCTCGACGCTCCGGTCGGTCCCGGCGGATCCCGGCTCTCGGGCGGCCAGCGGCAGCGGCTCGCCGTCGCCCGCGCCCTGCTGACCCGCTCCGGCGTCGTCCTTCTGGACGAGCCCACCGCGCACCTCGACGCCGAGGGTGCCCGCTCGCTGCTCGCGGACCTGCGGCGCGGGCTCCCGGACACGGCCGTCCTCCTCGTCACGCACGATCGGGACGAAGCGGCGCTCTGCGACGGGGTCGTGGCGCTGGACGCGCGCACCGGCGGCGTGCGGAGCTAGGAGCCGTGCCTGCCGGACGTGCGTCGCCGCCCTGCAATACGCTGGGGGTCATGAGTACCCCAGAGACCCCTCGCACGGATGCCGGCACCACGCGCGCCCGGGATCCCGAGGCTCCGGACCTGCCCGCCCTGCTGCAGTGGCGACCGCTCGCCTACGCCGACATCGACCCCCTGGCTCGAGCTGGTCAGGCGCATCGCCGAGGAGGACCAGCCGGACTGGGTGGAGCAACGCGCCGACCTTGAGCAGGCGTTGCGGGCGTCGAAGAACGATGCGCGCCGTGACACGATCGCCGGCTTCGACGGCGACGGCGTCCCGCGCGCCTTCGGACGCGTCTCCATGAATCCCGGATCCTCCCTGGTGCACGGCGCCGGCGGCGTCGATCCCGCGTGGCGCGGGCGCGGGATAGGCCGTGCCGTCTTCGCCTGGCAGGCGTGGCGGGCCGGGATGCGCCTGCTGGGGACCGGACACGCCGAGGGGACCTTCCGCAACTACGTCGAGGAACGCAATCCCTCGCACCTGGCCCTGCTGCGGGCGAGCGGGAGCAGCATCGTCCGGTACTTCACCGAGATGACGAGGCCGCTGGACCAGCCGATCCCCGACCTGCCGATTCCGCCGGAGCTCGAGCTCGTCAGTTTCGCCGAGGGCTCCGACAGGAACATCAGCGAACTCGTCCGCCTCGCCCACAACGACGCCTTCCAGGACCACTGGGGCAGCGAACCCCGCGACCAGGAATCCTGGCAGTTCACGGTCACCCACCCCGAGTTCCGCGCCGACTGGAGCCTGGCACTGCTCGATCCTGCCAGGGGCGAGGTGGCGGCGTACCAGCTCGCCAGCTACGACCCCGACTCGAAGGAGCTGCTCGGCCACACGGAGGGCTACACGGACCTGCTGGGCGTCCGCAGGACCTGGCGTGGACGGGGTCTCGCTCCGGCGCTGCTCGCGGAGGCGATGCGGCGGTACCGAGCGGCGGGCATCGACAACGCCGGCCTCGGCGTGGACACCGAGAATCCGTCCGGTGCGCTGGGACTCTACGAACGCATGGGCTACGTGCCGACACAGCGTTCGATCGTGTTCGATCTCCCGCTTCCTTCGCGCGCCGGCTGAGGCACGCCGCAGGCACCGGCTAGAGCAGGGTGCCCTGTCCCTCGCCGTCCGGTGCGGATCCGTCCACCAGGCGCACGCCGGCGGCGGGAGCGACGGGACGGGACGCCTCGATGAGGCCGAGCAGGCTCGGCCCGACGGCGTCGATCTGCTGGGAGAGGGGGACGCCCGAGCCGTCACGCCGCCCGTGTTCGGTGGGCAGCGCCCGGGCCACACCGTTGGCGGACGCCGCGCGCGCGGGCCCATGGCCAGCCCATGCCAGCGACAGGGCTTCCTCGCCACGGAGGAAACGGTGTGCCCGGACCCCCGCCGTCGCCCGGCCCTTCGTCGGGTACTCGGAGAACTCGGTGACCTTCGCGGAACCGGCCGTCGTGCCGGGCAGCGCATCGTCCGCGGCGGAGACCGTGACCACCACGCCCTGCTCGTCACCCCGGGCGATCGCGCCGAAGTGCAGCACCGCGTCCCCGGGCGCGAGCTTGATGCCCGCCATGCCACCGGCCGTCCGGCCCTGCGGCCGCACCGCCGACGCCGGGAAACGCAGCAGCTGTGCGAGGCGGGTGATGAACACGAGATCGTCCTCGTCGCCGGCCGTCGCGACACCGACGACCCTGTCCTTCGGCTTGAGGGAGATGACCTCCCAGTCGTCCCGGTTCAGCGGGTAGTCGGGCTGCACGCAGCTTCACCACGCCCTGGGCGGTGCCCAGGGCGACGACGCCGCTCAGCGGTGCCAGTCCCACGAGGGACTCGCCGCGCTCGAGCGTGATGAACTCCGACGACGGCACCCCGCCCGCCAGGTTCGGCACACCGGCGGTGGGCGGCAGGGCCGGCATGTCCATCACCTGGAGGCGGATCATGCGTCCTGCCGAGGTCACGGCTCCCACCTCGCCCCGGGCCGTCGAGGGCAGCACGGACCGGAAGGCGTCGTGCTTGATGCGCTGGCCGTCACCGAGCGGCTGGCGGTCGGACGTGCGTGCGAGCTGCCCCGAGGCGGACAGCAGGACCCAGCAGGGGTCGTCGGCGATCTCCAGCGGGAGGACCGCCTTGGCGCCCTTGCCGGCAGGAGCGGCGGGCGTGGTCCCCTTGAGCGGCGCCGAGGCCTCCGACTCGAGGAGCACCGTGCGCCGCGGCGTGGCGAACTGGTCGGAGAGCCCGGCGAGCTCGTCGGAGACGAGTGTCCGCAGGCGCTCCTCGGAGCCGAGGACGGCCTCGAGCTCGGCGATCTCGCGGCGGAGCTGGTCCTGTTCCTTCTCCAGCTCGATCCGCGAGTACCGGGTCAGCTGCCGCAGCCGGAGCTCCAGGATGTAGTTCGCCTGCGTCTCGGACAGGTCGTAGATGGACATCAGGCGCTCACGCGCCGCGGACGCCTCGTCCGAGGACCGGATGATCTGGATGACCTCGTCGATGTCGACGATCGCGATGAGCAGGCCCTCCACGAGGTGCAGGCGGTCGCGCTTGCGCTGCAGCCGGTAGGAGGTGCGACGGCGCACCACCAGGATGCGGTGGGCGATGTACACCTGGAGCAGCTCCACGAGCCCGAGCGTCCGGGGCTGACCGTCGACGAGGGCGACGTTGTTGATGCCGAACGAGTCCTCCATCGGCGTGAAGCGGTACAGCTGCGCGAGGACGGCGTTCGGGTTGAATCCGTTCTTGAGCTCGATCACGAGGCGGAGACCGTGCGTGCGGTCGGTCAGGTCCACGATGTCCGAGATCCCCTGCAGCTTCTTCGACGTGACCGCGTCCTTGATCCGCTCGATGACCTTCTCGGGGCCCACGGTGTAGGGGAGCTCGGTGACCACGAGGCCCGTGCGCCGCGCGGAGAGCTGCTCCACGGTGACCTTCGCGCGGGTCTTGAAGGACCCGCGGCCCGTCGCGTAGGCATCGCGTACGCCGTCGAGCCCCACGATCCTGCCACCGCTCGGGAGGTCGGGCCCGGGGACGAAGCGCATCACGTCCTCGAGCGAGGCCTCCGGGTTCGCGATGAGGTGGCGTGCCGCAGCGACCACCTCGCCGAGGTTGTGCGGCGGCATGTTCGTGGCCATGCCGACGGCGATCCCGCTGGCGCCGTTGACGAGCAGGTTGGGGAACGCCGCGGGGAGGACCTCCGGCTGCGTGAGCTGGTTGTCGTAGTTGGGGACGAAATCGACGACGTCCTCGTCGAGGTGGTCGGTCAGCGTCAGGGCGGCCGCCGCGAGGCGCGCCTCCGTGTACCGGGCGGCCGCCGGGCCGTCGTCCAGCGAGCCGAAGTTGCCGTGGCCGTCGATGAGGGGCAGCCTCAGCGAGAAGTCCTGCGCCATGCGCACCATGGCGTCGTAGATGGCGCTGTCACCGTGCGGGTGCAGCTTGCCCATGACCTCGCCGACCACGCGTGCCGACTTCACATGGCCGCGGTCGGGGCGCAGGCCCATGTCCGTCATCATGTACAGGATGCGCCGCTGAACGGGCTTGAGGCCGTCGCGCGCATCCGGCAGGGCGCGCGAGTAGATCACGGAGTACGCGTACTCCAGGAAGGACTCCTCCATCTCGGTCTCGACGTCGATGTCGATGATCTTCTCGGTGAAATCCTCCGGCGGTGCGGAGTTCTGGCGCCTGGCCATGTGCGGTGCGGTTCCTCAACAACTCGGGTGGGCAGATTGGTGGTCGGCGGGCGTCCGTGGTCCGCGGGCGGTTCCGGCCGTGGTCGGACCCACGGTCGAGGGGATGCCGACTACCCTGAGTCTATGGTGGCGGACGGACAATACCCGGAATATTGGGAGGCTGATGTCGTCCTGCGCGACGGCGGGACGGCGCACCTGCGGCCCATCTCGCCCCTCGACGCGGACGCGGTGCAGGCCTTCCACGTGCGCCAGTCGCAGAATTCGATCTACCTCCGCTTCTTCACGTACAAGGCCAAGCTCAGCGCGAAGGAGCTCAAGCGCTTCACGGAGGTGGACCACCGCGACCGCGTGGCCTTCGTGATCACGCGTGGCACGGACATCATCGGCATCGGCCGCTATGACCGCCTCGACGATCCGCTCGAGGCCGAGGTCGCCTTCAACGTCTCGGACTCCCACCAGGGACGCGGGGTCGGCTCCATCCTGCTCGAACACCTCGCCGCGGCCGCCCGCGAGAACGGGATCCGCCGGTTCTCGGCCGAGGTCCTTCCCCGAGAACCGCAAGATGATCACCGTCTTCGCCGAGGCCGGCTACGAGGTCGATCGGCACTTCGACGACGGCGTCGTGATGCTGGGCTTCGACATCGATCCCACCCGCCGGTCGCAGGCCGTCATGGAGGCGAGGGAGCACCGCGCCGAGGCCAGGAGCATGGCCGAGCTCCTGACGCCGTCGTCCGTGGCCGTGATCGGCGCGAGCCGCGAGTGGGGGACGGTGGGCCATGCCCTCCTCGAACACCTGATCGACGGGGGCTTCACGGGCACGGTGTACGCCGTCAACCCCGAGGCCTTCGAACTGCACGGCATCATCTCCCATGCCTCCCTCACGGAGGTGCCCGAGCAGGTGGACCTCGCCGTCATCGCCGTGCCGCACGAGCAGGTGGACGCCGTCGTGGACGACTGTGCCCGCGCGGGCGTCCGGGGACTCCTCGTGGCCACCGCCGGCTACGCGGACGACGGCGGCGACGGGCTGGCGCGCCAGCGCGCCCTCGTGCACAAGGCCAGGGCGCACGGCATGCGCGTGGTGGGGCCGGCATCCCTGGGCCTCGTCAACACCGATCCCGCGGTCCGGCTGAACGCCTCGATGGCGCCCGGCCTGCCCGAGCGGGGAGCCCTCTCCCTGTTCAGCCAGTCCGCAGGCCTCGGCGTGCTCCTCTACGCCAGCGCGCGGCGGCGCGCGGGCTCGGCGTGTCCTCGGTGATCTCCGCCGGCAACCGTGCCGACGTGTCCGGCAACGACGCCATGCAGTTCTGGGAGGACGATTCGAGCACGCGCGCCGTGGGTCTCTACTTCGAGTCGATCGGCAACCCGAGGAAGTTCTCGCGTATCGCCCGCCGCCTGGCCCGGACCAAGCCCGTCATCGTCGCGAAGTCCGATGTCACCGGCCTGCAGCTGCCGCCGGGACACGCGGTCCGCACCACCCAGGCACCGCCGGGCGCGCTCGACTCGATGCTCCGGCAATCCGGTGTCATGCGGGTCGAGACGACGGAGCAGCTGATGGACATCGCGCAGATCGTCGCGAGCCAGCTGCTGCCGCAGGGACCGGGTGTCGCCGTCTTCAGCAACTCCTCGGCCCTCGGCAAGGTGGTCGCCGACGGCGTCGCCTCGCAGGGCATGACCGTCACACGCCTGGAGGCCGGGCTCGAGCTCGACACCGGGCAGTCCGTGGCGATTCCCGCCCTCAGGTCGGCGGTCGCGGACGCACTGCGGGACGAGGCGGTCCATGCCGCGGTGGTCACGACGCTGCCCGCCCGGGGACTCCCGGCCGAGACCGTCGCGGCCTGTCTCCAGCGATGCGCCGAGGACGCCGGCAAGCCCGTGGTCGCCTCGTTCACCGGCACCCCTCGACACCCGCCTCCAGCTCGACGGCCTCGTCGCCGCCGCGCCGTCCCCCGATCCTCGGGTGACGGATGCGCTGTCGCCGCATCCGTCGCCGCATCCGTCGTCGCCCGATCCGCTGCCACCGGCCTCCCCGGCGGAGACGGCGGCAAGCGGCCCCGGAACCGTCCGGGCCCCCCTCGCCGGCGCTGGCACCGAACCGCAGGCCGCGGGCACGGTGCTGCCCCCTGCAGCGCGGGATACCCTGCTTCCCGAGTCCCGGTGCCGCCCTGGCGGCCCTGGGCGCCGTGGTGCGGTACTCGCTGTGGCGCACGCGGGACCACGGCGACTTCCTCGACCCCGACGGCGTCGACGTCGACGAGGCCGTCCGCGTCCTCGCCGGTGTCCGGGCGCGCGTCGCGGGTGTCGAGCTCACCCGGCTCGCCCCCGAGGAGTGCGCGGCACTCATGGCGGCGTACGGGATCCGGCTCCTGCCGTCGGTGCGGTTCGCCTCGGCCGACGAGGCGGTCGAGGCGGCCGAGCGCCTCGGCTGGCCGGTCGCCCTCAAGACCATGGACGAGCACCTCCGCCACCGTCTGGGACCTCGGCGGCGTGCGGCTCAACATCGACGACGCCGCATCGCTGCGGCGCAACATCACGCAGATGGCGAACGTCCTGGCGCCCTTCGGCAGCTTCGGCATGGAAGTGCAGTCCATGGCCCCCTCCGGCCAGGCCTGCAGCATCCGCGCCATCGAGGACCCCCTCATGGGACCCGTGGTCTCCTTCGGCCTCGCGGGCGACGCCGTCAATCTGCTCGACGACTGGGCACACGCCGTCCCGCCCCTGAGCACGGGGGACCTCGCCGACCTCGTGCGGGCGCCGCGCGCCTCCCGCAAGCTCTTCGGCTACCAGGGGCTCCCCGCCGTGGACGTTCCGGCGCTCGAGGACCTCGTGGCGCGCGTGGCGCTCCTGAAGGACAACCACCCCGAGATCGCCCGGCTCGACTTCAACCCGGTCCTCGTCGCGACGTCGGGCCTCGCGGTCCTGAGCGCCGCGATCGACGTGGGGAACCCCCAGCGGCGCACGGACAGCGCCCGCCGCGCCATGCGGGACTGACGCCCGCTGGTTAGGCACAACCCGGTTCGGTGGGGGAAACTGGGGGCATGACCCCATCGCTTTCCGCCCAGCGGCGTGACCTCGATGCATCGCTCGAGCGGGCCGGCTTCTACCCGAGGCTCGTGGCCGACGTCGTCCACGTCCACGACGCCCTCGACGGCCGCGAGCCGCTGTCCCATGTGGCCCACCTCGAGACGCACTTCGAGCGCACCGAGGTGCACCGCCACATCACGGTGCTCGTCCTCACCGAGGACATGCTGGTCATCACGCACGTGGACGACCAGCAGCTCGACGACGCGGGCGAGCAGGTGATGGCGCAGATCTCCACCGAATCCGTACCGGTGAGCCAGATCCGCTCGGTGGTTCTCAGCTACCTCTACGCGCAGCCGCAGGACTACAAGCCCAGCGACCAGGTCCGTGAGATGACGCTCGCCATCGCCTGGTCGGGCGGTCAGCGCCTCGACATCGGCCCCGCGAGCTGCGGCGACCCGCAGTGCGACGCCGACCACGGGTTCACGGGCACCGTGGCGCAGGAGGACATCGTGCTGCGCGTCAGTGCCGAAGCCGATGGTGCCCAGGCGGTGCAGAACGCGAAGGCCTTCGCGCGTGCCCTGAGGAAGGTGAACACGGCGAGCCCCGCGTCGGGCGGGTACGTCGGATCCGACGTCGCGCCGCGCCGCCAGCCCGGCTTCGGCGGGCGCTTCAACCGGCCCCATCACCAGCGGTAGCGGTTGATGCCCTTCCAGCACCTGGAGCGCCTCCCGCCGGCGCCCGCCTACGGCACCGCCACCGTCGCCGAGGTCCTGACCAGCTCGGCCGCGGCCCTGGGCGTGGAAGGTTTCGGCAACGCCCTCGCCCTGCCGTCCTCCCGCCGGATCGCCGTGGTCCTGGTGGACGGCCTCGGCCTGTCGCTGCTGAGGAGGTACGCGGCCCACGCACCGTACCTCCGGGAGAGCCTCGACGCGGCCCGAGCACTGACCTCGGCATTCCCGTCCACCACGGCCGCGTCACTCGCCGGCCTCGGTACGGGCCTCGCTCCCGGCCGGCACGGCATGGTGGGCTACGACGTCCTCGATCCTGCGCAGGGACGCGTGGTCAATATGCTGGGCGGCTGGGACGCCGGTGTCGACCCGCTCGCCTGGCAACCGCATCCGACGGTCTTCGAGCGCGTGTCCCAGCACCTTCCGGTCGTCACCGTGAGCCAGCCCCGCTTCGCCGACTCACCCATGACGCGGGCGGCCCTGCGGGGCGGGGCCTTCGTCGGCGCGCAGACCATCCACGCCCGCATCGACGCAGCGGCCGAGCAGCTGGCGAACGCCCCGCGCATGCTCATGTACTTCTACCTCAACGACCTCGACAAGGCCGGACACCGATACGGTGTCGACTCCGCGGAATGGCTGCGGACGCTGGAGGACCTGGACGCCGCACTGAGACTCCTGGCCCGGAGGGTCCCGCCCGACACGCTCCTGCTCCTCACCGCCGACCACGGCATGGTGGACATCCCGCCGTCGCAGCGCATCGACTACTCCGAGCGCGCAGACCTCATCGACGGAGTGGCGCACACGGGCGGCGAGCCGCGCATGCTGCACCTGTACTTCGAGCAGGATCTCGCCGTCCGCAACCGCGAGTCGCTCGCGCTGCGCTGGCACGAGGCGTTCGGTACCCGGGCATGGATCATCCCACGCGACGAAGCCGTCGCCGCGGGCTACTTCGGGCCGGTGTCGGACACGGTGCTGCCACGTATCGGGGACCTCCTGGTCCTCGCACGGGAAGGCATCGCCCTCCTCGACGGGCGGCGCGTCCAGCCGGCCGCCTTCGACATGGTCGGGCAGCACGGCTCGCTGACGCGCGCGGAGCGGGAGATCCCGCTGCTGATCCTGGGCAGACCGCCCGGCGGTTCCCGACGGGGGAGCAGCAAGGGGACCGGCCGTGGCTGAGCTGCTGTTCTTCTCCGGCACCATGGACTGCGGCAAGTCGACGCTCGCCCTGCAGATGGACCACAACCACAAGGCACGCGGGCGTCGAGGGCTGCTCTTCAGTTCCCACGACCGCGCCGGCGAATCCATGATCTCGAGCAGGCTCGGCCTGCAGGTCCCGGCGGTCGAGGTCTTCCCCGAGACCGACTTCTGGGTCGAGCTCACGCTGCGGCAGACCATGGGAGCACGCATCGACTACGTCATCTGCGACGAGGCGCAGTTCTACACCGTCGACCAGATCGACCAGCTGGCGCGCATCGTGGACGAGATGGACATCGACGTGTTCAGCTTCGGCATCACCTCCGATTTCCGGACACGGCTGTTCCCCGGGTCGCAGCGCCTCATCGAACTCGCGGATCGCGTCCAGGTCCTGCAGGTCGAGGCCCTGTGCTGGTGCGGCAAGCGGGCCACGCACAACGCGCGCACGGTCGACGGCGTCATGGTGGTCGAGGGCGACCAGATGGTGGTGGGAGACGTCGACCAGCCCGGCGACGAGGACTCGGCACCGGCTGCGGCGCCGGCTGCCGGGCCGGACGCCGACGCGGACGAGTCCGTCCGCGTACCGGTCGTGGGCTACGAGACGCTCTGCCGCCGGCACCACATGCGACGGCAGACGTCCCGCACCTCGCCGTCGCTCTTCTCCAACGAGGTGCCGCTGCCCTTCGAGGAGAGGGCGATCCCGCCGCGCAGCGGAGGTGCGCCGCTGCAGGACGCGGAACAGGGCATCAGCCGCTCCTGAGCCGGGTGCGCCCCGGCGCCTGCTGGCGCTGGAGCGCCGATGGCGGAAGCAGCGCGGTCAGTCGCCCTTGCGTCCGAACACGATGTCGTCCCAGCTGGGGACGCTGGAGCGCTTCGGCTTGACGCGGCGCTCGGGGCCGGCCTCGGCTGCGTCCTTCGCGGCGTCCTTGCCCTGATCCTTGACCGGGTGCTTGCCCGCGTTCTTGACCGGACGCTCGGCGGCATCCTTGTCCGGGCCCTTCGCTGCCGCCGTGGTGCCGCGGCCGCCACCCCGTGCCGCCGGCGAGTCCGCCGCCTGCTGCGCTGCTGCCGGCGGTTGGAGCCTGCGCGTCGGCCGCGCGAAGATGCTGATCTCGCGGGTGTCCGTACTGACACCCTCGTACAGCCGCGGCGTGCCGTCGTCGTGGTGGGTGGCATCGGCGGATGTGCTGTCGAGGACGTCACCGCTCGGACCGTCGTCGGCGGATTCCTCGTCGGTGCCGTGGTCCGGGCCTTGGTTTGGGCCGTCGTCCGCGGCGGAGGCGTCGGCGCCCCCGGACCGAGGAGCGAGGGCCAGCCCCGGCATCGGGACGTCCTCGGCCTCCGGCGTCTCCCGGTCCGCGCCCTCGTCGCGGGGGTGGGCGGCGGGGATGCTCCCGCGTGTGAGCAGCTCGGCGAGGGCGTCGTCGCCCTCCTCGTCGGCGCCGAGGCGCTGGCCGCGGCGGGAGCGGAGCACGTCGAGCAGACCGTCCTGGTCCGGCGTCGGAGCCTCGTCCTCCTTCTCCGCCTCGAAGTCGAACACGCGGTCCGCCACGGCGCTGAGCCGACGCGAGGGGAGCGGTCCGTCGAGCGGCTCCAGCTCACTGAGCACCTGCGCCCAGCGGTTGGCGTTGGCGACGGTCTTGCGCGTGGGGTTGTACGTCCACTGGGCGGGAGGCTGTTCGCCGAGGTCCACGGCCGAATCGTCCGGCAGGTCGAAGGACGCCTCGACGTGCCAGGAGCCGTCCGGACGCCGCCAGGAGTCCCACTCGAGCGACACGGGGTCGATCCCGTAACTCTGGACACGGAAGGCGACCATGTCCCCGAGCAGTGCCGGGTCGTCGCCGAAGGCCGAACGGTAGCCGTCGTGGCTGGGCAGCGGCGTGGCGACCTCCACCCGCTGGGCCAGGTAGGCCACGTAGTCGCGCTCCGCACGCACCGGTCCCTCGTACCGCTCGACGTGAGCGAGATCGAGTCCGGATTCCGCGGCGACCTGTTCGGCCGTCGCGCCCGAGCGGATACGCGACTGGATGTCCCGGGGGGTCAGGTGCACCGGGGGTCTCGGCGCTTTCGGGGTCTTCGGACGGACCGGCTCCGGAGCCTCGGGTGATGCTGCCAGGGGTGCTCCCGGGGCCCGGTTGCTCGCGGCACGCAGCGCATCGTCGATGGGCAGGCGGTAGGACGTGCCTTCCCCGCCGCTCAACAGCAGATGTTCGCCATCCTCATGGACACCCACCAGGCGTAACTCCTGCATCAATTCCTCCAGCCGACAATAATTGCTACGTGAAACTTTGCCATTGAATGTCGGCCTTTCCTACTACGCGAGAAGGCGTGGCGGCCGGCATACCGGGAGCGGGCACAAATCCCGGTCCCTCGGCGTTGTTGGAGCCGGAGGGGCGGATCCCCGGCATGGCCAGACAGTATGGAGCGGAAGACAGGTATGACGACAGACTACGACGCGCCGCGCACGGCGGTCGACGACGGCTCGAACGAGCGGACGGACGAGCTCGCGGGGCATCGGCCGGCAGGGCAGACCGCGCTGACGAACCCACCGGTCGACGACGACGAGCTCGCAGCGGCGGACTCGTACGATCTCCCGGGGGCGGATCTCTCCAGCGAGGAGATCTCGGTGCAGATCCTGGCTGCGCAGGCCGACGAGTTCACCTGCGCCTCGTGCTTCCTCGTGCGTCACCGCTCGCAGATCGCACTCGAGAGGGGCGGGCAGCTGTACTGCGTGGACTGCGAGGGCTGACACGGCCGGAGCAGGTGCGACGCCGTCGCCGGTCCGTGACCGACGGCGGCGACGCCGTTTCGGCCGGACGTCGGCGCCGACCCGCGGGATCAGGCCGCGAGAGCGGCTGCGAGGCGTTCCGGGGTCCGGGACGAGGTCAGCCAGTAGGGCGTGCGGTCCTCGGGGTCCGTGATCTCGATGCGCACCACCGGGGAGATCCAGCCCCTGATGCAGAGGTACGCGAGTCCGTTGAGGCCCGGTCCGCGCTGGTGCGTCGCATCGTCGCCACTGAACCACTCCACCGAGCCCAGGTACTTCCGTTCGATGCTCGCGCGGCCGACGGTCAGCGTCGTCGCGGTGACGCTGATGCGCGGGGTCGACAGGATCAGCAGGGTGAACACGATGACGGCGACGACGAGCGCCGCTCCGTAGCCGAATCCCATCGAGATGGGAGCGAACATCACGATCACGGCCGAGGAGAAGCCTGCCGCGATCAGCCAGATCCAGGGTGAGGGCCAGAGGCGCTCCTCGTACAGGACGGCTTGGTCGGATGTGTTGCGGGGTGCTTCCCCTGGCGCGCTGGACATGGAACCAGCATTCCATCATTTGCCCGGGGTCTCATCCCGGCGGACCGCAGGAGCGGAGGGCCGGGCACGGTCCCTGCCTCCCGGGGGCCGGGACGTCCCTCCCCGTCCCCGGGATCCGCCGCCGCCGGCGCCCGCGACTGTCAGGTGGGGCACCGGCAAAGGCGCTAAAGTGGGACGCTGGTAACCGGATAGCTTGCGTGGGAGATGCGGTCAATGGTTACACAGCAGGACCTCCCGGTCCAGATCTTGATGCTCGACGACGGTCTCGAGCCGCCTGCCTACGCCACCGACGGCGATGCGGGCGCGGACCTGCGCACCGCCGTCGACGTCGTCCTCGAGCCCGGTGCGCGGGCGCTCGTCCCCACGGGAGTAGCCCTGGCGCTTCCGCGCGGGTACGCGGGGCTCGTCCATCCGCGGTCCGGGCTCGCCGCACGCCACGGCCTGACCATCGTCAATGCGCCGGGCACCATCGACGCGGGCTACCGCGGGGAGATCAAGGTCTGCCTGCTCAACACGGACCGGACCGAGGCCGTGCGCCTCACCCGCGGTGACCGGATCGCCCAGCTGGTCATCCAGCGGGTCGAGCACGCGGTCTTCGCCGTGGTCGACGAGTTGCCCGACAGCGTGCGGGGCACGGGCGGCTTCGGGTCCACCGGCGGCTTCGGTGCCCTCGACGCCACACCCGCGGACCTCCGCTCCGCGGCCGGCGGCTGACGCCTCCCGCAGGCCTCCGCCAGAAGCATCGCATCCCCACGAGAACCTCATCAGGAAAGGACCCGGACATGGCTTTGGGCGCCTCAGGAAGAAGAAGCAGGACGACACCGCCGACGCGCCGCTGACGCAGGAGCCGGCGGCTGACGCCGTCGAGGACGCACCGGAGCCGGCGGACGCACCGGCAGCAGCGCGGAACGACGCGGAAGCCACCCTCGAGCCGTCCGCTCCCGCGGGCCACGTGTCGAGTGCCGACTACGACCGCGCCGTCCAGGGTCCTTTCGACGCCTCCGAACAGGACACCGACCACGGCTACATCGACCTCGGCGCCCTGCGCATCAATGCCGCCGAAGGACTGCAGCTGCGCCTCGAGGTGGAGGAACGCAGCAAGCGGGTCATCGCGGTGACGCTGGATCTCGCAGGATCCACCCTGCAGCTCCAGGCCTTCGCGGCTCCCAAGACGGAGGGGCTCTGGGACGAGATCAGGGAGCAGATCGGGACCTCCGTCGGCTCCCAGGGCGGAACCGTCGAGGAGCGCCCCGGACGCCTCGGCACCGAGCTGCTCGCCAAGCTGCCGGCACAGACCCCCGACGGGCAGGCCGGCTTCCGCGTCGCCCGCTTCGTGGGGATCAACGGACCCCGCTGGTTCCTCCGCGGGGTCTTCGGCGGCCCCGCGGCCCTGAACCCGAGCGCCGCGGCGCCCATCGAGAAGCTGTTCCGCAGCGTCGTCGTGGTCCGTGGCGAGCACCCCCTGCCACCTCGGGAGCTGTTGCAGCTCCGGCTGCCGAAGGACGCCGCAGCAGGCCCACCGGCCGCTCCGGCCGCCGCCCGCCCGGACCTGAACCCGCTGGAGCGCGGGCCCGAGATCACCGAGACCCGCTAGCCGACGTGCCCTCCCGGCAGCACGCACCAGGCCCGGCCGGTTCCTCCGTGCCGCCGGGCAGGCCCGCGGACACGTCCGGCGTGCCCACGGCGCTGCCGGAACGCGGCAGGATCAAGGCGCGGGGCGTGATCGACCGGATCACCATCGCGCCCGTGACCGCATCGCCGTCGTTCACCGTCCTGGCGAGGATCGACCGGAACGGCGCCAGGGAGGACGTGCGCCTCATCTGGATGGGCCAGCGCCGCATCCCCGGCATGGAGGCCGGGGTAGCGTTGCGGTTCGAGGGCATGCTGAGCCGGGTCGACGGCCTGCCCACCGTGTACAACCCCCGCTACGAGATCATCGGCCGCCCCGAGGAGTCCTGAATGAGCCACCCCACGAACGAGCCCGGCGGGTCCGCCGAGCCTTCCGGCGCCGACGGACGCGCGGCCTTCCGGCCCGATCCGCAGCAGCACGGGCCGACGGCGGCCGACCTGGCCTCGCAGTACGCAGCCAGGTCCGGGGTGAAGCGCAACCACTCCGGCCAGATCGACGTCCTGTCCTCGATCGGCGGCGTGCAGGGACTCGCGGAGAGCATCGCACCGGGCCTGGTCTTCACCGTCCTCTTCACGATCACGACCGACCTCCCGGTCTCGCTCATCGCGGCGCTCGCGGTCTCCGCCGTCTTCACCGGCATCCGGCTCGTCTCGCGCACGCCCGTCACACAGGCCCTCGCGGGACTCGTGGGCGTCGCCTTCTGCGCCTTCGTCGCCCTGCGCACGGGCAACGCGGAGGACTTCTTCCTCCCCGGGTTCTTCATCAACGGCGCCTACATCCTCGCGATGGCCGTGTCGGTGGTCCTCCGCTGGCCGTTCGCAGGACTCCTGTTCGGCCTCCTCCGCAACGAGGGCATCGAGTGGCGGAAGGATCCCGCCCGCGTCCGCGCGTACTCCCTCGCCACCTGGATCATCGTCACGGTGCTGGCGTTGCGCCTGGTGGTGCAGGTGCCGCTCTACCTGACGGAGAACGTGGCGGCGCTGGGATCCATGCGCGTGGCCATGGGCCTGCCGCTGTATGCCCTCGGGCTGTGGCTGGCGTGGGTCGTCTCCCGGCCACGCGCGGCCGCGGAGTCCGACTCGGGCATCGTCCCCGGCAGGTAGCCGCGACCTCCTCGTCCGCCGGAAGCCGTGCCCGCGGGTGGAGCTGCTGATCACCGGTGCGCAGGGCCCGGACCCACGCGCGCACGGGGTCGACGAGTCCATCCACCTGGCTGACGTCGAGGAAGCGTGCCTGCCCGGGCAGGCACGCGGCCACCGGGCCCGCGCAGCTAGCTCCCGGCCCCGTCGCTCCGGGCCGAGAGCGCGACGCGCAGTTCGTCCTCCGCCGCGATCGCCGCGAGGAAGAACAGCTCGTCGCCGCTCTCGACGACGTCGTCGGGGCTCGGGGTGATGGGGGAGTCGTCCCTCAGCAGGGCCACCACGGCGCAGTCCTCCGGCAGCCGGATGGAGCCGATCGTCCCGCCCACGAGCGGGGAGTCCTGGGGGACGGTGAACTCCACGATCGAGGACACCCCGGTCTGGAGCGTCAGCAGGCGGACCAGGTCGCCGATCTCCACGGCTTCCTCCACGAGGGCCGTCATGAGGCGAGGGGTGTTGACGGCGACGTCGACACCCCAGGAGTCGTCGAACATCCAGTCGTTCTTCGGGTTGTTCACGCGCCCCACCGTGCGGCCCACGCCGAACTCGCTCTTGGCCAGCAGCGACACCACGAGGTTGACCTTGTCGTCGCCGGTGGCGGACACCACGACGTCGGCCTCGTCCAGGCGGGCGTCCTTGAGCGTCGTCAGCTCGCACGCATCACCGATCAGCCACTTGGCCCCCTTGAGCCCGCTGCGGCCGATCACCTCCGGCTTCTCGTCGATGAGCAGGATCTCGTGCTTGTTGCCCAGCAGCTCCCGTGCGATGGACGAACCGACGCTCCCGGCCCCGGCGATGACGACCCTCATGAGAGATCCTCCCGTGGTGCGGCGGCGAGGATGCGGGCGATCTCGTCCGTCGCCGTCGTCTGCATCATGGCGTGCAGAATATCCCCTTGCTGGTAGCTGGTCCCGGCGGTCGGCAGGATCCCTTCCCCGAATCGGGTGAGGTACGCGATCCGGACACCACTCGCGGACTCGATGCTGCGCAGGGACCTGCCCAGCCAGGCGTCGCTCAACGCGAGCTCGGCGAGGATCAGCCGGCCGGAGGTCTCCCTGAAATCGCCGTTGATCGTCTGTTCCGGCAGGATGCGTCGCAGCACCTGGTCGGCGCTCCAGCGCACCGCGGCGACCGTGGGGATGCCGAGACGCTGGTAGATCTCAGCGCGCCCCGGGTCGTAGATACGGGCGACGACGTGCGGCACATGGAACGTCTCCCTCGCCACCCGGGTCGCGAGGATGTTGGAGTTGTCGCCGCTCGAGACGGCGGCGAAGGCATAGGCATCCTCGATCTCCGCGTGCTTGAGGGTCTCCCGGTCGAAGCCGACGCCCGTGACCTTGCGCCCGCCGAAGGACGACCGCAGGCGCCGGAAGGCGCGGTCGTCCTGGTCGATGATCGCCACCGAGTGACCGGATTCGTCGAGCGTATGGGCAAGGCTGACGCCTACCCTGCCGCATCCCATGATCACAAAATGAGCCACCGGGGGCACCCCTGATTCTTGGTGTAGATCCTGCCGTTCCCTGCCGTACCAGCATCAAGCCTAGTGGCTGGTTCCCAGCGGCGACGCGCTAGTCTGTGGGCTGTGCTGACTTTTCTCGAGGCCGTCAAGCGGGTGCTGGTGGGCAAGCCCTTCGCCAGCGACAGGCTGAGGAACAGGAGCCTGCCGAAGCGCCTCGCCATGCCCGTCTTCTCGGCGAGCGCGCTGTCCTCGGTGGCCTACGCCCCGGACGAGATCCTGCTGACGCTCGCGCTCGCGGGTGTGGCCTCCGTCGCCGTCTCGCCGTGGGTCGGCCTCGCCGTCATCGCCGTCCTGCTCGTCGTCGTCGCCTCCTACCGCCAGGCGGTGCACGCGTATCCCTCGGGCGGAGGGGACTACGAGATCGCCAAGCGGAACATCGGACCCCGCGCCGGCACCACCGTGGCGTCCGCGCTGATGATCGACTACCTGCTCACCGTGGCCGTCTCGGTATCCGCCGCCGCGCAGTACGTCGTCTCGCTCGCGCCCGACCTCGAGAGTGGGCGCGTCGCCCTCGCCGTCGTCGGTGTCGCGGTGCTCGTGCTGCTGAACCTGCGCGGCATCACGCGCGGTATCCGCGCCCGCGCGGTCATCACCTATGCCTTCCTCGCCGGGATCTTCGCCCTGTGCGCCACCGGCATCGGCCAGGCCCTCACGGGGACGCTCGCGCAGGCGCCCAGCGCGCGGTTCGAGATCGTCCCGGACGCCGCCCTCGACGCCGGCCTCGTGGGGCTGGCCGGCGCGCTCCTGATCCTCCGGGCGTTCTCCGCAGGTGCTGCGGCCCTGACAGGCCTGGAAGGGCCCGGTTCGAACGTGCCGCGCTTCGAGGTCCCGCAGGGCCGCAACGCGGCGACGACGCTCGTGATCCTCGGCGTCGTCGCCTCGGCGATGCTCGCCGGCGTCCTCTACCTCGCGAACGCCACCCGCGTGCACGTGGTTCAGGATCCGCAGGCCCAGCTGCTGCTCGACGGTGCGCCCGTCCCGGACGACTACATCCAGGCGCCCGTGGTCAGTCAGCTGGCGAGGACCGTCTTCGACGCCGGGTCTCCCGCCTTCTACGCGGTCGTGGCGGTGACCGCCCTGATCCTGCTCCTCGCGGCCCACGCCGCCTTCAACGCATTCCCCGTGCTCGCGTCCATCCTCGCGACGGACGGCTACCTGCCGCGCCAGCTGCGCACCCGCGGGGACAGGCTCACGTTCAGCAACGGCATCCTCGCCCTCGGGCTGGGGGCCATTGTCCTGATCCTCGTGTTCCGGGCCGACGTCACGGCGCTGGTGCAGCTGTACATCGTGGGGGTGTTCGTCTCCTTCACCGGCGGCCAGCTGGGCCTCATCCGGCACTGGAACAGGACCCTCCGCAGCACGGTGGGCAAGCAGGAGCGGTGGAGGATCCACAAGTCCCGTGCCATCAACTCCCTCGGCTTCGGACTCACCGCCGCGGTCCTCGCCGTCATCCTCGTCACCAAGTTCGAGCACGGCGCATGGATCGCGGTGCTCGCCATGGCGATCCTGTTCGCTGTCATGCGCAGCATCAAGAAGCACTACGACGCCGTCGCCGAGGAACTAGCGATCGACGACGCGGTCCGCCTGCGCGCCCTGCCCTCACGCGTGCACGCCGTGATCCTCGTCTCACACGTCCGGAAGCCGGTGCTGCGCGCCCTCGCCTTCGCCCGGGCCTCGCGCCCGTCGCGGCTGGACGCCATCACGGTCGACGTCGATCCCGAGCAGACCCGCCGAACCCTCGCCGACTGGGAGAAATACGAGATCCCGGTGCCGATCACCGTCCTCGCCTCGCCGTACCGCGACACCATCACACCGATCCTCGAGTACATCAGGACGATGCGCCGGGACTCACCCCGCGACCTCATCGTGGTCTACATCCCCGAGTACGTGGTGGGAAAGTGGTGGGAGCAGCTGGTCCACAACCAGACCGCCCTCCGCATCAAGGCACGGCTGCACTTCGTGCCCGGCGTGATGGTCGCCAGCGTGCCGTGGCAGCTCGCGTCCTCCGACGCGGCCCCCGGATCTATCAGGACCTTAAGTAGGAAGACATCATGACCGACGCCGTACCAGCCGCCGACCCCGCCGAGAACCCGGACGGGACAGCAGGCTCCACCGCCGGCACGGCCGAGCTGACCGTCGAACGGCCCGCCCACGGCGGGCACTTCGTGGCCCGGCACGAGGGCCGCGTGGTCTTCGTCCGCCATGCCCTGCCGGGCGAGGTGGTCCGCGTGCGCTTCACCGACACCGACGAGGACGCGAGCTTCTGGCGGGCGGATGTCGCCGAGGTGATCGAGCCCTCCCCGCACCGCGTGACCCATCCCTGGCCCCTGGCGGACGCCCTCGCCGCCGCCGCGAAGGGACGCTCCGCCGTCGGCGGCGCCGAATTCGGTCATATCGCCCTCGACGAGCAGCGCCGGCTCAAGGGCGCGATCTTCGAGGAGCAGCTGACCCGCCTCGCGAAGACCGACCGGGCGGTGACGGTCGAGGCAGCTCCCGGGGAAGCGGCCGACGGCCTGGCCTGGCGCACGCGCGCGGCGTTCGCGGTGGACTCCGCCGGCCGTCTCGCCATGCACCTGCACCGTTCCCACGACGTCGTCCCCGTCCGGGAGATGCCGCTGGCCGTCGCGGCCGTCAACGACCTGCGGCTGTGGGCGCTGGACCTCACCGGCATCGGGAGGGTGGACGTCGCCGTCCCGTCGGGCGGGGGGAGAGCCGCTCGTGCTGCTCGTTCCAGCGGCGGGCACGTCCCCGCGCCGGGTCGCTTCGGTGGCCTCGTCCGTCCACGGCGCCTCCGTGGGCGTCCTCGATCCCGAGTCCGGGCAGGTCGAGCGGCTGAAGGGGAGGACCTGGCTCCAGGAGAGCGTCCTCGGCATCGACTACAGGGTCACGGGGGCCGGTTTCTGGCAGATCCACCGGGGCGCTCCCGAGGCGCTGGTGTCCGCGGTGCTCGATGGACTGCACCCGGCGCCGGGTGAACGCATCGCCGACCTCTACGCGGGCGCGGGCCTGTTCACCGTGCCGCTCGCCCGCGCCGTCGGGCCGGAGGGGTCGGTGCTGTCGGTCGAGGGTGCGCCCGGGACGAGCCGTGATGCGCGGCGCAACCTGCACGGCCAGGACCATGTGTCGATCGTGCAGGGGCGAGTGGACGCCGTGCTCGGCCGCTGGAGCGAGCCGCTCGACGCCGTCCTGCTCGACCCGCCCCGGGCGGGGGCCGGCAAGAAGGTGGTCCGGCAGATCGTGCAGGCCCGACCGCGCGCCGTCGGCTACGTGTCCTGCGACCCGGCGTCGTTCGCCCGCGACCTCGGCTACTTCCTGGCCGCCGGCTGGTCGCTCGACACCCTGCGCGTCCTCGACCTCTATCCGCACACGCACCACATGGAGTCCTTCGCGCGGCTCCTGCCGCCGCCGGCCTGACGACACAGGTCCCCGGGCGGGCCGGGCGGACGATCGAGGCACCCCGGCGGACACCCGGACGTTAGAGTTAAGGTCAATCGAGGGCGATCCCTCGCCACGCCGAACGAACCGAGGAGGCGCCGATGGGACTCTTGGAGACGATCCACGGCCCACAGGACCTGAGCAAGCTCAGCGACGCGCAACTGTCAGCGCTCGCCGAGGAGATCCGAACCTTTTTGGTCAGCAACGTCTCGCGGACCGGCGGACACCTGGGCCCCAACCTCGGGGTCGTCGAGCTGACACTCGGCATCCACCGCGTGTTCGACTCCCCGCGGGACAGCATCATCTTCGACACCGGACACCAGTCCTACGTGCACAAGCTCGTGACCGGGCGGCAGGATTTCAGCACCCTGCGCCAGCAGGGCGGGCTGTCCGGCTACCCGTCCCGGGCGGAATCCGTGCACGACGTCGTCGAGAGCTCCCACGCCTCGTCCTCGCTGTCCTGGGCCGACGGCATCTCCCGCGCACGGGTCCTCAACGGCGAGGGCGACCGCTACGCCGTCGTCCTCGTGGGCGACGGCGCGCTCACCGGCGGCATGGCCTGGGAGGCGATCAACAACATCGCCGCGGACAAGCGGCGCAGGGTCGTGATCGTCGTCAACGACAACGGCCGTTCCTACGCGCCCACGATCGGCGGAGTGGCCGACTATCTCGCCTCGCTGCGTCCCACCCTCGACTCCGTACGCACCCACCGCGTCTACGAGCGCACCCTCGACTGGGTGAAGACCCGCATGCAGAACGGCGGCACGGTCGGCGAGTTCAGCTACAAGAGCCTCCACGCCATGAAGAAGGGCATCAAGGACTGGTGGGCACCCCAGGGGCTGTTCGAGGACCTCGGCATGAAGTACGTCGGCCCCGTGGACGGCCACGACCAGGCCGCCGTCGAACAGGCACTGCAGCTCGCGAAGAACTACGAGGGGCCCGTGATCGTGCACGCCATCACGGAGAAGGGCCACGGGTACGCCCCGGCCCGGGCCCACGAGGCCGACCAGTTCCACGCCGTCGGCATCATCGACCCGGAGACGGGCGAACCGGTGGACACTGCGGGCCAGCAGTCCTGGACCTCGGTGTTCGCCAACGAGATCGCCGACATCGCCGACGAGCGGCCGGACATCGTCGGCATCACCGGCGCCATGCTCATCCCCGTCGGACTGCACCGCTTCGCCGCCCGGCATCCGGACCGCGTGTTCGACGTCGGCATCGCCGAGCAGCATGCCGTGGCCAGCGCGGCCGGGATGGCCTTCGGCGGCCTGCACCCGGTCATCGCCCTCTATGCGACCTTCTTGAACCGCGCGTTCGACCAGCTCCTGATGGACGTGGCCCTGCACCGGGCCGGGGTGACGATCGTCCTCGACCGCTCGGGTGTCACGGGGCCCGACGGCGCGAGCCATCACGGCATGTGGGATCTCGCCCTGCTCCAGGCCATCCCGGGCCTGCACCTCGCCGCCCCGCGCGACGCCACGCGGCTGCGTGAGGAACTGCGTGAGGCGGTCGCCATCTCGGACGCCCCGAGCGTGGTCCGTTACTCGAAGGGATCCGTCGGCGCGGAAGTCGAGGCGATCGAACGCCTGCACGACGGCGTCGACGTGCTGTCCCGCCGGCCCGCCGGTTCCCGCGCCAACGACGTCCTGATCGTCAGCGTCGGGGCCATGAGCGAACTCGCGCTCGACGTGTCGAACAGGCTCGGCGCGCAGGGCATCAGCTCCACCGTGATCGATCCCCGCTGGCTCCTGCCGGTGCGCCGCTCCGTGATCGACCTCGCAGCCGAGCACCGCATCGTGATCGTGATCGAGGACGGTGTCCGGGCGGGCGGCGTGGGATCGAGGATCCGTCAGGAGATGCGGTCCGCGGGCGTCGACACCGCGCTCAACGAGGTGGGGCTCCCCGTCGAGTTCCTCGACCACGGATCCCGGAACCAGGTCCTCGAGCGCGTGGGCCTCACCGCACAGCAGATCACGCACGACGTCGTCGCGCAGGTCCTGGGCACGAAGGTGCCGGTCGCGAGGCCGCTCGCCGATGACGCGTCACCGGTCACCGGGCAGTTCCCGAAGCACTGATCCCGGCGGGAAGCGGTGGATCGCCGCTTCCCGCGGCACGGCCCCCGCCCGATCCACGCCGTAGAGGCGTCCGCGGACGGGGCGGCGACGGACACGGCCGGCCTCGGACGACGGCGGACGCCGACGAACGGCCCGGTCTGCCGGCACCGCTCACCGGGACGGCGCCGACCGGCTCCTGTCCGCGAGTCCGGGCCGCGCCACCGGTTCCTTCCCGGGACCGGTGTGAGACAATGGCGATGGCTGGCGGGGGAACCACATTCCCACGCCGGTCCAGTGACAGGCTTCCGTTCCGTGAGCGATGCTTCCGTCCTATCGACTCCGCCCCGTCGGCGGAAGTAGGCGGAATCCGCTGGCGGGACCCACCGTCGACAAGGGCGGCTGAGTTGGAAAAGCGCCACTGGCCTCCGAGTGATGACGCACCCCCATGACGGTGTGACCTCGGACGGTATGACAACGACTTCCGGTCAGCCGCCGGGCGAAGGGCCCGCGGCCGGCCGACATACCGCCCTGGAGGGCGCTGGAATGTGGACGGTGCCGCAGGGGCTTGGAGCGAGCACATATGGATCAGTCAGAGCAGCAGGGAAACGAACAGGCCGTAGCGGAAGCACCCGCTACCGCGCCGGGATCCCAGGAGCAGGCCGCACCGGCGAAGGCGCCGAGGAAGCGCCGTACCGCGAGCGCCCCCGAGGGGGCACCACCCAGGGCGCCGGAGGCGGCGCCCGAGGAGGAGGCAGCCGTCGCCCCCGTCCGCAAACGGGCCACCCGGGCACGCAAGCCCGTCGTCGTGACGAATGAGACCGAGGCGGACGCCGTCGCCGTGCCTGCCGGTGACGAGGCGGTTTCGCCGGTCTCCGACGCCCCTGCGGTGACGGCCCCCGTCCGTGCACCCCGCACCCGCCGACGCGCAGCGACAGCGGAAGCCGGCCCAGCCCGTCCCGTCGAGCAGCCCGCAGCCGAAACTTCAGCTACACCCGCAGCTCCACCCGCAGCTCCACCCGCAACCGATGCCGCGCCGGCCGACGCCCCTGACGCCGTCGGAGCGGGCGCCGGCCCGGCTCCCGCCGTTGCAGCCGAGGAGAAGCCAGCTCGGGCGCGCCGGACCTCGACCAGGACCCGCAGTCGCCGGGCGACCGAGCCCGTGCAGCCGGACGACGCCGCGGTCGCCGCACCCGCGGCAGCCGACACTCCCGCAGGGCGCCCGGACGCCGCGTCCTCAGCAGCCGCGACGGACTCCCGGCAGCCCGCGCAGCCCCGCGAGGACACCGCGCAGGAGGACGCGCAGGAGGACACGCAGGAGGACGCGGTGCAGCAGGATGCAGCCCAGGAGGACACGTCGTCGGACGAGAACCGGTTCGACCCCTTCGCGATCCCCGAGTCGCCCCTGTCGCTGCTGTTCCATGCGCCGGACCTCAGCACCGTCACCGTGCCGTCCGTCAGGGTGGCCCCGCCGCAGGAGGACACCGAGGAGGAGGAGCCGGACGAGTCCGGTCGTCGTTCGCGTCGCAGCCGTCGGAGTCGCACCCGTAGCCGCAGCGATGCCGGCCAGACCGACTCCGGGACGGAGGACACCGGGTCGGAGAATCCGGAGGACACCGACGGACGGACCCCGGCGAACGGTCCCGAGGAGGGCGCGGGCGTCACGTCCCGCCGCCGCCGTCGCCGCCGCCGCGGTGACCAGGACCTCGAGCTCACCGGCGGCGAGGACGACGATCCGCCCAACACCGTCACGCGCGTGCGGGCCCCCCGCCAGTCCAGCGAGCCCGCCTCGGACCGCGTGACCAGCGTCCGCGGCTCCACCCGGCTGGAGGCCAAGAAGCAGCGCCGCCGCGAGTCCCGCGACACGGGCCGCCGCCGCCAGGTCATCACCGAGGCCGAGTTCCTCGCCCGCCGCGAATCCGTGGACCGCCAGATGATCGTGCGCCAGCGCGATGACAGGATCCAGATCGGCGTCCTCGAGGACGGCATCCTCGCGGAGCACTTCGTGTCCCGTACGCAGCAGGACTCGCTGATCGGCAACGTGTACGTCGGCAAGGTGCAGAACGTGCTGCCGAGCATGGAGGCGGCGTTCGTCGACATCGGACGCGGCCGCAACGCCGTCCTGTACGCCGGAGAGGTCAACTGGGACGCCGCCGGCCTCGACGGCCAGCCGCGCCGCATCGAACTCGCGCTGAAGTCCGGCGATCCCGTCCTCGTGCAGGTCACGAAGGACCCGGTGGGCCACAAGGGCGCGCGGCTCACGAGCCAGATCTCCCTGCCCGGCCGCTACCTCGTGTACGTGCCCGGCGGCTCCATGACCGGCATCTCCCGCAAGCTGCCCGACGTCGAGCGCAACCGCCTCAAGCGGATCCTCAAGGACCGTCTGCCCGAGAACGCCGGCGTGATCGTCCGCACGGCGGCCGAGGGCGCCAGCGAGGAGGAGCTGACGCATGACATCAACCGGCTCCGCGCCCAGTGGGAGGAGATCGAGCGCAAGGCGGGCTCGACCAAGACCCTGGCGCCCGAGCTCCTCTACGGCGAGCCGGACCTCACCATCAAGGTGGTCCGCGACGTCTTCAACGAGGACTTCTCCAAGCTCGTCGTCTCCGGCGAGGAGGCCTGGGATACCATCGAGGCCTACGTCATGTACGTGGCGCCGGACCTCGTGGGCAGGCTCGAACGGTGGACGGGCGACGAGGACATCTTCGCGGCCTCGCGCATCGACGAGCAGATCTCGAAGGCACTGGAGCGCAAGGTCTTCCTGCCGTCGGGCGGTTCCCTCGTGATCGACCGCACCGAGGCCATGACCGTGGTCGACGTCAACACGGGCAAGTTCACCGGCAGCGGCGGCAACCTCGAGGAGACCGTCACCAAGAACAACCTCGAGGCGGCCGAGGAGGTGGTGCGCCAGCTCCGGCTGCGCGATATCGGCGGCATCATCGTGATCGACTTCATCGACATGGTGCTCGAGGCCAACCGCGATCTGGTGCTGCGCCGCCTCGTCGAGTGCCTCGGGCGGGACCGGACCAAGCACCAGGTGGCCGAGGTGACCTCGCTCGGACTCGTCCAGATGACGCGCAAGCGCATGGGCACCGGCCTGCTCGAGGTCTTCGGCGAGGACTGCGAGCACTGTGCGGGCCGCGGCGTCGTCACCCACATGGAACCCGTGGAGCACCGCCGTTCCGCGCCTGCACCCGACAACCAGCAGCAGCTGCGCCAGGACAAGCCGTCCCGGAGCGAGCGCAAGCGCAACCGTGGACGCGGCAACCAGCAGGACGAGGGCATCGCACTGCCCCCGGCTCCCGTGGCCGAGACCCCCGACCGCGCGGCCAAGGCCGAAGCGGCCCGCGCCGCCCTCGCCAGCATCGCGGCCGCCACGCACCACGCCCACGAGGAGCAGGCTGCTGCCCACCCCGACGTCCAGGTCACGGAAGCCGTGCTGACAATCAACGGCGAGACGGTGACACTGCCGCGGGCGGAGAGCCGTCGGCCGGCCGTCGAGGAGGCCCAGGAGGCACCGACGACGCGCCTGACGCTCGACAGCCTGAGCGAGGCCTTCAACCGCAGGCCGGCGGACGCGGACGCACCGTCCGTCGACGTGGCGCCCGGCGGCGACGCGGGGGAGGGCAACCGCGAGGAGGCCGCCGAGGTCGGGGACGCCCCCGCGACCGGCGCGGCGTCTCCCGTCGTGCCCGAGGCCGAGGCACCGGCACGCCGGTCCCGGCCGCGACGCCGGGTCGCCCGCAGCGCGCAGGGTGCTGCGGACACCACGATCGAGACCCAGGGGGCCGAGCCCGCCGTCGAGCCCTCCGGGACGCGGCATGTCGCCAAGGCCGGGCCGATCGCGCGGAAGCCGGAGGCGTCCGCTGCGGAGCCGCTGATCTTCGGCGTCGGCGTGCCGGCGTCGGAGCTGTAGCAGCTCTCCGCACGACGGATCGTCAGGCATGCGAAGGCCGGAGTCCCCCGGGGACTCCGGCCTTCGCATGTCCCGTCCGTCGGCGCCGGCTGCTATAGGCTGGACGGTGACACGGGGTGCCCTGCCGGATGCAGGGCTGAGATCACACCCGTCGAACCTGATCTAGTGGGCCTCGCGCCCGTGCCTAGCGGAGGGATGTCAGTCTTGCACTCACTCATGGACACTGCCCGGACAGCGTGCGATCCGATGTCCAGGATCCCCAACATCCTGAGCATCGCCGGCTCGGATCCGAGCGGCGGCGCCGGGATCCAGGCGGACGTCAAGAGCATCAGCGCCACGGGCGGGTACGCGATGGCCGTGGTGACCGCCCTGACGGCGCAGAACACCCGCGGCGTCGCCGCGGTGCACACCCCGCCCGCGGCCTTCCTCCGGCAGCAGCTCGACGCCATCGCCGAGGACGTGCGGATCGACGCCGTGAAGATCGGGATGCTGGGGTCCGCCGCCGTGGCGCGCTGCATCGGCGCATGGCTGGACCACGCTCGCCCGCCGGTCGTCGTGCTCGACCCGGTCATGGTCGCCACGAGCGGTGCGCGGCTGCTCGACGACGACGCGGTGCGCGCCGTCCTCGACCTCGCCCGGCACGCGTCGCTGGTGACCCCGAACATCGCGGAGCTCGCCGCCCTCGTCGGAGCGGACCCGGCAGCGTCCTGGTCCACGGCGCTCGAGCAGGGGAGGGCCCTCGCGGCCCGGCTCGGCACCCGGGTGCTGGTGAAGGGCGGGCACCTTCCCGGTAAGAGATGCCCGGACGCCCTCATCCCCGCCCCGCAGGACGCGCCGGGCGGCCCGGACGCGGTGGTCCTCGACGGCTGCCGGGTGGCGACGGACAACACGCATGGCACCGGCTGCTCGCTGTCGTCCGCGATCGCCACGCGGTTCGCCGTGACCGGCGACTGGCCCACGGCGGTGCGCGAGGCGAAGTCCTGGCTCGAAGGGGCACTGCAGGGCGCCGACCTGCTGGACGTGGGAGCAGGCAGCGGCCCGGTGCACCACTTCCATGCCGGACCTGATCCGCGCGCGCACCAGCGCTTCACGGAGCTCGCCTGGCGCGACATCGGGCCACTCCGCCGGGACCTCCTGGAACTGCCTTTCCTCACCGCACTGACCGAGGGGAGCCTGTCTGCTTCCGACTTCGGCTACTACCTGCGGCAGGACGCTCTGTACCTCCGCGACTACTCGGCCGTCCTGGCCCGTGCGGCCGCCATGGCGCCGGCCGAGGACGAGCAGCTGTTCTGGCTGTCCGCGGCCACGTCGTGCCTGCAGACCGAGGCGGAGCTGCACCGGACCTGGCTGTCGGGGGAGGCCGGCACCCGGGCGGCGGAGGGTGCCGCGGGTCCCGTCACCCGCGCCTACTGCGACCACCTCCGGGCCGTCGCCGGGCGGGGGTCGTACGCGGAACTCGTCGCCGCCGTCCTGCCCTGCTTCTGGCTCTACGCGGCGGTCGGCGACCACGTGCAGGAGAGGGTGCAGGAGAGGGCGCAGGGACGGGCCGGAAACGACGGGCCGGTCGGCCCGCATCCCTACGCCGCATGGATCGCGACCTACGCCGACGCCGGCTTCGCGGAGGCCACGGCGCGCGCGAAGCAGATCGCCGACGGCGCACACCGACGGGCGTCCCCGGTAGAACGGACGGCGATGCTCGCGGCGTTCCGCTGGTCCGCCACCTACGAGCGGGACTTCTTCGACGCCCCCAGGGCCCGCGCTGCCGCACGGCGCATGCCCGCTGATTTGCGGGAGGACGCTGTACTGGCGTAATCTGAACCATCGGTGCACTTGCCTGTCAACCGGCATGTCCGGCGGCAACTGCGCAGGATTCGCAGACTGGGATGACCAGCAGACACGAGCGGCCTCCGGGCGGCGACGTCGACGGCATGCAGTGCGGGCCCCGCACGACGAGCAACCCCAGGATTGCCGCCGAGGCGCACCCAGGTTTTTTCATCAGAAGTCAAGATCGTCGAGAGAAGTGAGTTCCCAAGTGGTGTACGCGATTGTCCGCGCAGGCGGCCGCCAAGAAAAGGTTTCTGTAGGAGACCTCGTTACCCTTGACCGCGTCACCGGTCAGGCAGGAAGCACGTTCGAGCTTCCCGCCCTCCTTCTGGTAGACGGCGCCAAGATCACCTCCGCAGCGGAGGACCTCGCGAAGGTCACCGTCACTGCCGAGATCGTCGAGAATCTTCGTGGACCGAAGATTGTCATCCAGAAGTTCAAGAACAAGACCGGCTACAAGAAGCGCCAGGGTCACCGTTCGGAACTGACCCGCGTCAAAATCACAGGCATCGCGTAGTCCCTTCGGGCTATCGATCGGTTCCGCAAGACACCTCAGCGAAGGCAGGCATAACTCATGGCACATAAGAAGGGCGCAAGCTCCACTCGCAACGGCCGCGATTCGAACGCACAGTTCCTCGGCGTCAAGCGCTTCGGCGGCCAGGTCGTCAAGGCCGGCGAGATCATCGTCCGCCAGCGCGGCACCCACTTCCACCCGGGCGCCAACGTCGGCCGCGGCGGCGACGACACCCTGTTCGCACTCGAGGCAGGTGCCGTCGAGTTCGGTACACGCCGTGGACGCAAGGTCGTCAACATCGTGGGCGCGGCGGCAGAGTAGTCTCCGCCAGCGCACGGTGCACCGAGCATTCGGGTGGGGTGAGCCTCTATGGCTCGCCCCACCTTCTTTTAAGCCGATCCGACTCGGCACAGTGAAGCATTTGTAGAAGGAGACCGACGTGGCGAGTTTCGTTGACCGCGTAGTCCTGCACGTATCCGGAGGCACCGGCGGCCACGGCTGCGTCTCTGTCCACCGCGAGAAGTTCAAGCCCCTCGGCGGACCCGACGGCGGAAACGGCGGCGACGGCGGCAACGTCATCCTCCGCGTCGACCACCAGACCACCACGCTCCTGGACTATCATCACGCCCCCCACCGGCATGCCACGAACGGCGGCAACGGGATGGGTGACTGGCGCGGCGGCAAGAACGGGGAGACCCTCGTCCTGCCGGTGCCGGACGGCACCGTGGTCAAGTCGAAGGACGGCGAGGTCCTCGCCGACCTCGTCGGTGAAGGCACCGAGTTCGTCGCGGCAGCCGGCGGGCAGGGCGGCCTCGGCAACGCCGCGCTGTCCTCCCAGAAGCGCAAGGCCCCGGGGTTCGCGCTGCTCGGCATCCCCGGCGACGAGCGTGATGTCGTCCTCGAGCTCAAGTCCATCGCGGACATCGCCCTCGTGGGCTTCCCCTCCGCCGGCAAGTCCAGCCTGATCGCCGCGATGTCGGCGGCCCGCCCGAAGATCGCCGACTACCCCTTCACCACGCTCGTGCCGAACCTGGGCGTCGTCGAAGCGGGGTCCACGCGCTTCACCATCGCGGACGTCCCCGGCCTCATCGAGGGTGCGAGCGAGGGCAAGGGCCTCGGCCACCACTTCCTGCGCCACGTGGAGCGCTGCGCCGCCCTCGTGCACGTGCTGGACTGTGCCGCCCTCGAGACGGACCGCGATCCGCTCAAGGACCTCGGCATCATCGAGCGTGAGCTCGAGAAGTACTCGGTCGACATGAGCTACGCAGGGCCCGACGGCGACGTCGTCCCCCTGAACGAGCGCCCGCGCCTCGTCGCCCTCAACAAGGTGGACGTGCCGGACGGACGGGACATGGCGGAGTTCGTCCGTCCCGAGCTCGAGGCCCGTGGCTACCGCGTCTTCGAGGTGTCCGCGTCGAGCCACGAGGGACTGCGCCAGCTCGGGTTCGCGATGGCGGAGATCGTCGAGAACGCGCGCAAGGCCGTTGCCGCCGCACCCCGGAAGGTCGCGCCGCCCGTGCTGCGCCCGCGCGGGGTCAACGCCGCACCGTTCCGGATCCGCCTCGAGGAGAAGGACGCCCTTCCCCTCTTCCGCGTGCTCGGCGAGAAGCCGGAGCGCTGGGTGAAGCAGACGGACTTCACCAACGACGAGGCCGTCGGCTACCTCGCGGACCGCCTGGCCAAGGTCGGCGTCGAGGAGGAGCTGTTCAAGGTCGGGGCCAAGCCCGGCGACACGGTGGTGATCGGCGAGGGCGACGGCGTCGTCTTCGACTGGGAACCCACGATGATGGGCGGCGCCGAGCTGCTCGCCGGACCGCGCGGTTCCGACCTGCGCCTGGCCGAGTACGTCCGGCCGACGCGCGAGCAGAAGCGTGAGGAGTACCAGGAGCGCAAGGAGGCGAAGGCTGCCGCCCGGGCCGATCTCGAGGCGGACCGCAAGGCGGGCATCTGGACCGAATCGGTGCAGAACCGGACGCAGCCTGCCCCTGTGCGGCAGGAAGCGGACGGCGGGTCCGAGGGCTAGCCGTGGGCCTGGACACGTCACTGCACCCGCTGGCCTCCCGGGCGGGACTACCGTCCGCGCGGAGGATCGTGGTCAAGGTCGGTTCGTCGTCCCTGACATCCGTCTCGGGCGGCATCTCCGGCGAGGCGCTCGTGGGCCTCGCCGATGTCCTCGCCGCGCGCCGCACCGCGGGGACCGAGGTGATCCTCGTGTCCTCCGGTGCGATCGCCGCGGGTCTGGCGCCGCTGGGTCTGGCCCGACGCCCCGCGCAGCTGTCGACGCAGCAGGCCGCGGCGAGCGTCGGCCAGGGCCTGCTGATGGCGCAGTACTCGCAGGCCTTCGCCGCGCACGGCGTGACGGTGAGCCAGATCCTGCTGACCGCGGACGACCTGATCCGGCGGTCCCACTACGCCAACGCGCACCGGGCGATGGAGCGGCTGCTGAACTTCGGCGTCGTGCCGATCGTGAACGAGAACGACACCGTGGCCAGCCACGAGATCCGCTTCGGGGACAACGACCGCCTGGCCGCCCTCGTCGCCCACCTCGTCAAGGCGGAGGCGCTGGTGCTCCTCAGCGACGTCGACGCGCTCTACGACGGCCCACCCAGCGCGGGCGCCCGACGCATCCCGCTCGTGGAGTCGCCGGCCGACCTCGACGGTGTCACCATCGGGCGTGCGGGCAAGGCCGGCGTCGGCACGGGCGGCATGGTCACGAAGGTCGAGGCCGCCACGATCGCCGCGGCCTCCGGCATCCCCGCGCTCGTCACGTCCACCGCGAATGCCGCCGCTGCGCTGCGCGGCGAGGACGTGGGCACCTGGTTCACGGCGACCGGCAAACGGCAGCCCATCCGCCTGCTCTGGCTGGCCCACCTGGCGAGGGTCCTCGGCACCCTCGTGCTCGACGACGGCGCCGTCCGCGCCGTGGGGGAGCGGCGGCGGTCCCTCCTCCCCGCGGGAGTGGTCGGCGTCTCCGGCGTCTTCGAGGCGGGCGATCCCGTGCAGCTCGTGAGCGGCGACGGATCCGTGGTGGCGCGGGGACTCGTCAACTACAGCTCGTCCGAGTTGCCGCGCATGCTCGGACGCTCCACCCATGATCTCGCGGAGGAGCTGGGCGCCGAGTACGAGCGCTCCGTGGTGCACGTGAACGACCTCGTGGTGCTGCAGCCTGCCGTCGCGTCATAACCGGACCTACGGGCACCGGCCGGAGCGGCTCCTCGCTAGACTGCTGGGATGACCGATCTGCAGGCTGAGCCCACGACCGCCCGGACCGACGACACGCCGTCGCCCACCCCGGAACAGCTCACGGCGGCGGTCCACGCGGTCACGGACCGGGCCCGGACGGCGTCGAGGATCCTCGGCCGGGCGAACCGCGCCCGCAAGGACCGTGTACTGCTGGCGATCGCCGATGCGCTGGTCGCCCGGCGGGACCTCGTGCTGGCGGCCAACCGGGCCGACGTCGAGCGCGGCCGTGCCGCCGGGACCTCCGACTACCTGCTGGACCGGCTGAGCCTGGACCCCGAGCGCATCGACCGGCTCGCGGATGCTCTCGCCCAGCTGGCCGCCCTTCCCGATCCCGTCGGGACCGCCGTGCGCGCCGAGACCCTGCCCAACGGGCTCCGGATGCGGCAGGTCCGGGTGCCTCTCGGCGTGGTCGCGGCGACCTACGAGGCCCGCCCGAACGTCACGGTCGACATCGCCGGCCTCGCCCTCAAAAGCGGAAATGCGGTGATCCTCCGCGGGGGCAGTGCAGCCGCCGCCACGAACGCGGCGCTCGTGGGCATCATCCGGGACACCCTCGAGGACCACGGACTGCCCGACGACGCCGTCCTCACCATCGACGAGTTCGGGCGGGAGGAAGCGCGCGTGCTCATGGAGGCCCGCGGACGCGTGGACGTGCTGATCCCGCGCGGCGGACGCGAACTCATCCAGTCCGTCGTCACCAACGCCCGGGTCCCCGTGATCGAGACCGGCGAGGGCAACGTGCACATCCTCCTCGACGAGAGCGCAGACGAGGAGATGGCCGTCGACATCCTCCTCAACGCCAAGACGCAGCGCCCCAGCGTCTGCAACACGGTCGAGACCCTCCTCGTGCACAGCCGCTCGACAGCCGCTCCCGCCGTCCTCGCCGCCCTCTCGCGCGCCGGCGTGACGCTCCACGTCGACGACCGCTCGCGTGCGTTCCTGCCCGAGGGGACGGCCGCCCCGTCGGCGACCGACGACGACTGGAACCGCGAGTACATGCAGCTCGACCTCGCGGTACGCACGGTGGACAGCGTCGGCGAGGCACTGGAGCACATCCGGCGCTGGAGCACCGGGCACAGCGAGGCCATCATCACTGACAGCCTCGCGTCCTCCGAGGAGTTCGTGGCCGGCGTCGACTCCGCCGCCGTGCTGGTCAACGCATCGACGCGGTTCGTCGACGGCGGCGAACTGGGCCTCGGAGCCGAGGTCGGGATCTCCACGCAGAAGATGCACGCGAGGGGGCCCATGGGGCTGGCCGAGCTCACGACGACCAAATGGATCGTGCAGGGCGAGGGGCACGTCCGCCGCTGACGGGCGTCCCGTCGGCGGGGCCCCGTGCCCCGTTGCGCGTACCATTGGAGGGAATGCCCACGCCGGACCGGAACCACCGGCAGAACCCGACCCGACAGAGGAACCACGATGCTCTACTCCCTCGGCAGCGCACTGCTGGCGAACGAAGCCCTGGAAACCCACTCCGAGCTGCCGATGCCGGCGATCGCGTACGGACTGATCGCCATGGGCGTCCTGCTCACCCTGATGATCGTGACGATCTCCTTCTCCAACGTGCGGAACCGCCACGAGGCCGTCGAAGAGCACATCGACCCGCACAAGCAGCACGCGAACAACCACGATCACGGCGAAGCGAACCGGCACTAGCGGTCTTGGTGGCAGCAGAGGGTACCGAGCGGGACGTCATGGGTGGTCCGAGGCAGCGGCACCGTGATGGTTCGCCGTGGCGCCTCGGCGTCATGGGCGGCACCTTCGACCCGATCCACCACGGTCACCTCGTGGCCGCCAGCGAGGTCGCATCGGTCTTCGACCTGGACGAGGTGGTCTTCGTCCCGACGGGCCAGCCCTGGCAGAAGGCCGACAAGGACGTCACGGCGGCCGAGCACCGGTACCTGATGACCGTGATCGCGACGGCGTCGAACCCCAGCTTCACGGTGAGCCGCGTGGACATCGACCGACCGGGCCCCACCTTCACCATCGACACGCTGCGCGACCTGAAGGTCGAGCGACCGGATGCCCAGCTGTTCTTCATCACCGGCGCGGACGCGATGGCCCAGATCCTCACGTGGAAGAACGCCGAGGAACTCTGGTCCCTGGCGCACTTCATCGGGGTGACACGGCCCGGGCACGAGCTGAACGGCCGCGGGCGCGATGTGAGCCTCCTGGAAGTGCCGGCCATGGCGATCTCCAGCACCGACTGCCGGCGCCGTGTGGGCGAGGGCAAGCCCGTCTGGTACCTGGTGCCGGACGGCGTCGTACAGTACATCGCCAAGCACCGGCTGTACCGGCGTGCCACCCTGCAGGAGGGCGCACCGTCCTCGGGCGTCGAGGGCGAGAAACAACCGACTGGATGAATCAGCGATGAGCAAGGCAGACGACGCCGCACGGACGGCCGGGTTGCACGAGACCGACCGTCCAGCCCCAGGGGCGCCGGACTCGGAGATCTCCGCACGCAACCGGGCAGCGCTGACGGCCCTGCGCGCCCTGGCCGGACATCAGGCCGCCCTGCTCGAGGGCGTACGCGTCGAACTACCGACCCGCAGGCAACTGAGGTTGCAGCGGTCGCAGGGCAGGGCTGTCGCCCCCACTGACGGCGGCGGCTCCGCGGTCGCCGTCGACCCGTCGGTCCGTCCGGATGCGGCGGACCGCGCCATCGGCTACGGTGCATCGGTGGCCGGGCGGTCCACCGAGCCGTTGCCGGGCGGGCGCAGGGACCGTCGTCGGCAGCAGAAGGCACAGGCGGACGACGGGGTGCGGCGTCCCCTCACCGATGCGGCCCCCCGGGATCCGGACGCGCACCGCGTCGAGGACATGAGCATCGAGGAAGCCCTCGCGACGCGCAATGCGCTGATCGAGGACGCCGCTGCGCACGCCGCCGGCCTGCAGGCGGCGGCCACCGACGACCCGTTCTCCGTGGACCCCGCGATGCTGGCACGACAGCAGGCGCTGGCCGAGCGGGCGGCTGCCCTGAACGCCCGCGCCCGCCAGGTCCAGGAGGTCCCGGAGCAGGACCAGCAGCAGCCGTCCGTCACCCATGACCCGACCGCGGCACACAACCTCTCGTTCGTCGCGCCACCCGAGGTCGTCCGGATCCCGGGCAGCACGCGAGCCGTCCTGCGGGCGCCGTCGACCTCGCTGATACCGGTGGTGATCCCGCGTCCCCAGCGGACACCCGCCACGGGCGGAGGCCCGGATGGAGGATCCCCGGACGACGGCCGGACGGAGCCGATCCGGGCCGGGAGCGCGTTCGGCCTGGAGCCTCTCGATGCCATGACCGCCGGCCTCGGACGGCTGCGCCGGCTGCGCTATATCCAGTATTCGTTGCTCGGGGTGGGCGCAGCAGCGCTCGTAACCGGGATAATAATGACCGTCAGCTCCCTCAATGGGTGAAACCGCTGGCACCACACAAGGAGATCAGTGAGCGCTACCGAACAGTCCATCGGCATTGCCCGCACCGCGGCGCACGCCGCGGCGGACAAGATCGCCCAGGATATCGTCGCCCTCGACGTCAGCGACCGGCTGGCGATCACGGACGTCTTCGTCATCGCGTCCGCGCCGAGTGAGCGGCAGGTCAATGCGATCGTGGACGGCATCGAGGAGGAACTGTCCAAGCAGGGCCTGAAGCCCGTGCGGCGTGAGGGTCGCAGTGAGGGCCGCTGGGTCCTCCTCGACTACGCCGAGGTGATCGTCCATGTCCAGCACGAGGAGGACCGGGTGTTCTACGCCCTGGACCGGCTTTGGAAGGACTGCCCGTCCGTGGACCTCCAGCTCGAGGGTGCGCTGCAGACCTCACCGCAGGTCGTAGCAGCCGACGACGCCGCGGAGTGACGCGGAACCCCCACACCCATCCGGCGGCCCGGCGCATCATCTTCTGGCGCCACGGCCGCACGGAGTGGAACCGGGCCGGGTTGTTCCAGGGCCAGGAGGACATCGACCTCGACGACACGGGTCGCGAGCAGGCAGCGAGGGCCGCGGAGGTACTCGTCACGCGGCAGCCCTCGATGATCATCTCGTCCGACCTGCGGCGGGCGGCCGACACCGCCGCCGCGCTGGCCGGCCTCAGCAGCATGGCGGTCTCCTACGACGTGCGGCTGCGTGAGACCGACGCGGGCGAGTGGCAGGGGCTGTCCTTCGCCGCCATCGACGAGCAGTTCGCGGACGACAACGCCGCCTGGCGCGGGGGGGACCCCGAGGTGCGGGCCGGTGGTGCGGAGAACCGGCTCGAGGTGGGACAGCGCATGCTCGCCGCGGTGACGGACGCCGTCGCCCGCATCGCGCCGGCGGAGACCCTCGTGGTCGTCAGCCACGGCGGAGCGATCCGGGCGGCCCTGGCCGCCCTCATGGGATTGCCTCCGGAGCGCTGGGGTGCCCTCGCGGGGCTTTCGAACTGCCACTGGTCGGAAGTGCACGAGGTCGTGGGCAGGTCCGGGGGCGCTCTTCTCGTGGCAGTTGACCGAGCACAACGTCGGTCTGGGGTCGCTTCCCGTGGAGCCACTGGAGGGCTGAGGCGCCCGATCGGCCGATTTGGCGAAGCCGCGAGAATTTACTAGACTGGTCAAGTTGCTTCGGCGGGGTGAAGGCCTCCTGGAGCTGTACGGCACGGGGCTATGGCGCAGCTGGTAGCGCACCTGCATGGCATGCAGGGGGTCAGGGGTTCGAATCCCCTTAGCTCCACGATGAACCGCCGGAGCAGGGCGAAAGCCCTGGTCCGGCGGTTTTTTGTCGCCCTCGACGCGGATCGGGAACCCCGGCGTCGTGGGTGGGGACCTTCCGACGGAATCGGTCCCCGTTGTAGTGTGGTCGCGTGATCGCCCCCGATATCTCCCAGGACGCCGTCGCAGTCGCGGATCACTACGACGAGCTCGATCCGGTCTATCGTCGCGTCTGGGGCGAGCACGTCCATCACGGCCTATGGACCACAGGGCGCGAGACGCCGACCGAAGCCGTCGAGGCTCTCGTCGACACGGTGGGCGATCGGCTGCGTCTGTCGCCCGGCGATCGATGCGTCGACATCGGCTGCGGCTACGGCTCCACCGCACGGCGGCTCGCGGCGACGCGCCGGGTCCGCGTCACCGGCTTCACGCTCTCCGCCGCGCAGGTCGAGTATGCCGCCGCGCATCCCGTCCCCGACGTGGACATCACACTCCGCGACTGGCTCGTCAACGGATTGGCCGATGCATCCACGGATGCGGCGTGGGCGATCGAGTCCAGCGAGCACATGGTCGACAAGCCCAGGTTCTTCGCCGAGGCTCATCGCGTGCTGTCCCCCGGCGGCCGCCTGGTCGTCTGCGCATGGCTCGCCGAGACCGGTGCGGGCGACTGGAAGGTCCGCCATCTGCTCGAGCCGATCTGCCGCGAAGGGCGTCTACCGTCCATGGGCACGCGCGAGGAGTACGAGGCGATGGCCCGGGCGGCAGGCTTCGCGATCACCGGCTACGAGGATGTCAGCCGCAGCGTCGCGCGCACCTGGACGATCTGCGCCCGCCGGGTTGCGAAGGCCTTGCTCGTCGATCGCGAGACCCGTCGCCTCGCCATCGGTGGACGGAATCGCATCTTCCTCCTGAGTGTGCCCCGCCTCATCCTGGCCTACCGCACCGGTGCGATGCGCTACGGGATCTTCACGCTGACGAAGGCGGGGGACGACGCGGCGCCGCGCTGATAGGTCCGATCGGCGCAGCACGAGCCGGCTCGATCGCCGGCGCTGCTAGGGGCGGACGCACGAGTGCGGACCGGGCCCCGGCAACGGTGCTGTCCGGAGGCGTGTCTCGGCCCGTAGCCCGAGGTAGGTGCAGGCGATGATGAGCGCGGCCCCGATGACACCTGGAAGCGCGAGTGTTTCCTGGCCTATCGTGAGCCCGATGAGGACGGCCCAGATGGGTTCGGTCCCCATGAGCAGGCTGGCCCTCGAGGCCGATGTCTGCTGGATGGCCCAGGTCTGGATGACGAAGGCGAAGACGCTGCACGCAAGCCCGAGGTAGAGCACGCCGAGCCATTCGCCCGTGCCGAAGCTCCGTACCGCCCCCAGTACTCCCTCGTGATCGGCGAGGGTATAGACGAGGGCGCAGAGCGCACTCTGGATCAGGGTCAGATTCAGCGCACTGTACCCACGCCCCCGGGTGAGTGCGGAGACGGCGGTGACATGGACGGAACGGACGACCGCTGCGGCGAGAACGAGCAGATCCCCGAGGGTCGGTGCGGCGAAGCCGTCGTCCGAGACGAGCAGGCAGACGCCCACGACCGCCGTGACCCCTGCCGTGAAGATCACGCGCGGCAGTCGTACCCGGAAGGCGATGCTCTCGATGACGGGGGTGAACACGATGACGAGGCTGATGATCAGGCCGGCGTTCGTGGCGCTGGTGCCGGCGATCCCATGGGTCTCGAGGATGAGCACGGCCGCCTGGGTCGAGCCCAGGACGACGCCGACCATCGTCTCGCGGCGGGTAGCCCGGCGGCGGCGCCCGACCAGCCAGATCGCCACCAGCACCACCGTGGTGATCAGGCAGCGCAGCGAGAGGATCACCGTCACGCCGACGGTATCGGTGAGGGTCTTCGCCGCCAGGTAACTGCTGCCCCAGACGACGGCGACCAGGAGGAGGAGCAGATCGACCCTGCGCGCAGCGAGGGGGGAGACGAGGAGGGTCGGTCGTCGGAGCGATGACGTTCCTGCCGGACGGTACAGGAAGGGGGAGGGCACCCCTCGAGTCTTCCGGCTCCGCACTGATAAGACGAGAGGGCACTTGGTGAACACATGGTTTAGCGTTGGCTTATGGATCTTCACCAGTTGCGGCTGCTCCGTGAGTTGGGCGAGCGTGGCAGCCTCGCCGCCGTGGCACGGGCGCTCCACGTCTCCGCATCGGCGGTATCGCAGCAACTCACGGCATTGCAGCGTCGGGTCGACGTCCCCCTGACCGAACGTCGAGGGCGGAACCTCGTCCTGACGGGCGCCGGCCAGGCCCTGGCGGCGGCTGCCGTGGACATCGGTGTCGCGATGAGCTCCGCCGAGCAGGCCGTCAGCCGATACGTGCAGGATCCCACCACGACGGTGAGTATCGCCGCGTTCAACAGCGCGGGCCTGACCTACTTCGGACCCCTCCTCCGGGCACTGTCCGGGGAAGGACACCCACGCCTGATCTGCCACGATCGTGACGTGAGCCAGGACGAGTTCCCTGCCCTGGCTGCGGACTACGACCTGGTCATCGCTCACCGCCTCGAGCACAGCGCACCATGGCCGGAGACGATCACCGCCCTACCGCTGGTCCGCGAGCCCCTGGACGTCGCCATGTCCCACCGGCACCGGCTCGCCGGCGCCCGAAGCGTTCGTGTCGCCGATCTCGCCGACGAGGAATGGGTGTCGGTCCAGGGCGGGTTCCCCCTCGTTCCTGCCCTGGATGCGATCGCCGTCCACGCCGGGAAACCGCTCGACATCACCCACCGGATCAACGAGTTCTTCCTCGCGACGGCGATCGTCTCCGCCGGACCCGCCATCGCGCTGATGCCCCGCTACACCGCGTCCCCTCCTCCGGGCAGCGGGACGGTCCTCAAGCCGCTCCGCGATCTACGGCTCGCCCGGCGCGTCGACGTCCTCTGCCGGCCCGAGACCCTCCACCGGGTCGCCGTCCAGCACGTCGTCGCCGCGCTCCGGGAAACGGCCGTCCCGCCTGGTCCGGCGGTCGGCCCGACGCGCCCGTAGGCATTCGTCCGGACATCATGGGGCTGTGACCCGGTTCCCGGCGTCATCACGCCAGCCGGTCGGCCGGGAAGCGGGACCCGACGGATCCTAACGACGGCGCCGCGCGTTCCGATAGTAGGCCGCACACAGGCATGACAGGTCCCGGGTCGCCCCGACCTGGACAGGGCCCGGACTGCAGACTCCATCTGCCCGTACGAAGGACCGAGATTGTTCACGAACCACCTCCGCCGATCCGTGGCGGCCGCTGCTGTCACGGCTGCCGTCCTCCCCCTGCTCGCAGGGGTAGCGCTACCGGCCGTGGCGGCGACGACTCTCTGCACGCCGATGACGCAGAGCGTCCACCAGAGCATCAACCCCACGTCCGGGGCTTCCCTGCTGACCACGTCGTCGACCGAGGTGGCCAGCGCGGCCACCAGGAACGGCTTCACCGACAAGCGCGGCGTCGTCTTCAAGGCCTCCCCGACGGCGAGACCCGGACTGGTGCCCGTCCACCGGATGTACAAGGGCGGGGACTTCCTCTTCGTCGCCGACACGGCCGGCGTCGGTGAGTACGAGAACGCACAGACCAAGTACGGGTATGTCAGCCAGAAGGTCGAGTTCTACGCCTCCGCGACGAAGGTCGGCTGCGGGCTGGAGGTGCGCCGCTACCAGAAGGGCGCTCTCCACCGTTTCTCCGCATCCCCGGCGGACCAGGCGAAGCTCAAGGCCGCCGGCTGGAAGGACGAAGGCGCCAAGTTCTGGGCGCAGGCCGCCGTCGCCCCGGCACCTGCCCCCACCCCGACCCCGGAGCCCACGCCGACGACGGTGGCCCCTGCACCTGTCATGACCCCGGCGCCCGCGCCATCGGCGACGCCCAGGCCGACCCCGGCTCCGGTCCCCACCACACCGGCACCGGTCGTTCCCGCTCCTGCACCTGCTCCGGTCGTCCCCGCTCCGGTCGCAACCGCGGCAACCGGTTCCGCCCCCGTCGGTACGACGTCGTACCCCGTGCCCGCGGGCGCGATCTTCGTCGCCGGGAACGGCAGTGACACCGCGCGCGGCGCGCAGGACGCCCCGCTGAAGACGATCAAGGCAGCCGTCACGAAGGCCGTCAGCGGGCAGACGATCATCCTCCGCGCCGGCTCCTACCGCGAAACGGTCAAGATCCCGTCCACCAAGCGCCTCACGCTCCAGTCCTTCCCTCACGAGGAGGTATGGCTCGACGGCAGTGTCCCGGTCTCCGGCTTCGCGCCCGAGGGGCGGGCCTTCGTCGTCGACGGCTGGACGGCCGAGTTCGACGCGAGTCCGACGTACACCTGGGGCAGTGCCGACGGCACCCAGCCGGGCTGGACGTTCGTCAACCCCAGCCGCCCCATGGCCGCGCACCCCGACCAGGTGTGGATCGACGGTACGGCGCAGCGCCAGGTGAGCTCGCTCGCCGACCTGAGCGCCGGCTCCTTCTACGTCGACTACAGCGCCGATCGCCTCTCCCTCGGCTCGGATCCCGCCGGCAAGCAGGTCAGGGCCGGCTTCCTGGCGAAGGCCATCTCGGTGCAGTCCGCCGGCTCCGAGCTCAAAGGCATCGGCGTCCGCCTCTTCTCGCCCTCCGTACCCCACATGGGCGCGGTGACCCTCGAGAGCAGTGGCATCTCGGTCGAGAACGTCGTCATCGAGCAGACGTCCACGACCGGACTCGCGGTGTCCGGTACCGACGTCCGCCTCAAGGGCATCACGCTTACGCAGAACGGCATGCTCGGTGCGTCCGCGACCTATGCCGACCGGCTGTCGGCGACCAACCTCAAGGTGGCGGACAACAACACCGAGGGCTTCAACAGCGCACCGGTGGCGGGTGGCTTCAAGATCGGCCGGACCCGGACGGTGCAGGTCCAGGACAGCGCGTTCACGGCGAACAACGGCACCGGACTCTGGTTCGACGAATCCGTGGTCGACGCCACCGCGTCCGGCAACAGGATCACCGGGAACAGCGGCCATGGGATCTCGGTCGAGATCTCAGCCCGTGCCGCCATCGCCAACAACGTCATCGCCCGGAACGAGGGGCATGGCCTGAAGATCAACAACACCAGCGACGTCGAGGTCTGGAACAACTCGTTCATCGGCAACGGGCGTCCCATCAACATCGTCCAGGACGCACGGCGTGCCTCGGACCGCAGCACACCCGGCCACGACCCGCGCCAGGCGTTCCCCGACCCGTCCATGACGTGGATCAACGGGCCGGTGACCGTCCGCAACAATGTGATCAGCGGCACCACGGCCAACTGCCTGCTGTGCGTCGAGGACTACTCGGGCCAGTTCTCGGCGGAAGCCATGGGCGTGACGACGGCCGGCAATGTCCTGCATCGCGCGACGGCCTCCGCTCCGACGTGGCTCGTGGTCTGGTCGCGTGGAACCGGCAACCCAGCCGTCTTCACGACCCTCGACGCGTTCAGTGTCGCGACGGGCCAGGGGAGGAGCGACACGGAACTGACCGGGGGAGCCATCGCCGACCCTGCCACCTTCCGCGTGGACGACACCGCGCGATCGGCGGCCGTCGCCCAACCGCTGTCCGCCCGGATCGCCGGGCTGCTGAGGGTTCCCGCGGGAACCCTCCTGACGGGACCCGTCGCCGGCTGACGCGCGATCGGCCGCTGCTGTCGCCATCGATTCCGGGAACGGAACGGCAAGGGCCGGCACCGACAGATGGGATGCCAGCGTGCACTGCCGGGTGCCACGTGGACGTCGTATCGACGGGATTGCGAGGAACCCGCAGGGCGCCGCGGCCCGAGGTCCGGTTCCGGGCGTCAGCAGTGGTTGTGGCGGCCCGTGGCGGGCTCGAGCTGCAGGGTGGAGTGGCGGATGTCGAAGTGGTCGCCGATGCACGTGTTGAGGTCGCCGAGGATCCGGGGGGCGGAGCCGTTGTCGAAGGCGTCTTCGTCGACCTGGACGTGAGCGGTGAGTGCGGGCAGGCCCGAGGTGATGGTCCAGGCGTGCAGGTCCTCCACCAGCACCACCCCCGGGACCTCCTCCATGTGTCGGCGCACTTCGGCCAGATCGGTGTCGCTGGGGGTGGCCTCCAGCAGGACGAACACCACGGCTTTGAGCAGGCTGTAGGCGCGCGGGAGGATCAGGAGGCCGATGGCGACGCCGGCCAGGCCGTCCGCCGCCAGGAACCCGGTGGACCAGATGACCAGGGCGGCGACGATGACCGCGGCGGGGCCCAGCAGGTCACCGAGCACCTCGAGATAGGCGCCCCGGACGTTGAGGCTCTCCTTCTGCCCGCCCGTCAGCAGGCGCAGGGCGACGATGTTGGCGACCAGGCCGAGTGCAGCCGCCGCCAGCATGACCGGTGCGTCGACGTCGGCCGGGCTCAGGGCCCGCCTGGTTCCCTCGATGAGCATCAGGACTCCGATGACAGCGACGACCAGACCATTGACGAGGGCGGCGAGGATCTCCACGCGCTTCCATCCGAAGGTGCGGCGCTCGGTCCCGGGCCGGGCCGCCAGGCCCGTGGCGAGGATCGCGATCGCCAGACCCGCCGAGTCGCTGAGCATGTGTCCGGCATCGGCGAGCAGTGACACCGAGCCCGACGCGAGTGCGCCGACGACCTCGATCAGCATCACCGATACGGTGATGGCGAGTGCCCCGATCAGCCGTCGGCGGTGGGTTCCGCCGGCAGTGTGGGCTGTGCCGGTGCCGTGGCCGTGGCCGTGGCCGTGACTGCCGCTCATCGCCCACCGCCCGGCAGCCGGGCAGGGTCAAGGGAGATTCCTGACTCCGCATGATGGTTCCGCGGGTCCTGGTCCGGACCCTGCGGATCGATGAGGCGTTCGCCGGCGTGCAGGAGCTCATCGAGCTCGGAGGTGGCCAGCCGGTACAGGGTCGCACGACCGTCAGGGGTCGCCTCCACGAGACCGGCGCCCTTGAGGACCGCCAGATGGGCCGACACCGTGGACTGCGCCAGGCCGAGGTGCGAGGAGAGCTCGCCCACCCGGTGCGGGCCGTCCGCCAGGCAGTGCACCAGGGACAGCCGGGCGGGCTCGGCCAGCGCACGGAACAACCGCGCGACCGCATCATGCTGGTGCAGGTCGTAATTCATCGTCATCGGACGATTATATCGGTATCAATCGATCGGGAAGGAGGCGTCAGCTCGCTGCGGCGTCGATCAGGATCGTCGGGGTCCTGCCTGTCCCGTGCCGGAACACCCTGCTCCCCGGAGGGAACTCTCCTAATCGTGCGACGGCGCCGCCGCGCCCCCGGCGACCGTCCGGGCATACGATTCCGAGACCCGGCGGTAGACGGGGGTCAGGAACGCCAGCACCGCGGCCGCGATGATGACGATCCCCGCCACCAGGAACACGAGGGCGATGCCCCGGGAGGTGCCCTCGCCCAGCAGGGGGGCGAGTCGCGAACCGCCCTCGGCCGATCGTGCATACGGGATGATCCAGAACTGCGCGATCGGCGCGATCAGGAACGCGGTGACGGGCGCCGCCGCGGATTCGAACGCCATGGCGAACCCGAACACGCGCCCCTGCCGCTGCAGGGGGACCACCTGCTGGATGACCGTCTGCTCGGCGGCCTCCACGAAGGGGACCAGGACCAGGTAGAGCCAGATACCGGCGACGTACAGCCATGCCCACTCGCGCACCGTGAAGGCCGCACCGACGATCCCCATCAGGATGACGGCGATGAGCATGGTGCGTAACGGATTCGATCCGAGGCCGAACCTGCCGATCAGGGCACCACCCACCAGGAATCCGGTGGCGCCGACCGCGAACCAGATCCCCCACAGCTCCACGGGGAACAGTTCCAGCCCGTAGGGATCCATCAGCGCCATGTAGACGCCGCCCACGAAGTTGTTGAACGTGGAGAACAGGATCAGTGCGAACAGTCCGGAGATCGCGAGCACCGCGGCGATGGAGCCCCGCAGGTCGAAACCACCCTCGGCGTCCGAGGGTGCCGCATGCACCTCCTCGGGCATGCGCAGCGTGAGCAGGTGCGCGAACGCGACAGCCGTGAGCACCAGGGCGACGACGATGGTCCAGCCCATTCCGATCAGCCCGACCGACAACCCGGAGAGCACCGACGTCACGATGAACATCAGTCCCTGCACCATGCCCACCAGCCCGTTGGCGTTGGCCCGCCGGTCCGGTTCGATGAGGATGGTGACCGTGGTGGCGAGGGCGATGTTCCGCATGTTCTCGACGACCGCACCGATCAGGATGATCAGGGTGAAGGCCCAGAACCACGGCTGTCGCAGGTCCAGCAGGGTGGTGACGGGCGTCAGCAGGAACATTCCTCCGGACAGCACGAACATCACCAGCGTGAAGCCGGCGGCGAAGCGCATGACCGCCAGCTTGCGGTAGCGGTCCACGAAGGTGCCGAAGCTGATGCTGGAGAGGGCGATCAGCAGCATGTAGGCACCGCCGATCACTCCGGTGGCGATCACGTTGCGGGTCTGCAGGTAGGCCCAGAACGTGAGGGCGAACCACAGGTAACTGGTCGTGATATTCGCGAGCCCGGTGTTCACCAGGATGCCCAGGAAGGTGCGGGACCGCGCCGCCGGAGCGCGGACGGATGTGTCGAGGGGTTCGCTGTCGGACCGGCGGTCGGAGTCGCCGGGCTGCAGGACAGGGACGGCGACGTCCTCGGTGAGGCCCGTGCTGCCATGCGGAACCGCAGCGGCCCCCGACGGGACCGGTTCCTGCCCGGTCATGCGCCCCAGTGTACTGAGAATGTACCGGGACCGGAACGGCTGCTGCAGGGCAGGATGGCGTATCGGAACGACGCAGGAGGACCGCACCGTGGCGCCGAATGTCCCGGACCAGGACCCCGTGGTTCTGCGATCTCCCCTCCGGGTCCGCACCGGCCCGCAGGTCGCAGCTCCACCTGCTCGCCTACGCGCTGCACCAACCGTGCCGCCCCCGGAACGGTGCGGGTGCGGTCGCGGGCGATCACGTCGCCATCGCCGCAGCTGGCCCCCTCGTGCTCGTCGCCCACGCCCGCCGGTTCGCTCGCTGTCCAACGGGCCCCTTCCCGGCCGGGCAGAACAGGTACACAATCGTGGTGTCCGATCGGCTCGCCGGCGCAGGGGAGCGGAAGAGTGCCGATCAGGGCGGCGCTCCGGCAACAGTGGCGGTCTCATCGAGGTGAAGGCGAGGACTCTCCAATGGGGGACGAGGACGAAGCACGGGAGATGGACAACCAGGCGAACGACGTATTCCTCGGACAGGTGCTCGCCCAACTGCGGTCCGTCACCGATCGGGTCGAGCAGCTGACGCAGGCCATCGAGAGCCGCGATGTCATCGGTCAGGCCAAGGGCATCCTGATGGAGCGCTACCAGCTCACCCCCGACGACGCCTTCGCGCTGCTCGTGGCCTGCAGCACCCAGAGCAACACCAAGCTCGCCTGCGTCGCGTCCCGTCTGGTGACCAGCGGGAGCCTGCAGGGGCTCACCAAGGGCTAGGGCCCCCGCAGCCGGTGGGACCATGCCGCCGCTCACGCGCCGCAGCGAGAGGTCAGGTGCCGAGGATCCGCGCCGCTGCCGCCTCGGACTCGAGTTGTTCCGGGGTGAGCACCGCTCCGCGCAGGAATCCGGCCTCGCGCAGCATCGTCCTGATGTCCTCGACGCCGTAGGGGACGGGCCAGCGGCTGTGGGCCACGACGTGGCAGGTGGGGCACAGGGGTACGAGGTCGACGAGCGGGTCGACCTCATAGCCGGCGCCGAGGTGCGCGAGCGGCGTGATGTGGTGGACCTGGATCAGCGCGGTGGCCTCGATCCCATAGACCTGTTCGGGATCGAGGCCGCACGCATGGCAAGCAGAACCCCGGTGGGCCATCGCCACGCGCCGCAGGTCCTGGTCCCGCTCGAACCCGTCGACCGGCACGCGCTGGACGGCTGATGCGGGCAGGGCGCCGGGAACCGGGTCGAGGGACGCCGGGTCCGGGGAATTGGCCTCCGCCCACAGCATCCGGACAGCGAGCTCCGCCGGGCCGTCGATCAATCGCACGGAGGGTACTCCGGCGCCACGGTCCGGTAGTCGTTCGGCGAGCTCGGCACAGGGCACCTGGTCGCCGCGGGGGAGCAGGAGATCGAGATCGACGTCGATCTCCGCCGCCCCGGCCTCCGAGCGCGTCGGAGAGCGGACACCGGCAAGAGTGCCGTGTCCGATCAGCCCGTGCAGCGCGGGACGCGCACCCACCGCGAGCAGCCATACGTCCAGGCCCTCGGCCAGGGCAGGATCGTCCGGGACCTGCCACTCCTGCCGGACGACGCCGGTCCTCCGGACCGCTTCGACATCCGCCGCGTAGACGCCGGTCCACCCCGGCTGCTCGGGGTCCCATGCGATGATCACTGCCGCCATGCCATCGAGTGTGCCACGCACGAGCACCCGGGTGGGTCCGGGGGACGGCGGGGGTGGGGCGTCGGGGTCAGGCCTGCAGCAGCCAACGGACCGCGGCGTCCCGATCCAGGAAGAATCGGGTCTTCGTCGCCGATCTGACCATGAACGCCATGAGGACGCGGTCGACGTCGTCGTACCCGAGGATGGCGATCCGTGCCGGATGCTCGTAGGCGAGGACGGTCTCCCTCGCTGCCCAGGTGACCTCCCTGAGGGCGGACACCTCCACCAGCAGGGGGAGCCCGGCCCGGCCGGATGCGACGATCGCCGACCCCGCGACGGTGATGTCCTCCCGGTCGATGACGATCCGCGGCTGCCAGCGCAGGCAGAGCATGAACGGCAGGGCGGTCACGGAGAGCCGCTCCTCGTCGGTCCTGCCCGGTGTCGAGTCCATGCATCGGGGCATCACATGTGCATCCATATCGGGGTAACCGCCTTAAGCGACCTCGGAGCGGCAACTCGCAGTACTGCCAGGGATCTCGGCCGGGCCGCTCGCCGGCGGCAGCCCGCGCAGGAACACGCCGACCGGAACGCATTCGCACCTGCATCCCGGACGGATGGGTCACCGGACGAAAGACTTCTGCACTCGTCCGGAGCGCGCCCCGTCGGCGGTCAGAGGTTCCAGTCGGGCTGGCCGTCCCACACGCCATGAGCACCGAACGTGGCGATGACGGCGCGGACTCCGGGGGCGAGGACCGGCAGGCCGTCATCGACGGCGGTCAGCGGACCGTAATGCCGCAGCTGCGCCATCTCGTTGGCGAAATGGAGCGCCCTCGCATGATCGGCCGTGAGCCCCACCCCGCCTGCCGCGACAGCTTCCAGTGCGGCCTGGGCCTTTCCGAAGAGGATGGCGTGTGCCAGGTCGAGGGCGGTGGTGCCCGGGTCCTCGGCGGCCGAAGCGTCCCAGGCCCGCAGGGCGGAGTCTTCCTTCAGCCGCACCCCTGCGTGGTCCCAACTGTCCGCCATGTCGTCCCCCGATGATCGTCTCGTCCCTCGAGATCCCAGCGTCGCAGCCGTGGTTGCGGGCCACAAGTCCGCCGCAACCCGGATGCGAAGTTGTTAGCCGCCCGTGACCTGTCCGATCGGCGCGGAACGGGTGGGCTCGCGGTTCGGGGTCGTCCGCCGGATCCTGTCGTGCCAGACTGGGATGCATGTGTCCACGCCCCGCGGAGCCGAACGACCCGTCAGCCGACGCTGGAAACAGCAGTCCGAAGCCGTCCGGATCGGAGGGCCGCCACCTCGCGGTCCGCCTCGACGACGCCTGGCTGAGGCTGCAGACGCGACTCGCCGTCCGGCGCGGCCGGATCGAGACCGTCATCCCCTACACCGGGTACGGCACGACGTCGTGGGTCCGGGTGCTGGCGCGTGTCGTCCTCAGCGATCCGAGGGACACCGGCCACGGCCCGGACGACGGTCCCCTCAAGCCGATCAAGGAGGGCATGCGCGGCTGGCGCAACTTCACGAATGCTCCGGTGGCCCACGCCGTCGTGCATGTCACCATCGACGGCGCCGTACATGACGTCATGGCGGACCGCGGCGGCATCGTCGACGTGCGCATCCCGGTGGACCTCGAGGCAGGCTGGCACACGATCTCGCTCCACTCCGGTGCATCCAGGGTGGTCGAAGCCCCGATGCGGGTCGTCGCGGACGGAACAGAATTCGGCGTCGTCTCCGACATCGACGACACCGTGATGGTGACCGCGTTGCCGCGCCCGTTCCTGGCGGCCTGGAACACCTTCGTGCTCGACGAGCACGCGCGCATGGCGACGCCGGGTATGGCCGTGCTGTACGAGCGGATCGTGAGGACGCTGCCGTCCGCGCCCGTGCTCTATCTCTCGACCGGTGCCTGGAACGTCGCGCCGACCCTCTCCCGTTTCCTCTCCCGCAACCTCTATCCGGCCGGGCCCAAGCTCCTGACCGACTGGGGGCCCACCCGCGATCGCTGGTTCCGCAGCGGCCAGGAACACAAGCGGACGTCGCTCGAGCGACTGGCCGAGGAGTTCCCCGGCGTGAAATGGCTGCTGGTGGGCGACGACGGCCAGCATGACGAGGCGATCTACTCGGAGTTCGCGCAGCGCCATCCGCAGAACGTCCGCGCCATCGCGATCCGTCAGCTGTCGGTCGGAGAGGCGGTGCTCGCGGGTGGCCGCTCGAAGGCCGGGGTGCCGCCGACACCAGGAATCCCGTGGATCTACGCTCCCGACGGAGCGGGGATGTCGGCGAAGCTGGAGGAACTCGGCATCATCCGGAGCGAAGTGCGCTCGGCGGACGTGCCCGAGGAAGCGGACTGACCCCGTCCCTCCGGGCATCGTCCTGACCCCGGCGATCCGGCGGGGGTCGGGAACCTGTCGTGCTCCACATGCAACCCCGTCGCCTGAACCCGCCGCACCGAAGGACGACTCGTACGGGAAGGAACCCAGATGCCGCCTGCCACGTATCCAGCACTGTCCTACGAGCTGTACCCGCCGCGGAACGCGGAGGCGGAGAACGCGCTGTGGACGACCATCCGCCGCCTCGAGCGCACCCGCCCCGACTTCGTGTCGGTCACGTACGGTGCGGCAGGCAGCAACCGGGAGACCGCCGTCGATCTCCTCCGGCGGCTGCTCACCGAGACCACGCTGAAGCCGTTGGCCCATCTCACCTCCGTCGGCAGCAGCCGTGCCGAACTGACCGGGATCGTCGAACGGCTCATCGGCGGCGGCGTCCGGGGCATCCTCGCCCTCCGCGGTGACGCGCCCGAGGTGTCCGAGGGACAGCCGGGGGAGGTCGAGCACGCCGATCAACTCGTCCGCCTGATCCGGGAGGTCGAAGCGCAGCGGACCGCACACCTCGCCGCCGGCAGGGTGTCCGTGGGAGTGGCAGCGTACGCCACGCGGCACCCCGATTCGCCGAGCGTGGAGCAGGACATCGAGGTGCTCCTGGCCAAGGAGGCGGCGGGCGCTGACTTCGCCATCACCCAGGTCTTCTTCCGGTCCGCGGACTACGCGCGGCTCGTGGCCCGTGCCCGCCGTGCCGGTGTCACCATCCCGATCATCCCCGGCGTCATGCCGATGACGAGCTCCCGCCGGCTGAAGAAGCTCGGGGGACTCGCGGGGATCGACGTCGACGAGGGACTCCGGGCCCGGCTCGACGGCGCACGGACCGACGACGAGCGTCGTCGGATCGGCGTCGCCGCCACCGTGGAACTCGCGCGGGCGGCGCTCGACGACGGCGCTCCGGGCCTTCATCTCTACACCTTCAACGAGCACTCCGCCGCGCTCGACGTGCTCGACGCCCTGGACCTCGAGCGACCCCCGGAAGCCGGTCTCGCCGCTTCCCTCTGACCGGCCACCCGTTCCCCGCCGGCACCTCCCGGCGACGGCGCCGCACGACCGGTCAGGAGGGTCTGGCGACGGCCCGTACCGCGGCGCCGATAGCCCCCGTCACCGCGGGAGCCGCCGACGTCAGCTTGTCGGCGAAGACGACGGCACCCGCCCCCGCGAGCACGCTACCGAGGACCACGCGTTGCGCGGTGCGGCGTCTCCCGCTCCATCCGCCCGTGACCGCCGCGTCGGCGGGATCCTGCGAGGGGCCGTACAGGTTCCCCGTCGAGTCCTCCGCCGGTTCCGTCCTGGACAGGTGGGAGCGCTCCACCTGGTGCGCCATGACCCTCTCGAGCCGCCCGGGCAGAAGGCGGTGTTGCCGCACCATCGATCGGCCGATCCGCCCGACGGCGACTTCGCGGGTCGGTACCTCGACCACGTCGAGGATCGTCTTCGCGACGCGATCCGGGCTGTAGACCGGGGGCATGGCCACGGCGCGTCGGCCCGTGTAGTTCGCCGCATGGTTGAAGAACGGGGTGTCGATGGTCGGCGGAAGGACCGTGCACACATGGATGTGCTTCTTCCTGTCCAGCGTCAGCTCCGACCGCAGGCTGACGCCGAGGGCCCTGACCGCCGCCTTCGACACCGAGTACGCGGAGGTGTAGGGCTGGGGGATCTCCCCGACGATCGAGGCCACGTTGACGAGCACACCCGAGCCCTGGTCCTGCATGCGTTCGAGAGCCGCCCGCGCACCGTAGACGTAGCCCATGACGTTGACGTCGATCACGCGCTCGAAGTCGCGCAGGGGCACCTCCAGGAAAGGCGAGAAGAAGGACACGGCAGCGTTGTTGACCCAGACGTCGATACGCCCGAACTCCTCGACGGCCCTGCTCGCCAGCTCCTGCACGGCGTCGTACTCCGAGGTGTCGGTGGGCACGGCGATGGCCCTGGATCCGAGCGCCGTGCATTCGGCGACGAGCGATTCGAGTGCCTCCACGCGCCTGCTCGCGAGGACGAGGTTCGTCCGGCGCCGGGCGAACCGAAGGGCCGTCGCACGTCCGATGCCGCTCGCCGCCCCGGTGATGACGACCACACTGTTCCTGATCCGCATTGGTTTCCTCCCGGACACGTAGGGATTGCCGGCGGACCGCTGCCCGCACCTGCCCCAGACGGTACGGATTGCGCGAGGACGCATGCAATGCGGACTTCAGCGGCCGGAGGTGGGTGCATATCCCGGCACCGTGTGCTTCGGTGCGATGCTCTGGCTCCGGAGGATCTCGGCCAGCTGGTCCATGAAGAGCCGCACCCGTGCGTCGTCGGCGTCGCCCGTCCGCAGCGCGAAGATGCTGCGGGCGAGGCGGATCTCCGGGACGTCGAGCGACACGACGCCGTCGGGGCGGTTGATCATCGCGAGTTCCGGCACCAGTGCCGCCCCCAGGCCCGCCGCGGTGAGTTCGAGGCTCGCGTTGAAGTCGTCGCAGTAGGCGGCGATGCGCGGGTGGAGGTTGCAGCTCGCGAACAGCCGCTCGATGACCGTGGCGTCCGCCGTGCCCGGATGGTGCATGATCCACGGCATGTCCGCGAGCTGGTCGGCGGTGACACGCGAGCCGCTGCGGATCCCCCAGCTCGCCGGCAGGATGACCCGGAAGTCGTCGTCGCCGATCCATTGCCGACTGAGCGTCGAGGGCCAAGCCAGGCCGGCATGGCCGACCTGGTAGACGAGTGCGAGGTCCAGGTCGCCGCCGGTCCTCAGCCCCTGGATGGTGTGTGTGGGTTCGCCGACGAACACACGCAGCGAGACGCCGAGCCGCTGCCACTCCGGCATGCGGAGCAGCCGCGGCAGTGCGAACGTCGCGAGGCTCGGGAAGATGCCGAGCCTGAGTTCGTGCTCCGGTCCGCTGCCGGCGCGCGCCGTGGAGGCGAGCAGCGCGTCGATGTCCGTGAGCACCTTCGCCGCGTGCCGGGACATCGCGACGGCGGCGTCCGTGGGGACGGCGCTGCGGGCGGACCGGATGAACAGCGTGGCGCCCGTGTCACGCTCGAGGGCGGACATCTGCTGCGAGACGGCGGACGCCGTGTAGCCGAGACTCGTGGCAGCCCCGCTGAACGACCCATGGCGGATCACCTCGAGCAACGTGCGCAGGTGGATCGGGTTGACCAAGTAGCACTCTCCCGGTGGTGGAACTCCCGTCGCGAGCGATCCCGCGCGATCCGACCGGCACCAGCGCCACTGCCGGACGAGGAACCCCGGGAGGACGGACGGATCCCGTCGAGCCTACCTGTGGCCACCAGCAATCGGCTGCCCTCCCGCCTTTCACGTGTCGCCATCCGCCCTGATGTCCCAGCGTTACGTCCCGGTGGAGATCCTCGGCCGGGAGATTAGACTCTGGCGACGGCCGCTACCCACCGTCAGGGAGCGCCTGTGGACCCGGGAGGTAGTTCGATGAGCACCACAGTTGTTCCTTCACGAGCGGACGTCGATCCGGCGGTCTGGCCGGGGATCGCCCGTGTCCCCGCCGGAGCGAGGAGCAGGATCGCGGCGACGGTCGCGGAGAAGATTTTCTCCGCCGCGGTGAACACCCTCCAGCTCCGGGTCGTCTACGACGACGGCACCGTGCTGGGCGCACCCGGTGGCGGACCTCGGCCGGAGATGCGCATCCATCGGCCCGCCGACTTCTACGCGAGGCTCGGGGACAACGGCCTGATCGGCCTCGGTGAGTCCTACATGGCGGAGGACTGGACGGCGTCGGACCTCACCGAGGTCCTCGAGGTCTTCGCCGCGCGTGCGGCACACCTCGTACCCGTCCCGCTGCAGAAGCTACGCGGCCTCTACCTGCCCAAGCCGCCCCGCCGAGAACGGAACAGCACGGCCAATACGCGCTCGAACATCTCCCGACACTACGATCTGTCGAACGAACTGTTCGCCCTGTTCCTCGACCCGACCATGTCCTACTCGAGCGCCCTGTTCGACGCCACCGGCAAGGACCTGCTGCACGTCGAGTGGCACGAGCTCGCCGCCGCGCAGCAGCGGAAGATCGACCGCCTGCTCGACCAGGCGGACGTGGGACAGGGGACCCGTGTCCTCGAGATCGGCACGGGCTGGGGTGAACTGGCGCTCCGCGCCGCGGCCAGGGGAGCGACGGTCGTGTCCGTCACGCTGTCGCGGGAGCAGAAGGAACTCGCCGAGGAGCGCATCCGGGAGGCCGGCCTCGCCGATCGCGTGCGGGTCGAGCTGAAGGACTACCGGCTGGTCGAGGGGCAGTACGACGCCGTCGTGTCGGTCGAGATGATCGAGGCCGTGGGCTACGAGTTCTGGGCCGTCTACTTCCGGACCATCGACCGGGTCCTCGCGCCGGGCGGCCGGGTCGCGGTCCAGGCCATCACGCTTCCCCACGAACGCATGATGGCGACGCGGCGGACCTACACGTGGATCCACAAGTACATCTTCCCCGGTGGCTTCATCCCGTCCGTCCGCGCCATCGAGGACGTCACCGACCGCTACACGAGCCTGAGGGTGCGCGAGCGCCTGTCCATGGGCGACCACTACGCGCAGACGCTCCGCCTCTGGGAGGAGCGGTTCCTCGCCCGGCACGACGAGGTCGCGGCCCTGGGCTTCGACGAGACCTTCGAGCGCATGTGGACGTTCTACCTCTGCTACTCGCGGGCGGGCTTCCAGGCCGGCTATCTCGACGTCCAGCAACTGATCTTCGACCGGCGGCCCTGAACCGCGGCCTCTGCCGGGCACCCACCCTGCGGGTCGTCCGCCGGCCCCTTCACGCGCCCCACCGACAGCCGGTGCAGCTCCTCGGGAGCAGCACCGGCTGCCGCTGTACGCGCTGCAGGCTCTCCTGTCCAGAGGCAATGCCACCGCGTCGGCCATCGGGTGCGCGACACGCCGGGAAAAGGGCGACACGGAACTTTCTGCGCCTGTGCGGAAGTACTCCACAGCGTGTGGAGAGATGCCCTGCGCAGAGGCCGGATCGGCACGTTTCCGGGCTTTCCGGAGGGCCCCGTCTGTGGACATCGTGTGGACTACTCGCTCCCGGAATGACATACTTGTAATACATCATGTTGGGGTCCGCGCCAGCGGGCCGCACTAGATGTAGTATCGAAGGACAGAAACAACCGCTGGACGGGCATGGGCCCGGAGGCGCGGAAATCCCCGGATTTCCTTCCCCTTTCCGGGGCCGCGCACCACCCATGACACAGCACGACAGCAGTAGAGAAAAGGGGACTCAGACATGACCGTCACGGTTTACACGAAGCCGGCGTGCGTACAGTGCAACGCCACCTACCGGGCTCTGGACAAGAAGGGCATCGCCTACCAGAGCGTCGACATCTCGCAGGATCCGGCAGCCCTCGAGCGCGTCCGCTCCATGGGCTACATGCAGGCTCCCGTCGTCATCACGGACAACGACCACTGGTCCGGATTCCGCCCTGACAAGATCAACTCCCTCGCGGACTCCGTCGTCAGCTCGGTTGCCTGAACGGATCCCTCAGGGGGTTCCACGGGACCGGCATCGGCAATGACCGCCACCGCTGTGGACGACCGCACCACCTCCGCTGATCCGGCAGCTGCCGGCGACGAGGAGGGGCCGGTCACCGATGCCCCGCTGATCTACTTCTCGTCGGTCTCCGACAACACCCACCGCTTCGTGGAGAAGCTGGGGTTCCGGGCCGCCCGCATGCCCCTGCTCACCAGGGATCCGACGCTGCGGGCAGCCCGGCCGTACGTCCTGGTCCTGCCCACGTACGGGGGTATCACCGGGAAGGGCGCGGTACCGCGCCAGGTCGTGAAATTCCTGAACAACGAGCAGAACCGCGGCCTCCTCCGAGGGGTCATCGGGGCCGGTAACACCAACTTCGGTGAGACCTACTGCCTTGCCGCCGACATCGTCGCCGCCAAATGCAACGTCCCCGTCCTGTACAGATTTGAAGTCATGGGCACGTCCGAGGACGTGGATCGAGTAACCAGAGGATTGGAAGAGTTTTGGACATGAGTGTTGCAGAGACGGAGACGGGCACGCCCGCGGCCGCAGTGGACCGCTTCAAGGACATGGGCTATCACGAGCTCAACGCGATGCTGAACCTGTACGGGCCGAACGGCGAGATCCAGTTCGACGCGGACCGCGAGGCCGCTCACCAGTACTTCCTGCAGCACGTCAACAACAACACGGTCTTCTTCCACGACCTCGAGGAGAAGCTCGACTACCTCGTGAAGAACGAGTACTACGAGCGCGAGACCCTCCACCAGTACACGATGAACTTCATCCGCGACCTCTACAAGCGGGCCTACGCCAAGAAGTTCCGCTTCGAGACGTTCCTCGGGGCGTTCAAGTTCTACACCTCGTACACGCTGAAGACGTTCGACGGCAAGCGCTACCTCGAGCGCTACGAGGACCGCGTCTGCATGGTCGCCCTGCACCTGGCCCGCGGCAACGAGCAGCTCGCCGAGCAGATCGTCGACGAGATCATCGACGGCCGCTTCCAGCCCGCCACCCCCACCTTCCTCAATGCCGGCAAGCGCCAGCGCGGCGAGCTGGTCTCCTGCTTCCTGCTCCGCATCGAGGACAACATGGAGTCCATCGGGCGGTCCATCAACTCGGCCCTGCAGCTCTCCAAGCGCGGCGGCGGCGTCGCCTTCGCCCTGACCAACATCCGCGAGGTCGGCGCGCCGATCAAGCAGATCGAGAACCAGTCCTCCGGCGTCATCCCCGTGATGAAGCTCCTCGAGGACAGCTTCTCCTACGCCAACCAGCTCGGGGCCCGCCAGGGTGCCGGCGCGGTGTACCTGCACGCGCACCACCCGGACATCAACCGCTTCCTCGACACCAAGCGCGAGAACGCCGACGAGAAGATCCGCATCAAGACGCTGTCCCTCGGCGTCGTGGTCCCCGACATCACGTTCGAGCTCGCCAAGCGCGACGAGGACATGTACCTGTTCTCGCCGTACGACGTCGAGCGCGTGTACGGCATGCCGTTCTCCGACATCTCGGTCACCGAGAAGTACTACGAGATGGTGGACGACGCCCGGATCAAGAAGACCAAGATCAAGGCCCGCGAGTTCTTCCAGACCCTCGCGGAGATCCAGTTCGAGTCCGGCTACCCGTACATCATGTTCGAGGACACCGTGAACCGGGCCAACCCGATCGACGGCAAGATCATCATGTCCAACCTGTGCTCCGAGATCCTCCAGGTCTCCGAGCCCACCACCTACAACGAGGACCTGTCCTACGACACCGTCGGCAAGGACATCTCCTGCAACCTCGGCTCGCTGAACATCGCGAAGACCATGGACTCGCCCGACTTCGGCCGGACCATCGAGACCGCGATCCGCACCCTCTCGGCCGTCTCGGACATGAGCCACATCAGCTCGGTGCCCTCGATCGCCAAGGGCAATGACGCCTCGCACGCCATCGGCCTCGGCCAGATGAACCTGCACGGCTACCTAGCCCGGGAGCGCGTCCACTACGGCTCGGAGGAGGGCCTGGACTTCACGAACATCTACTTCTACTCCGTGGTGTACCACTGCATCCGGGCGTCGAACCTGATGGCCATCGAGACCGGACGCACGTTCGCCGGGTTCGAGAAGTCCAAGTACGCCAGCGGTGAGTTCTTCGACAAGTACACCGAGCAGGTGTGGGAGCCGACGACGCCGCGCGTGCGTGAGCTGTTCGCCGACGTGCACATCCCCACGCAGGAGGACTGGCGTGCGCTGAAGGCCTCGGTCATGGAGCACGGCATCTACAACCAGAACCTGCAGGCGGTCCCGCCGACCGGCTCGATCTCGTACATCAACAACTCGACGTCCTCCATCCACCCGGTGGCGTCGAAGATCGAGATCCGCAAGGAAGGCAAGCTCGGCCGCGTGTACTACCCGGCGCCGTACCTCACCAACGACAACCTGGAGTACTACCAGGACGCGTACGAGATCGGCTACGAGAAGATCATCGACACCTACGCCGCTGCAACGCAGCACGTGGACCAGGGCCTGTCCCTGACCCTGTTCTTCAAGGACACCGCCACCACGCGTGAGATCAACAAGTCGCAGATCTACGCCTGGCGCAAGGGCATCAAGACCGTCTACTACATCCGTCTCCGCCAGCTCGCGCTGGAAGGGACGGAGGTCGAGGGCTGCGTCAGTTGCATGCTCTAGGCAACTAAATTGGCCAGGTCGGGCGGTATGCCCGGCCTGGCACTCCAGGCTCCACCGGGATCACCGGCATTACTTTCACCCAGACAAGGAATCCATCATGAGCGAGAAGCTGAAGCTCGTAGACCAGGTCCAGGCCATCAACTGGAACCGCATCCAGGACGACAAGGACGTGGATGTCTGGAACCGCCTGGTGAACAACTTCTGGCTGCCCGAGAAGGTGCCGCTGTCCAACGACGTGCAGTCGTGGGCCACGCTGACGCCGGAGGAGCAGCAGCTCACCATGCGCGTCTTCACCGGCCTCACCCTGCTCGACACCGTCCAGGCGACGGTCGGAGCGGTCAGCCTCATCCCGGATGCGCTGACCCCGCACGAGAAGGCCGTCCTCACGAACATCGCGTTCATGGAGTCGGTACACGCCAAGAGCTACTCGTCGATCTTCTCCACGCTGGCCTCCACCAAGGAGATCGACGAGGCGTTCCGCTGGTCCACGGAGAACGTGAACCTGCAGAAGAAGGCGCACATCGTCACGGACTACTACCGCGGCGACGACCCCCTCAAGCGCAAGGTCGCCTCGACGCTGCTCGAGAGCTTCCTGTTCTACTCCGGCTTCTACCTGCCGATGTACTGGTCCTCGCGCGCCAAACTCACGAACACGGCCGACCTGGTGCGCCTGATCATCCGGGACGAAGCCGTGCACGGGTACTACATCGGATACAAGTTCCAGCGTGGTCTCGAGAGCGCGACGCCGGAGCGCCGCCAGGAGCTGAAGGACTACACGTTCGAGCTGCTCTTCGAGCTGTACGAGAACGAGGTCCAGTACACGCACGATCTGTACGACTCCGTGGGCCTGGCCGAGGACGTCAAGAAGTTCCTGCACTACAACGCCAACAAGGCGCTGATGAACCTGGGCTACGAGGCGATGTTCCCGTCGTCGGTGACCGATGTGAACCCGGCGATCCTCTCGGCTCTGTCACCGAACGCCGACGAGAACCACGACTTCTTCTCCGGCTCGGGCTCGTCCTACGTGATCGGCAAGGCCGTGAACACCGAGGACGAGGACTGGGACTTCTAGTACTCCTCTTGTGCCTCCCTCTGGGCTGACATGAAGGGGAGTCGACGTCAGTGTGAGTTGACAAGTTAGTTGGCCGATTGACAGCTTTGTTGGCCACTGCGAGATTTGGTCGTAGTTGACAGAAGTTCTGCTGTAGTTGGGCAACTGGGAAATCTGAACCTAATTTGTGGGATGCAGAGCTAGTTGAAAGAATGCGAGTTCAGTTGGAAGACGCGGAGCGCCTAGTTGAAAGTCTTCGAACTAGGCGCTCCGCTGTTGCTAAACATGAGATTCGGTCCTAATTGGGGAACCTCCGGCAGGTTCGCGAGGATCGAAGGCCCTCGCTGCGCACAACTAGCCCGGTGACGTTCATTTCCCGTCCGGGCGGGCCCCCGGTATTCAGGAAATGCTTGACCTGTTCCCGGTCAGTGCGTGTCACTGGTTCTTCCTGGGCTGAGCGACGAATAGCGACTGCTCATCGACCTGCGACGAACAGCGGTTCGACCGCCAGGCACCGGGGGTCGGTCAATCTTAGGAGGACAGCGTTTCCCTCCCTGTTGAGCTCTTTGCCGAGTACATGCACGCGCGTCTCAGTGCCGTCCGCCCGTTCCACCGACTGTTGTCGGCGTTGATGCCAATGACCGCAGAGCACCATGGGTGGCTGGAGGCGTTCCATGAGAGAGTCCAGCAATCGCCTAGTTTTCTCAGCTCGTTCCACAATGTGCGGCAGTAGGTCGAGGTCGCCCTTCATAGGAACGGAGGCCGGTATATCGTGAGTGAGCAACTCATCGACGGGCCCGCCGGCGATGAGTTGCTCGGCTTCCTCATGGGTGGATTCTTCGTTAGGCCACCAGTTCTTACCTGCCCGGCGCCAGCCTTGGTCGACGCTGTACGCGCCGCCGAGAGCGCCGATCATGAGACCCTGAATGATGGTGCTGCCACCGCGGGAAAGTATCAGGATCTGCTCCGTGAACTGAGCGGTACCGTCTCCACCTACGGGAAGTTTGTGAATCGTGCTCCAGTTGTCGTGGTTGCCGGGTGAGATGAGGATCTGCATGTTTGAGGCAGCCAGCCGCCGACTGAGCTTGCTCTCATAGCGGCCCCGCTGAGGTCCTGGGAAGTCGAGACCGAAGTCTCCCACGTGCAGCAGCGTCCTCACTCCGGCCCGTTCAGCGGCGTCGATGGCACCAAGGCCCCAGCCAAGGTGCTCGTGCCAATCACCGAAGACGGCCAGGGGAGGATCGGATGGTTCCATGCAACGAAATTATGCGCTGGTCTGAGATAGGGCTGTGCTTTGCTCCCTCTGCCGGCCGATCCTGGGTCAAGCTGAAAGTTAGGCTCTGACTCCCGCGCCAGGGCGGTGAGAGGGGTGCCGGCATCGGAGCGCTCACAGTCGCCGCTCAACCAGAGGGTGCATCGTCCTCACCCTTCGCCGCTGCCACCACCTCGACCATCGTCGGCAGTTGCTCGCGATAGTCAGATTGACATGCGCCGGACGGTCGAATGGCTTCCCGATCAGGAGGAGCTGTGTAGGCGAGAGCGGAAATGCGATGGTGCACACAGGCGCATCCTCGGTTTCATGAATCACCAGGACCGCTCCGTCACCGGTGACATACTCACCGGAAAGAATCTGCCACTCCCACGATTCGAGACCCAGCTCTTTTAAGCGGATAACCTCTTGCATGGACTGAGAGAGCAGGATCCGGTCAGCGACATTCAAGTCGACTTCTTCAATCGTTCCATCCATTTTCAACTGAATGGCTGGTGTGCGGACTTCCGCTTGATCGGCGTATCGGCCCCGGTCGAGGTGCATGTCCAGAACGCGATCATGGCTGGAACCGTCTCATCGGCCAACGAGGGGTTTTCACTACGGAGCCTGGTGATAGCCTGCATCCCCTTGCTCTCGATTTAGGAGTATTCCTGCTCGAGATCGTGAGTCAGCACATTCGGTTCGTATGCGTAGTTGTGGACTGTCGCCCGATTCACCGACGACGGGTAGCCGTGGTTCCGGCTCAGGTCGATAACGTCCACCCGATTGCCTTCATCCGCCCACGCGCGGATATAAGAGTTGGTTAGCATGTGTGCGTTGCGCACCTCTTCTCGGGCCATGCCTGCACCCTATAGTCTGCGACGCTGATGACGGAGTCCCCGCCGACCCGCCCGGCCTACTCGCGCTTCGGTTCACCACTCGTCCTGAAGGGTTGCGTTTGGGTACACCCCAACGCGATAGCGCAGAACTGTGACTTCTCGTCGAGCTGACGGGGTTTCTGAGAGCTGGTTGGCGGGGTGGCAGTCACTACAGCAGGTGGTGCGTCCCGCTGATCGAATTACTCAAAGGGGCCTCGGGATGAAAGCGTAGCTGCGTCGGTATTGAAGGTTGTCTAGATCCGCCTATGGGAGTAATGCGCAATGACTGCGCCGGGCAACCGCAGTGGATGGTCCGGCGCTGCCGTGTTCATGGGGCTGGGAAGGGGTCCGACAGGATGTTGTTAGCGTCCCACGAGTGCCAGATGGTGCTCGTTGTACCGCTCACCCTGCACTCCTACCCGTGCAGCCAAGGCATCGAGATCCGCGAGCTCATCGGCTGAGAGAGCTACGGACGTGGCTGCGGCGTTCTCCTCGACGCGTTCCCGACGGCGGGTCCCGGGGATGGGAACAATCCAGGGTTGCTGCGCGAGTAACCAGGCCAGGGCGATCTGGCCCGGGCTCACTTCCTTGGCGGCAGCGAGGGAGCCGACGTGCTCAACGAGGGCCTGATTCGCTCCACGGTTTTCGGCGGTGAAGCGGGGGATGGTTGCCCTGACGTCTCCGTCACTGAACGTGGTGGAACTGGTCACGCTGCCGGTGAGGAACCCTTTGCCGAGAGGGCTGAAGGGCACAAAACTGATACCGAGCTCGGCCAAGGTTGGAAGCACTTCGGGTTCGGGGTCCCGCGTCCATAGGGAGTACTCGCTCTGCACGGCCGTCACGGGCTGGACCGCGTGAGCCACCCGAATGGTTGTCGCGGATGCTTCGGAAAGCCCGAAGTGACGGACCTTCCCGGCCTGAATGAGCTCGCCGACAGCGCCTGCAACGTCCTCGATCGGGACAGCGGGGTCCACACGGTGCTGATAGAACAGGTCCAATGTGTCCACGCGTAACCTGCGCAGGGACTCATCAGCAACCTGCTTGATACGCTTAGGGGTGCTGTCCAATCCGACGGCTTTGCCGTCATTGATCTTCCATCCGAATTTGGTGGCGATGATGACCTGATCGCGGACCGGTGCCAGTGCCTCGCCGACAAGTTCTTCGTTCATATAGGGCCCGTAGACCTCTGCTGTGTCGAAGAAAGTGACGCCGGTGTCGACTGCGCCGCGCAGTACGTTCATCATGCCTTGCCGGTCTCCGGGGTTCGGTCCGTAGCCTTGGGACATTCCCATGCAGCCCAGACCTATGGCCGAGACCTGCAGTCCTTGACCGAGGGTGCGTGTATGCATGCGGGTTCCTCTTCCTGTTGCGGGGTTAGCCCTGTTGAACACGTGTTTGCTCGAGGGACGACAGTTCTGGCCGTTTGTCCCGCGCGCGCTTCCTGATCGTGCCGGCGTTGTCGGCATCAATCACGGGGATAGTGCGATGGGAGTGCGGGATCAGGATTCGGGGATGGTGAGGTCCCACGTCGAGGGGTCGACCTCGTCCGGGTCGGGTCCGCCGCGTACTCCGCGGTCAAGTGCGTCGATCGTTGTAAGCTCCTGGTCGGTCAGGGTGAAGTCGAAGACGTCGATGTTCTGGGCGATGCGCTGCGGGTTTGTCGACTTGGGGATCGCGGGACGGCCTTGCTCGAGGTGCCAGCGCAACATGACCTGCGCGGGGGTCTTTTCATGGTCGGCAGCGATTCGGTTGAGTGTCTCGTCCTCGAGGACGCTGGGGCGATTGTCATCGCCCCAGCCCGGATAGAAGGTGATTCCGCCGATGGGCGACCATGCCTGGGTGACGACGCCCAGCTCGGTGTTAGCGCGCTGGACGTCGGGCTGGGTGAAGTAGGGGTGCAATTCCACCTGGTTCACTGCCGGGACCACGGTGGTCCGTTCGCGCAGTGCGGCCAGGTGGTGCGGCATGAAGTTGCTGACGCCGATGGCTCGCACCCGGCCGTCGGCGAGGAGCGTCTCGAGCGCCCGATAGGCCTCGATGGTCCGGTCGAAGTGCTGTGGCATGGGCTGGTGCAGGATCAGGAGGTCGATCCTCCCGACGCCGAGCTTGATCGCGCTCTTGTCGAACGCATGCAGGGTCTGGTCGTATCCGTAGTCGCTGACCCACACCTTGGTCTCGATGAAGACGTCGTCACGGTCGACGCCGGACCGGCGGATGCCCTCTCCGACCTCGCGTTCGTTGCCGTACCCGGCGGCAGTGTCGATGTGCCGGTAGCCGGCTTTCATGGCCGTCTCGACGGCGACTGCTGTCTCCTCGGGAGGGCTCTGGAAGACGCCGAAGCCCAGAGGCGGCATGGAGACGCCGTTGTTGAGGATGATGGGATTGTTCATGATTCCTCCAAGGGGAAGTGTCGTGGTGGCTGGCTACGGGATGCATTCTGTGCCGTGGGTTGGGATGCGTCTCGCGTCGCTGTGCTGGTGGTCGTCCAGGAACCAAGTAGCGCCATGCGCTCGGCTGTGGGCGATCCGGCTTCGTAGGTGTAGACGAGCATCGTCATTCCCGGTTCCGTGGTGAGGTCGAAGGACTCGTAGCCGAACTCGAGGTCGCCGACGGAGGGGTGCCGGTAGCGTTTGGTGCCGCGCTGGTAGCGGATGACGTCGTGGGAGGCCCACAGGGAGCGGAACTCCGGGCTCTGTGTGGAGAGCTGGCCGATGAGGCGGATGAGGTCCTCGTCGAACGGGTCCCGTCCGGCGGCCTGATGCAGCAACGCGACGACATTCCTTCTCGCGCGGGCCGCGTCGATGAAGAACTCATCTGCGCGCGGGTCGAGGAACTGGAACCTCGCTGCATTGAACACTGGACCGGCGCCGGCGCCCCTGTCAGGGAGGCTGTAGAGAGCCGCCCCGAGGGCGTTCGTCGCGACGAAGTCCAGCCTGGAGTTCTGGACCAGGGCCGGGACGGTGATCGAGTCCAGTACTGCCTGCGTCCCGGGGGCGGCAACGGTACGGGTCTTCGTCCGCGGTGTGCGCCGGCGCGGGGTCGAGGTGACCTCCACAAGATTCATCAGGTGCTCCCGCTCGGTATCGTCCAGCTGCAACGCGCGAGCAATGGCATCAAGGACCTCGATGGACGCGCCTCGGGTGTGTCCGCGTTCGAGTTTGGAGTAGTAGTCGGTGCTGACCCCGGCCAGGTGAGCGACTTCTTCCCGGCGGAGGCCGGCGACGCGCCTGTTGCCGCTGAACACGGGCACCCCGGCCTGTTCGGGGCTGATCCGGGCCCGCCTCGAGGTCAGGAAGCTGCTGATCTCCTTGGGAGCGGACATGTCAGGCCGCGTCGATGGTCAGGTCGATAGCGTCAGGTGTCGCCTCGTCGGGGTCGATCGCCCCCCGTATCCCGGTATCGACTTTCCGGATGGCTGTCATGTCCTCAGCGCCAAGCTCGAAATCGAACACCTCGAAGTTCTCCGAGATCCGCTGCGGGGACACCGACTTGGGGATGACGCTGCGGCCCTGCTGCAGGTGCCACCGCAGGATCACCTGAGCGGGCGTCTTGCCCTGTACCTCTGCAATCGCAAGGATGGTCTCGTTCTTCAGTGGTGGCACGGCACCGTTCTCCCCGGCCCACCCGTAGACTCCGCCGATCGGCGACCACGCCTGCGTCGTGATGCCCAGCTCCCGGTGCAGGGATACCTGCTCGGGCTGCTGGAAATTCGGGTGCAGCTCTATCTGGTTCACGGCCGGCACGATGTCCGTCTCTGCCAGCAGGGACCGCAGATGGGCGGGCTTGAAGTTCGCGACCCCGATCGCGCGCACCCGCCCCTCGGTCAGCAGCCGCTCGGCAGCCTTGTACGCCGCGGTTGTGCGTTCGGCGTTCGCCGGCCACGGCCAGTGCAGCATGTACATGTCGACGTAGTCGACGCCGAGCTTGGCGGTGCTGGTATCGAATGCGCGCAAGGCGTCATCGAAACCGTAATCGGTCAACCACAGCTTGGTGGTGAGGAAAATCTCCGAGCGATCGATCCCGGACTCGCGGATACCGGCGCCGACCTCACGTTCGTTGAAGTACGCCGCCGCCGTGTCGATCAGCCGGTACCCGGCCTGCAGCGCCGTCGACACCGCAGCGGTCGCCTCTCCACCTTCGCTCTGCAGCACTCCGAGCCCCACAGCCGGAAGCTCTACTCCGTTGTTCAGGGTAATCGTCAGCGCGCCCTGTTCAGCCGTGTCGTTCATGTTCGCCATCGTCGTCATTCCTTCGTCGGTCCTAGGTTGTCTCAACATCGAGTCAACGCCTGAACGAGTTCTCATGGAAGTGCGGGATGAACAGTGGTCCACCAGACCACCCCAGAACACCGACAGGAAAAGGCGCACAAGGACCGAGGTTAAAAACGAAGGCAGCAGGGACGGGCAGAGGCTCCGGTTTGACCGGCCCTGCTCAGTCAGAGCTGATCAGTGCAGTCGTATGTTCGGCGGCCCAAGATGCAAGTAGTTGCAGGCGTTCTGCGGAGGGCGATCCGGGTTCTGCGGTATAGATCATGAAGACCAGTCCGGGCTCAGCTGTTGGGAGCAATTCCTCGTAGGCAAGGGTGAGTTCGCCGACCACGGGGTGGTTGTAGCGTTTGGTCCCAGTGGCGTGCTGCCGTACGTCGTGTGCGCCCCACAGGGTGCGGAAGGTGTCGCTTCGCGTGGAGAGCTCACCCACGAGGTCCTGCAAGGCGCGGTTGTGGGGATCCCTTCCCGCCTCGGCCCGCATGATCGCCACGCACATGCCGGCGAAGGCGTCCCAGTCGGGGTAGAAGTCACGGGACGCGGGGTCGAGAAACTGGAAACGTGCCAGGTTCGGGACCATCCCGCCGTCCCCGATCATAGGTGAGTAAAACGCGCGACCGAGCGTATTCGCGGCTAAGAGGTCCTGGCCCTGGTTACGGACGAACGCGATGCCGTCCGTAATGGATTCCAGGGCCCAGAACAGACTCGGCCGCGTGGGCGCCTTCCGCGGAGTGCGTTGGCGGGGCCGACCGGAAATGGGTATGCCGTCTGCCGCGCGGGCGAGGTCGAACAGGTGAGTGCGCTCGGCATCATCGAGCTGCAGGGCACGGGCTAGAGCATCCAGGACCGAGGACGACGCACCAGCGATGGCACCGCGTTCGAGCTTCGAGTAGTACTCCACACTGACACCGGCAAGTGTTGCGACCTCGCTGCGGCGAAGCCCGGGTACCCGCCGGTTGAGGCCCGCGATCAGCCCTGCTTCCTTCGGTGTCACCTTCGCACGCCGCGACATCAGAAACTCGCGGACCTCGGCTCGATTGTCCATGCCATCCAGCGTAAGTCGCTCGCCACGGCGCTGGGGTTCCCTGTCAGTACATCCCTCAACAGGGACTCCTTCTCGCCTCGAATCGAGGTTTGACTGGATGCAATGACCATCCAGTGCCACTGGAAAGCCGAACGACAAGGAGTTTCATCATGCGTGGAGTCATCATGCACGCCCCGGGCGATGTCCGGGTCGAGGACCGCGAGAACCCGACCATCATCGAACCGACGGATGCAATTATCCGCCTCACCGCAACATGCATCTGCGGGTCCGACCTGTGGCCCTACCGCGGGATCGAGCCGGTGGACCACACCCTGATGGGCCATGAGTATGTGGGCATCGTCGAAGAGATCGGCCAGGAGGTGAAAACCCTTGCGGTCGGCGACTTCGTCGTCGGGTCGTTCGTCATCTCCGACAACACCTGCGAGATCTGCCAGGCCGGGTTCCAGTCCAAATGCGTCCACGCCTCGTTCGTGGCCGGCGGGATCGGCACCCAGGCCCAGAAAGCGCGCATTCCCTACGCCGACGGGACACTGGTCGCCACACCGGGACAGCCGGACGCCGACCTGATCCCATCGCTGCTCGCAGCCTCCGACGTCCTCGGCACGGGTTGGTTCGCGGCCGAGGCAGCCCAGGCAGGCCCGGCCAAAACCGTCGCCGTCGTCGGCGACGGCGCCGTGGGCCTCATGGCCATCCTCGCCGCGAAGCAGCTCGGCGCCGAACGCATCATCGCCATGTCCCGACACAAAGACCGGCAGGAACTCGCCCGCTTCTACGGTGCCACCGACATCGTCGAAGAGCGCGGCGATGAGGGCATCGCACGCATTAAGGAACTCACCGGCGGACTGGGTGCCCACTCCGTCGTCGAAGCCGTCGGTACCCAAGAGTCCTTCATGCAAGCCGTCGGCGCTACCCGCGGCGGCGGACACCTTGGCTACGTCGGCGTGAACTACGACGTGCAGATCCCCGGCATGGAACTGTTCTTCGCCGGCATCCACACCCTTGGCGGGCCCGCACCTGTGCGCCGCTACCTGCCCCACCTGATCGAGCTGATCTGGAACCGCACCATCGACCCGGGCAAGGTCTTCGACCTCACCCTGCCCCTCGAGGACGCCGCAGAAGGCTACAAGGCCATGGCAGAACGTCGGGCCACGAAGGTCCTGCTCACCCTCGACTGATCCTCGACTGAGCGCATCGGGCACACCGGGCACCGCGCCCACGTCGACCCCCCACCTGCCACACATCTGAGGAGTACCCCCATGAATGCCCAGCAGCTACCTCCCGAAGCAACAGAGAACATGGAACCGACCAGGCCGGGTCTGTCCGGAAATCACGAACGAGCGTTCGGGCGACGGAACATCCTGAAGCTTGCGGGTGTCGGAGGAGCGGCCCTCGGTACTTTTTCCATCGCCAGCGCCGCTGCCAGCGGGCCGGGAAGCGGCAGCGCCCCGGCACCCGCACCAGCCGCAGACCCGTCCTGGGACAAGACCTTCCCCCGCAACCCGCTGGTCGCCCACGAAAAAGTGTCCTTCCCGAACCGGCTCGGACTCACGCTCGTCGCGGACCTTTACACACCGCAGAACGCCTCGTCCTCCAGCCCGGTGCGGGCACTGGTCGTCGGTCACCCCTTCGGTGGTGTGAAGGAGCAGACCTCGGGCCTGTACGCGCAGACCATGGCCGAACGCGGTTTCGTCACGATCGCTTTCGACGCCTCCTACAACGGCGAGAGCGGCGGATCACCACATTTCATCGCGTCCCCGGAAGCGTTCGTCGAGGACTTCAGCGCAGCGGTGGACTACCTCGGCCGGCACCCGCTGGTCGACCGGGAACGGATCGGCGTGCTCGGGGTGTGCGGCAGCGGCGGGTTCTCCATCGCAGCGGCGCAGACCGATACGCGGATGAAGGCTGTTGCCACGGTCAGCATGTACGACATGGGCCGTGACCGCAGGCAACAGCTCGGAGACACCTGGACCGAGCAGCAGCGCCGCGAGCACGTCGAGCAGATGAGCCGGCAGCGCTGGATCGAAGCCGAGGGCGGGCCGACCGAATACATCGTCGGCACCCCTGCGACCATCACCGCCGACTCCCCGGACGTCGCCAAGGAGTTCTACGACTACTACCGCACCCCGCGCGGTCAGCACCCCCGCTCCACCACGGAAATGTCGATGACCAGCAACGGCGCACTGATGCAGTTCTACCCGTTCGACAACATCGAATGGATAGCGCCCGGCCCCGTGCTGCTCGTCCATGGAGAAGTCGCGAACTCACGCTACTTCAGTGAAGACGCGTACTCGCAGGCCGCCGAACCGAAGGAGCTCTACATCGTTCCCGGCGCCGGCCACGTCGACCTCTACGACCGCGTTGACCTCATCCCCTGGGACAAGCTCACGTTCTTCTTCAACGAGAACCTCTGAGCCCTCCTCCTTCCCTGAACGGCGCGGGCCCCACCCGTCCTATCCCCACATAAGGGATCCGCGCTCCCACCCAACCCCGGCCAGGTATGCCGCATCGTCCGCGTTCAGTACCCACCACCGGGGACTTTAAGACACACCTGACGTCACCGTCCCGAAAGGACCACACACCATGACCACCATCGCCATCATCGGAGCGGGCCAGGGCCTCGGCGCTGCCATCGCCCGGAAGTTCGGCTCCGAGGGCCTTTCCGTCGCCCTGATTTCCCGCAACCAGGAACGCCTCGATTCTCTCGCAGCGGACCTCACCAGCGAGGGCATCACGGCCCGCGGCTACGCCGCCGACGTCCGGCACCCGGCATCGCTGGTCTCAGCCCTCGAGCGGGCCACCGCTGATCTCGGCCCTATGGAGGTCCTCGAGTACAGCCCCCTGCCGCAGAAGGAGTTCCTCCGTCCTCTGCTGGAAACCACGGTCACGGACCTGGCCGGCGCCGTCGAATTCTCGGTTTACGGGCCGCTGACCGCCGTGCACCAGGTCCTGCAGGGCATGAGGTTCCTCGGACGGGGCACCATCCTGTTCGTCAACGGCGGCAGCGCCGTCCGCCCGAACGGAACCTATGCCGGGACGTCCATCGCCTTCGCCGGAGAGAGCGCTTACGCACAGATGCTCCACGACACCGTGAAGGCCGACAACATCCACGTCGGCCAGCTCATCATCCCCGGCGCCATCACACCCGGTGACGCCAAGACGGACCCCGACATACTCGCAGCCACCCTGTGGACGATGCACCAGGAACGCGGCGGCTTCCGCGTCTACGCCCACGAATTCGACGACTGATACCGCTCGTTACGCCATACATCCGAAGTGTCCGACCGTCATAGCAGGAGAACCATCATGAGAGTTCGTTTCATGCACCGAACGGCCGTCGCGGTCGCGGCACTCGGCGTCTCCGTGCTCGTCCTCTCCTGCAGCCCGGCGACCGATACGGCCGCACCTCGATCCACGGCACCGTCGACGTCCTCGTCTCCGAGTAGTGTCCCGACCGTCGGCTCAACCGGGCCACCCCAACCAACCTCGGGGAAGGGGACACCCCCACCGGACCGAGCGGCACAGGGGGCCGAACCCGACACCGTCGCTTCGGACCTGCAGGCTCCGTGGTCCGTGGCGTTCACGGACAGGGCGACGCTCGTCAGTGAGCGGGACACTAGTCGGGTTCTCGAGGTTCTCGCCGACGGTACAACCCGCGTCGCCGGAACCGTCGAGGGCGTCACAGGCTCCGGGGAGGGCGGACTCCTCGGCATGACAGTCGATGACCAGCAGAGGCTCTACGTCTACTCCACGGCAGAGGACGGGAACCGCATCCAGCGCTTCGGCCTCACCGGTGACCCGGGTGCGCTGGAACTGGGGGAGGCCGAAACGCTGCTGGAAGGCATCCCTTCGGCGAGCTACCACGACGGCGGCCGTCTGGCCTTCGGCCCCGACGGCATGCTGTACGCGACGACCGGCGACGCCGGCCGACGCGACACCGCCCAGGACCGCACATCCTTAGCTGGGAAGATTCTCCGGATGACACCGGACGGGGACGCCCCGGACGACAACCCGTTCCCCGGCTCGCTCACCTACAGCTACGGGCACCGCAACCCGCAAGGCCTGACCTGGTCCGACGACGGCACGATGTTCGCCACGGAATTCGGGCAGAACACCTGGGACGAACTGAACATCATCACGGCCGGGACCAACTACGGCTGGCCCGAGGTCGAAGGCATAGCCGACACGGAAGGGTTCACCGACCCGGTCCAGCAGTGGGAGCCCGAGGTGGCCAGCCCCAGCGGAATGACGCACCTGGATGGCACCCTGTACATCGCCAACCTCCGTGGCGAGGTGCTGCGCACCGTGCCGGTCACCGATCCTGGCGCCTCCACCGACTACTACACGGGCGACTACGGGAGGTTCCGGGATGCTGCCACCGGACCCGATGGCGGCCTGTGGATCCTGACCAGCAATACCGACGGACGTGGCGACCCCTCCGAGGCCGATGATCGACTCCTCCGCATACCCGTACAGGCTCCCTGACCCAATACTCCAATCGCAGTCCTGACGTCATCACCCCTGCACGCAGACCGCCAGAAAGATTGACATGAACATCGAAACTATCCAGAAGACACCCCTGCAGGCTCAGACGCCGCAGCGACTGCCATTGCTTACTTTGGTCGTGCTCGCCGTCATCGGGTTCGTCCTCGTGGCCATGGAGACGATGCCGGCCGGGCTGCTGCCTGTCATCGCGTCCGGCATGGGGACCACCGAGGGGACGGTCGGGCTCTTCGTCAGCGCCTACGCCCTCGGCACCGTCGTCGTGACCGTCCCCGCGATCGCCCTGACACGCGGCTTGCGCAGGAAGCCACTCATCCTTGCCGCGATCGCCGGGCTCATCCTGTCGAACACGGCCACGGCATTCTCCACTGAGGTCACCCTGTCGCTGATCTCGCGTTTCGTCGCCGGCGCTTTCTCCGGGGTTCTCTGGGGGATGCTCGCCGCCTACGGGCGCCGTATCAGCCCTCCTCGCAACGCCGGCCTGTCCCTGGCCATCGTGTCCACGGGGGCTCCGGTCGGTTTCGCCCTCGGTACCCCGCTCGGATCGTGGCTGGGCATGACCTTCGACTGGCGCTGGTCCTTCATCGGGCTCAGCCTCGTCGCCGTCGTCGCAGCCTGCCTCATCGCAACACTCGCCCCCGACGCCAGCGGGCAGGGCCAGGCATCAGGGGCAGCGGGGAAGCTTCCCCTGCGTCAGGTCTTCCAGATACCGGGCATCGCGATCATCCTGGCCGTCATCCTCACCTGGATGCTCGCCCACAACACCATCTACACCTACATCTCCCCCTACCTGCGGGCCACGAGCAGCACCCTGTCCGTGGATGTCCTCCTGCTCATCTTTGGTATCGCCTCCATCGGCGGCGTCATCATTACCGGAGCCCTCCTGGACCGGTACCCCCGCCCTCTCCTGCACACCAGCGTCGCCCTCTTCATCGCAGCAGGAGCTCTACTTCTGGCAGGAACCAGCTCGACACCGGTCATTGTCATCGCGGCAGTGCTCTGGGGGATCACTTTCGGCGGTGCTGCCGCGCAACTCCAGGCGGCCCTGACCTCGGTTGGAGGCGAGAACGCAGACGTCGCCAACTCCTTCCTGCCCGTGGCCTTCAACGTCGCCATCTTCATCGCAGGAATCCTCGGCGCCGCCCTCCTGACCTGCGCCGATGGTCTCGTGCTGCCCGTCATCATGATCGTCTTCGGCGCAATCGCCCTGCTGCTGACCATCTACGGACGGCGCACCGCGTTCCGCGCCCACCTCTGAGCCGCAATCCCCTCAAATCCCCTCTCGAGAACCCCTGAAGAGACAAGGAACCATCATGAGCACGCAGAAGCAGCCCACGACCGCCACCGTGAAAGGGCCTGAGGAATGGTTCACCGGTGACGCGTACTTCAACGCCTACTACACCGGACGGGCCCCGTCCCGCGTCCGCCTGAACCTTGTTCGCTTCACGCCGGGAGCGCACACTGCCTGGCACCGGCACGCTGTCGGCCAGATCCTCCACGTCACCGAGGGTCGCGGCTACGTCCAGTCACTTGGTGAGGACCTCGTCGAGCTGCATCCGGGTGACACCGTCTACACGCCGGCGGGGGAGTGGCACTGGCACGGCGCTACCGCGGACAACTTCATGTGTCACCTCGCCCTCTGGGAAGCACCCACCAACAGCGGGGATCCCGAAACGGAGTGGGGCGACAAGCTCACCGACGGGCAGTACCCGACCGACACCACCCACACCACATCGTGACGAACGGAACGAGGATCATGAAGACCCGACTGAACATCACCGCACCCGTCCTTGCTTTCGGACTTCTGATCACAGCTACGGGCTGCTCGACACCCGCTGGCCCGGCAGAAGCCGCATCTACCACCGCCTCCGAAGCCTCGGCTGCGACCGACACGATTATCGGGGAATGGACGATGGCGACACTTGAGTTCCAGACCGACGGCCAGTTCGAAGAGGTCCCCTTCTCGGGGCAGATCATTTTCACCGAGGCCGGCACCGTCTCCGTCCAGGCCCAGAACCCCGACACGAGCGCAGCAGATACGGCTTACACCGTGCAGGGCTACGAGGCGTTCTACGGTGAAGCGGATATCGACGCGGATGCGGGGACGTTCAGCGTCGACGTCGAGTCAGCTGCCGCGCGGGACCTCATCGGGCAGACCCTGACCCGTAACTACGAGGTCACCGACGACACCCTCGTCCTCACTCCCGTCAACCCGGCCGAAGGCTGGCGCGTCACCTATGACCGCGCCGCCCGCTGACGCCCGTCACCTTGAAGTCCCGCACACCGCCTACATACTTCCTGAAACATTCCGAGGAGCTCCTTGTGCCCCAGTCCCAGCGTTTCACCGACAGAGTCGTCTTCATCACCGGCGCCGGAGGCGGTATCGGCCGTGCCACCGCCCTGGCCTTCGCAGCTGAGGGTGCCCGTGTCGCGGCCACCGACCTGCCCGATGCCGGTCATCAGGAGACGGCACGCATGATCACCGACAACGGCGGGACCGCTCTCGCCCTTGACTGCGACGTGACGGACAGCCACGACGTAATGGCCACCCTCGATAAGGTCGTTTCGACGTACGGCCGTCTCGACGCGGCCTTCAACAATGCGGGGATCGAGCAGTCCCACGACACTGTCGCTGAGCTCGACGACGCCGAATGGCATCGCCTGCTCTCGGTGAACCTCACCGGGACGTACCTGTGCATGAAGCACGAAATCAGGTTCATGCAGGCCGCCGGAGGAGGCACCATCGTGAACACATCCTCAGGGGCAGGAGTCATGGGGATCGCCGGGCAGGCAGCGTACGCCGCGACGAAGCACGCCATCATCGGGCTGAGCAAGTCCGCCGCACTGGAGAGCATCAGCGACGGGATCCGCATCAACGTCATCGCGCCCGGGGTCATCGACACCGAAATGATCGAGCGCGTTTCCGGTGATACCGACGAAGGGCGTCAGGCGATGGTGGACCAGGAACCCATCGGCCGGCTCGGCATGCCCGAGGAGATCGCTTCGGCCGTGCTCTGGCTCTCCGCCGACGAGAGCGCCTTCGCCGTCGGGCACACCCTCATCGTCGACGGCGGACAGACCGTCGGCTGATGCGCTCCTATACCCGCCCATCCCGCATCCGAACGGTGTCGGCCGCCGCCCTGATGACCACCGTCGGGCTAGCCGGATGCAGCGGAACTCTCGACACGGATCCCGACACCACACCGTCCCTATCTCAGGAGACCCCCATGGAACCCGCACCCGACTCCGCGCCCGACCAACCCTCGGAGGGATCAACGCCCACAGGAGGATCTGCACCAACCAGCGACACCTCGAGCGGCAGCACGGTACTCCTGCTGGAGGTTGACGGCTCGACGATCTCCGCGCATGTCGATAGCAGCGCGGTCGCCGCCTCGCTGATGGAGCAGCTCCCACTCACCCTGCCCGTTCACGATTTCGGCGGTCAGGAGAAAGTCACCGACCTTCCCGAACCCCTCGATCTCGAAGGCGCACCAGCCGGCAGCGGCGCGGAACCCGGCATGATCGGCTACTACGCGCCGGACCAACGGCTCATCCTCTACTACGAGCCAGTCGGCTACTACAACGGCATCATTCCCCTGGGTACGTTCGACGACGTGCCGGTGATCGAGAACCTGCCCGACGGGGCCACCCTCACCATCCGGACTGGCGAGTGAGAGCGATCCGCGACAAGGCCCTGTTGCAGCAGGATTCGCCTGCCAAGGTTGTCCGCTACGTCTCTGACTGATGCAACGGGACTATCAGCACTCCCGACAGCGCGCACGACGGCTACATGACCCGGTCTGGCTGGCTCAGGGCATCGAGCCCGGCAGCGACGTCACCGGCAAGTTCCTTCTCCGCTGAACGGTCGAAGACCCATGTGAACGAACTCGTGCACGACGCCCAAGCGCAGGACCGGCTGCTGGCCTCCTACGCCAAGCAGACCGGCATGCCGTTCCCCGAAGGAAGCTGAACTCCTACCCCAGGCTCACCAGACGAGAGCCACACCGCCCATAGAGAGGATCGACGACTTTGAGCGTCTCACCACACACCGAGCGACGACCCCGCCGCGGCTTTCTGGCCACGGCGGCTGTCCTCGTCGCGGCAGCCCTTGCTTTGCTCCCGGCATCACCGGCCGCGGCGCACCACGGCTGGGACGGCTTCGAGACCGATGACCTCGTCTACATCGCCGGCACCGTTTCGTCCGACGGGAGCTGGGGTGATCCGCATTCGCTTTTCGAAGTGGCACTTGATGCCCAGCTCCCGGCCAGCACGCCGGATCTGACGGTCCCCGAGGAGCTGTCGGGCCCGGAAGACCGCGTCCGGGTCGAAGCCGCTCTCGCGTATGACGGCCCCCACGACGAGCTCGAGGTCATCATCGCTCCGCCGTGGTGGTCGAGTAGCAACGGCTTGGACCGCGCCCTGGAGGTAGGAGAGCACTTCCAGGGTGTCGGGTACATTAACAGCACCGACGACGGCCTCTTCCGTCCCGTAGCGTTCTGGTACGGAGACGACCAAGCGCCCGTCAACCAGGTGATCGGCGATACGCTCCCGGTCCGGGCACCTCTACCGGGCGGCACCCAGGCAGGCGACGAGCCTGCCGACGCGCCCTCCGCGGTTGAGGATCCTGTGGAGATGGACCCTCCGGCAGAGGATGCCGGCAGCATCGATGGCAGCGCATTGGAAACGCAGGTCGTCTGGGTGGTGTTCGGTGCCGCCGTCGTCATCGCCGTCGTGGGCGGAGTCTTTTACATGCGCAGCCGCACCCGCCAGGACGAACGGAACCCGGATGCCTGAACGGCTTGAACCGATCTTGCGTTGGCTGCAGGATTCCGCGCTCGGTGATGCCGTGCGCTCCACTCCCTTTATGTATCCGACGCTCGAAAGCCTCCATATCCTCGGGATCGCCGTGCTCGTCGGACCGGCCTTCGCCTTCGACCTCCGGCTGCTGGGCGTCGGGCATCGTCTGATACCCGTGGCGAAAGCAGCACGCTATCTCCTGCCGGTCTCCCACCTCGGACTTGCCCTCGCAGTCGTCACCGGCATCCTGCTGTTCAGCGCACAGGCCGTCGGCGTCGCTGGCTCCGGCGCTGCACCATGGAAGCTCGGGCTTCTGCTCCTGGCCGGGCTGAACGCCCTTGTGTTCCACCGCGGCGTCCACCGTCGAGTCGACGAGTGGGCGGACGCCGACGCGACACCAATCGCAGCCCGCATCTCAGCGGTCGTATCAATGGCGACGTGGACGGGTGTAATCTTCGCAGGGCGATTCCTGGCTTACGTCTAATGGTTCACCCCTACCAAGCGGTACTCTCACGCACTCGGATACCTCACTGAAGTGCCGATAATCGACCGTCTGTCAGTTTGTCCGGTGCGACCCAGGATCATCCGTTGATCAGGATTGATTGCAGGTTTGTATTGAGAAGGGTTGCCTCGAGGGATGAGAGCCCATACCGACGAAGATCATTGGCGGATCCCACAGCCGGGCGCGCGGAGGAGAGCAGCACTCGGCCTTGGTTCGTCAGCTCGAATGGTTGGCGGTTACCCCGGGCCCGTGTGGGCGATCGCGCAATGAGGTTCCGGCTTTCCAGTCCCCTCAGGAGCGTGGCCATGCTTTGGGGCCGCTCAAAGGTGGTGCGCGCAAGGTCTGCTTGTGTGAGGGAGAGGGCGTCGTCGAGTTGGGCGAGCACACTGAATTGAGTGGGCGTCAGTCCGTAGGCCGCGAGGACATCAGCGAGGGCTCGCTCGATCTTCCGTGAGGCTCGGATGAGACTCCACATCGCGGTCCTATCGGAATCAGCGGGTGTCGGTTCCTGGAGCATGGTCAGGCCATCGCGGATACCAGCACCGTGGCGCCTGGCCCGTGGAGTGTTCCGAGGGCTTCGAGGTAGGCGTCGACGAACACGGGCTGGTCAGCCAGATCGAGAAAGAGGTCGCGTTGCTGGAGGAAAGCGAGGGGGTCCGACCGTGTGCGTGCCGCGGCGGCCGTCACCTGCTCTTTGAGGCGGTCGATGACATCGATGGGGGTGCCGGCCTCGTCGGTACCTTCGGCGTAGCGGGTCCAGGTCGCGATAATCGCTGCCCCGTAGCGGACGCTTCGTCCGGCGGCTAGGTTCTCGCGGATGACCGGGACCAGCCACTTCGGGATGCGGTCCGAGCTTTCAGCACACAACCGGGCGACGGTGTCGCGGACAGCTGCGTTCGAGAACCGCGAAATGAGTTTGTGGCGGTAGGCGTCGAGGTCCACCCCTGGTACGGGCCGCAGGGTCGGGGTTGCTTCCTTCTCCATGTAGGCCAAGAGGTAGCGGGCGAAGGTGGGGTCCTGGCAGACGTCGTGGACGAGCCGATATCCGGCGAGGTAGCCGGGGTAGCAGAGGGCCTGGTGGCTGGCGTTGAGCAGCCGCAGCTTCATGAGCTCATACGGTTCAACGTCTTCCACGAGCTGCGCACCCGCGTCCTCGAAGGCGGGCCGTCCCTGCGCGAAGGAGTCCTCGAGGACCCACTGTTCGAAGTCCTCGCATACCACGGGCCAGGCGTCCTCGACGCCGAACTTCTCTCCAATCTGGGCTCGGTCCTGGTCTGTCGTCGCGGGCGTGATCCTGTCCACCATGGAGTTCGGGAAGGTGACGTTGTCCGCGACCCACGCTGCGAGGTGTGTGTCGCGGCCTTCGGCGAAGGCGGTGAAGACGGCGCGGGCGGTGTCGCCGTTGCTCTGGATGTTGTCACACGACATGACGGTCAGCCCGGGCAGCCCTCGTTCCCGGCGTCGTGCCAGGGCCTCGGTGGCGAGTCCGAAGACCGAGGCCGGTACGGCGCCCGGTGCAAGGTCGGCGCGCAGGGCGGGATGGTTTACGTCGACCTCTCCGGTGACGGGATCAATGCAGTACCCGCCCTCGGTGATGGTCATGGAGACGATGCGGACACCGGGAGCTGCGATGGTTTCGATGACTGCCTCGGGGTCGTCGGGCGCGAAGAGGTAGTCGACGATGGAGCCGATGATGCGGGCGTTCTGTGTGCCGTCCGGGCCTTTTTCGACGAGTGTGTAGAGGCCGTTCTGGTTGTCCATGACCTGTTTCATGGCCAGGTCGTGGGGGAGGACGCCGACACCCAGAATCGCCCAGTCGTGGGCCTGCCCCTGGGACATGAGCCGGTCGAGGTACATGGCCTGGTGGGCGCGGTGGAACCCGCCGACGCCGAAATGAACGATGCCCACGCTGAGCGCCGAACGGTCGTAAGCGGGCACGGGCAGTTCAGGAGGAAGGGAGGACAATGTTGCGGCTGAGAGCTGGGTCATGGCGCGCCTTTGCGTAGTAGTCAGTAATAGCCGGTGATGTGGCTGGGTGGATAAGGTGAGCTGCCAGTCGGACAGGTCGAGGATGCGGTCAGCCCGGTGCCGGGTGGCGGTCACGAGTTCGGCGTTCGGTTCGTCCACGCGCTGCACCCATTCCTCGGCAGCCGCGGGTTCTTTGCCGAACAGGATGTGCCGGGCGACCAGCCGGTGACGGCGTACGTCCGGGTCTACGTCGATGAACCAGACTTCGTCGAGCTGCTGCCGCGCTTTCCGCCAACCGGGTCCGTCGAGGAGCAGGTAGTTGCCTTCGGTGATCAGCAGGGACGCTGCAGGTGGGACGGGCAGCGCATTGGCCAGCGGTTGCTCGAGTTCCCGCTCGAAGGCCGGCGCGTAGACGACATGATCAGGCCTGTCCCTGAGCCGGGACAGGAGGGCCGCGTAGCCGTGGGCGTCGAACGTTTCCGGCGCCCCCTTGCGCTCAAGCAGCCCGAGTCGGGTGAGCGCCTGATCCGCGAGATGGAAACCATCCATGGGCACCTGCGCGAACGCCCTCGGACTCAGCGCCTGAAGTGCGGCGGCAACCGTGGACTTGCCCGCACCGGGTGCTCCGACGATGCCCAGGAGGGTTCGGCGGCCGGTCTCCGGTTGGGGAAGCAGGCGCTGGAGCTCGTCGGCGTTCCTGACCCGGATCACTGTGGTTGTGGTACCTCCGGTTCCGACCTCGACTCCTAGGGGGCCGTTCGCCGCCTGGATCATGCCAGCAGTGTCCAGGGAACGCCCTCGACGTCTGCCGCCTCGGACAGTGAGGGCGGGTTGGCGCCCGCTCGGGAGCAGGTAATCGCTGCTGCTGTCGCCGCGAATGCCAGGAGCTGCTGCAGGGTCAGGTGATCAAGTGCTGCGATCCTAGATCGGTGGTCGGCTCCGAGCGCACCGCACCACCGCAGTCCGGCCAGGAGCGCGGCCATGAATGAATCTCCTGCGCCGACGGTGTCGACGACGTCCACGGGGGTGGCTTCAGCATTCACGTGCGCTGATGAGGTTGCGGCAAGGGACCCTTGCGCACCGCGGGTGACGACGACGAGGCCGGACCCCAGGGCCAGCCACGCGTTCATCACGTCCGTGAGTGCCACCCCCGGGTACAGCCAGGCCAAGTCCTCGTCGCTCGCCTTCACGATGTCGCTGAGGGCCACGAACCGTTCCACTGCCTGGCATGCCTCATCGCGATTTGGTGTGACGGTGGGCCTGCAGTTGGGGTCGAAACTGATGGTGCTGGTAGGCCTGACCTGTTCGAGGAGGTCCAGGACGTCGTGGGAACCCGGCGCGAGGATGGTTGCTATCGATCCCGTATGGAAGTGTGCTGGCGCCGTGGCGCGTGCAGCAGCGACCGACGTGGTGATGTCCCAGGCGATGTCGAAGGAGTAGGTGGCGGCCCCGTCGGTGCCGATGCGCGCGCTGGCGGTGCTGGTGCGCGTACCCCCGGCGTTGATTACGTCGACCCCGTTAGTTACGAGGTGGTGCTCGATCGCCCGACCGTGGCGGTCGTTGCTGAAGGCGGTCACCAGCGTTGTCGGCAGGCCAAGCCGGGCCGTCCCTACGGCTACGTTCATCGGGCTTCCCCCGGGATGTTCGACCGTGGCCTGGCGAACGTCATCGTGGACGATGTCGACGAGGGATTCGCCGATGACCACGATGCGGGGTGCCTCCGGGTTCGGTTCCATCAGCGGCCGGGGTAGACGATGGCTTTGAGCTGGCCTGGCTGCTTGCCGGCCTGAAGGGCGGCTTCGGCTTCGGAGAGGCCGAAGCGTCCGGTGACCAGGACGTCGAGGTCTACTTTGCCGTCCGCGATGAGCTGGATGCCCAGCGGCCACGTGTTGGCGTAGCGGAAGACGCCGGACAGCCAGATCTCCCGGTTCTGGATGAAGGAGACCGGCAGTTCAACGTCGTCCGCGCCGAGCCCGACGAGGATCACGCGCCCGGCGGGGCGCACCGCGAGGATGCCGGCGCGGACCGCCTGCGGTGCACCGGAGGCGTCGATGAACGCGTCAACGTCAAGTCCATCCACCGAATCGGTGCGTGCATCAAGTGCATGGGTCGCCCCGTGCTCCAGGGCGAACGCGAGGCGGTCGGGGGAGATGTCGCTGATGTAGACCTCGGTGGCGCCGAACGCCCGGGCGGTCTGCGCTGCGATGATGCCGATGGGTCCGGCACCGGCGATCAGGACGCGGCTGCCGGGGCCGATCTCGGCCCGCTGGCAGGCCCAGATGCCCACCGAGAGCGGTTCGATGAGGGCCGCTGCCTCGTCGCTCACGCTGTCGGGGATGGGGAAGGCGAAGTCCGCCTGAATGGCGACGTATTCGGTGAACGCACCATCGATGGGCGGGGTGGCGTAGAACTCGATGCTCGGGCAGAGGTTGTAGCGGCCGTGCTTGCACTGGTCGCAGACCCTGCAGGGGCGCTGGGGTTCGACGGCGACCCGCTGCCCTACCCGGGAGGAGTCGACGCTGGCGCCGACGGCGATGATGCGTCCGGAGAGTTCGTGGCCGAGGATCAGGGGGTGATCGACCACGTATGGGCCGATCCGGCCGTGTTCGTAGTAGTGGACATCGCTGCCGCAGACGCCGACCGCGGCGACCTGCACGAGGACCTGGTCGTCATCGATCTGAGGTACGGCGAGGTTTTCGAGGGCGACGTCGCCCTGCTTCTTGAGGAGGGAAGCGCGCATGGTAATGGGGACCTCGACGGCTGTCCGTTCGACTGTTGCAGTCATGAGGAAATCCTTTCGGGAAGGGGGGGTTTTACTTCACGGCGCCGAGCGACAGGCCCTGTACGAGCTTGTCCTGGGCGGCGAAGCCGGCGATGAGGACGGGAAGGGAGATGATTACGGCCGCGGTGCAGACCTTGGCGAGGAACAGGCCCTGGCTGGAGACGAAGCTGGTGAGGAACACCGGTGCGGTTCCGGCGACGACGCCGGTCAGGACCCGGGCCAGCAGGAGCTCGTTCCAGCTGAAGATGAAGCAGATCAGCGCCGTGGCGGCGATGCCGGGCATCGCGACGGGGGCGACGACCTTGCGCAGGGTCAGGATGAGGCCTGCACCGTCGATCTGTGCTGCCTCGAGCATTTCGGCGGGCACTTCGGCGAGGAAAGATCGCATCATCCAGACGGCGATGGGCAGGTTCATCGATGTGTACAGGAGCACCAGGAACCAGATGTTGTCCAGCGTTCCGGCGTTGCGTGCGAAGAGGAACAGGGGCAGCAAGGCGGCGACGATCGGCAGCATCTTCGTGGAGAGGAAGAAGAACATGACGTCCGTCCACTTCTCAATCGGCTTGATGGACAGCGCGTAGGCCGCCGGAATCGCGAGGACGAGCACCAGGATGGTCGAGGTGATCGAGGCGGTCGCCGAGTTGATCAGCGGCGGCCACGGGTCCAGCCCTGTCGCACCGCCGAAGAAGTTGCGGTAGGAGTCCAAGGTCAGCTCGGCCGCGATGGATGGCGGGTTGGTCGCGGCGTCGTTCTCGGAGTGGAAGGACGTCAGGATCATCCAGAACACGGGGATGGCAAAGATGAGCGCGGCGGCCCACGCGGCCAGACCGGCAACGGTGCTGTTGCGTGTCGGGTCTAGCCGTGATTTTGCCTTTCGGCCCAGGAAGCGGGGACCGGCGTTTTGCTTGTGGGGGGCCGGGGTGAGGGTGGTCATCGGGATTCCTCCTTTTGGAAGAGCGTGAAGACGGTGCGCAGGGCGAACGTGGCGATGATGATGGTGCCGATCACTACGACGACTCCGGTAGCCGATGCCAGCCCGTAGTCGTTGGCCGTGTAGAACGTCTGGTAGATGGAAAACGGGAGATTTCCTGTCCCGAGTCCTCCGGAGGTGAGTGTGAAGACGGCGTCGAAATTCTGCACGATGTAGATGGTGCCGAGCAGGCCGCCCAGCTCCAGGTACTGACGCAAGTGGGGCAGGGTCAGGTAGCGGAAGATTTGCCACCGGGAAGCGCCGTCGATCTCCGCTGCCTCGATGACGTCCATGGGGCGGGACTGCAACCCGGCAAGCAGGATCAGCATCATGAACGGGGTCCACTGCCAGATCAGGGAGGCCTCGACGGCGAGCAGGGGTGCCTGGGACAGGAACTCGGGCTGCGGCGGGTTGTCGCTGCCGAACAGGGACCAGATCCAGGTGAGGGTGCCGTTGACGAGTCCGTAGGAGGGGTTGAGCAGTGCATGTTTCCAGATCAGTGCCGCGGCGACGGGCACGATGAGGAACGGGGCGATGAGCAGGGTGCGGACGAGACCACGCCCGATGAACTTCTTGTCCAGCAGCAGGGCCAGGCCGAGTCCGAGGAGAAGGCTGACCAGCACCACCGTGACGGTGAGGACGATCGTGGTGATAATCGACGCGCGCAAATCGGTATCAGTCAGGACGCTGATGTAGTTGTCGAAGCCGGCGAAGCCCGTGTCATTGGGCCGGAGGCTGTTCCAGTTCATGAACGAGATGACCAGCGTCGCGACGAACGGTAGCTGGGTGACGATGATCAGGAAGATCAACGCCGGGAGCAGCGGTGCGCGGCGGGCCCACCGGGTGGCACGGGCGCGTGCGTTGGTTTTCGAATCTGATGTGGAGGGACGGTGAGATTGGCGTTGGCGCTGCGGGGTTGCGGTAGCTGAGCTCATGAGGTCTCCTGCCGAACGGTGTCCGTTGCCGTGGGGTTCAGGCTGCGGCAACGGACACCGTCCGTGCGGTAGGTGTGGCTACTTGTAGTTTTCGCCGATGGCTTCGGCGGTTTCCTGCCCCTTGGCAAGGGCTTCCTCGACCGTCTGCTGTCCGGCGATCACGGCGCTGATGTCCTGCGACACGGTGGTGCCGAGGTCGGCGAATTCCGGGAATCCGGCGAACTGGATACCGATGTAAGGGCGCTCCTGTAGGCCGGGGTTCTTGGGATCAGCGTTCTCGATCGCGAAGCGCTCTGCCTCGTAGAACGGCGCCGAGGCCTGGTAGTCCGGGTTCTCGTACGTGGAGATCCGCTTGCCTGAGGGGACCTTCGCCCAGCCGAGTTCTTCTGCCACGAGCTCCTCGTACTCCTGCGAGCTCGCCCAGGAGATGAACTCCCAAGCGGCGTCCTGCTTCTGGGATGCGGCCTGGATGCCCCACGACCAGGTCCAGAGCCAGCCGGAGGACTCGGTCTCCTTGACCGGGGCGGCCGCGTAACCGATCTTGCCCGCGACCGGTGATCCTTCGGCCTCGAGGCTGCCAGCGGCGGAGGTGGCGTCGTACCACATGGCCGTTTGGCTCTGCGTCATGTTGTTCAGGCACTCGGTAAAGCCGGCTTGGGCGGCTCCGGCCTCACCATGGTTCTTCACCAGGTCGGTGTAGAACGTGACGGCTTCAGTGAACTCGGGGGAGTCGACCTGGGCGTTCCAGTCGGCGTCGAACCAAGTCCCACCGAAGGTGTTGACCACGGTGGTCAGCGGGGCGAAGACCTGGCCCCAGCCCGGCTGGCCACGCAGGCAGATGCCCTTCATGTCCTCCTTGGCCTCGTCCACCTGCGCGGCGAGATCGGCCACCTGGTCCCAAGTGGGCTTCTCCGGCATGATTAGGCCGAGCTCCTCGAACACGTCGGTGCGGTACATGAGGAAGGAGGACTCGCCGTAGAACGGCTCCCCGTAAAGCTTGCCGTCCTCCCCGGTCAGAGATTCCGTGTATGCCGGGAGGATGTCGTCCTGGTTGAAGTCCTCGTCCGCTTCAACGAACTCATCGAGCGGCGCGAGCCACCCGTTCGCGGAATAGAACGGGATTTCGTAGTTGGACAGCGACGCGACATCGTACTGTCCCGCCTGGGCGGAGAACTCCTGGCTGATGTTCGCCCGGACGTCGTTCTCAGGGAGCGAGGTGAAATTCACGGTGATACCCGACTCCGCGGTGAAGTTCTCCGCGGTGAGGCGCTGCAGATCCTCCATCTGCGGGTTGTTGACCATCAGGACGTTGATGCTCTGGGCTTCACCGGACGCGGCACCGCCACCTCCGCCGCCGGCACCCGAGCAGGCGGTAAGGGAGAGGGCAAGACATGCCAGTCCGGCGGTGAGGGTGGCTTGTGCAGGTGGGATTTGCATAAGGACTCCTTTGTTCTTACTGATCAAGGGCGCGCCGGATCGACGCAGGTGCGTTCTGAGTGGGTGGAGGCGGTACAACCGGTGGAAGCGGGTACCTGCTCCTGTCCTACAAAGGTAGGGGTGTGACATCGTGCACAACTAGCGCCGCAGTTGCCATTAACTGATACTTATTTTCCAGAGTCCCTGTAGCTCGGATGCGGAAGCCCTACTGGGCTGGGCTTAGAGGGAGCTGTCGGCGGAGAACTTTTATGTATTAGGAGGCGGGGGATGACCCAGGAAGTATCGGACGCGGCTGTCCGCCTTGCTGAGCGTCTGACCGGGCTTCGCGCGAACCGGGAGGTGATTCCCCATGACCCCAAGCACTCCGTGCGCTGGCACGAACATGACTATCCAAGCCCAATCGCGCGGTGGAACTACCACCCCGAGTACGAAATCCATCTGATCCGCAAAGGCACGGGCCGCTTCATCGTCGGCGACTACCTCGGCACGTTCGAGGCCGGGCAGGTCACTCTCGTCGGATCGGGCCTCCCGCACGATTGGGTCAGCGATCTCGAGCCCGGGGAAGTCATTGAAAAGCGGGATGCCGTGCTCCAGTTTGACGGCGAATGGTTGCTCCGATGTGCCGAACTGATGCCCGAGCTCCTAGAGACGGAAGAAGTGCTGCAGCAATCAGCACGAGGTATCCACTTCACCGGTGAAACGGCACTCAAAGCCGCCGATGCCATCGAAGCGGTCGGAAACACCACCGGGATGGAGCGCCTGAACCATGTGCTGAGAGTCCTCACGATCTTCGCGAGATCACCTCAGGCTGACCGACAATTCCTCGCCCGCGACTGGTTCGAACCCCAACTCGACGGCGAAGCCGCCGCGGTGGTGGACATCGCCCTCGAGTACATCTTCGCGCACCACTCGGGCGTGGTGCGGATGGCCGAGGTCGCGGAGCTCGTGGGGATGACTGAGCCCACCTTCTCCAAGTACTTTCGGAAGTCGACTGGGCAGAACTTCAGCGAGATGGTCCGCAAGCTCCGCTTGGCGCATGCGTGCCGTTTGCTGGATCAGACAGACATCCCGGTCTCGTCCATTTGCTACGACGTCGGGTTTTCCAATCTCTCCAACTTCAACCGACACTTCCAGGCCGAAATGGGCATGACCCCGCGCGCATATCGCACACGAACAACCTAGAACGAACCGGAAAGGTGCCTTTCAAAGGCCGAAGTAGGTGCGACTCTCGAGCGCCTCGCTGAATCGCCGATAACGAAGCAATGTCGGGGGATCGACGACGAGCAGTCCAACATAGAGGAACTTTGAAACTTACGGCACTTCTGCGGCTGAGCTGCTGAAGAAGCTATCGGAGGTTTCCTGAATCGGGTGGATGAGGTGGTGAAGTGTGACCGTGTCGTGGAAGTTACTGGCCGTGGTCATCCCGTCGCCACGGTCCCGGGCGTAGGCGGAGTGCAGGTTGACGGCGCCCTGACTGCTGACGTCGAGATTTGCGCCCGAGTGTGCGTGGTACTCATCGGGCACGGGAGCTTCCTCAATCGCGGAGCGGTCCTGCGCTCCGCTCCGTCTATCTAACTCGGCTGCTCCCCCCGTGGATAGTGGCAGCGTCGCCGGTGTTCTAGTGGTCGAGTAAGGCCCATGAGGTTCGATGACCTGCTGCTGACCGAGGAAGAATACCCCTCGGGTGCCTGCGAGAGTCGGCGGGAATGGCTCCTCATGCACTCCCGCGGAGTCCCCGCCGAAGTCATCGCGACGTGGTGCCTGGTGGACGTGCGCCGGGTTCGCCGCGCGATCGCTACGCAGATTCGGCACAGGCCCAGCTGGTTCGACCGGTGCCTACTCGTGCACGACAAGCCCGCCCCGATCGCTGCGGCCGGATTATTCAACCGACGCGGGAGGGGTTGTGGTGGAAGCACTATAACGACGTCGCCGCGCACGTCACGGACCACGGGAACCTGCCCTCGCAGAACCACGGCGACCAGGCTCGGATGCTGTACCGGTGGGTCGAGGCCCAGCGCCGGCAGAACGACGCCGGGAACCTCACTCAGGACAAACTCGGCGCCCTGAACCAGCTCGGTGCCTAGAAAGGCAGCCGCCGCGGCCGTCCCGACGAGCGCTGGACCCGACGCCTCACCGACCTGTCCCTGTTCTACGACACCCACGGGCGCCTGCCCATATACGACCCGGCACGCCGCCCGGACGAGAGACTGCTTGCCGTATGGCTCACCCGGCAACGGACCTGGGCCAGGAGAGGCCGACTGCAGGTTGATCGCCAGCAGCGATTGAACGCAGTCCTTTCCCGCTGGATGCCCCAAGAGCCGACATCACCGCCCGGCGATGTGAAGTGCTAGGGCAGGGAGGCTACCGCTTGGTCCTTCACGCAAAGCCAGGTCGGTGACTGGTTCTCTGCCACTCGGCGCCTAAGTAGTTGTTCATGCGGGTCGCGCTATCCGCGCCACCAAATCATTCAGCCTCTGGTTCGGTCATCACATCCGCGAGACCGAGGAAATCCATGCCGGGGTGTCTGCGGAGAGCCTTGATCCCAGCTGGAGAACCGACGACGAGCATCCCGACACGAAGGCCCCGCCGGACGAGATGCTGGTAGGCGCCTACCAAGACGGGCACCGCCACCGGCAGCGAACGGCGCACATCTCGCAGAATAATGAATCCGTCTTCGGGAAGGATCCTCGGGTCCCCGGTAACGTTGAGCGCAGACAACTCATGAACCGGATAGCCCGCCGCCTCGGCCACCTTTCGGGCAGTGTCGACAATCCGCTCGATGGCTTCGGTGTCGGCTCCTGTTCCCACCGTGAGTGAAGAAGGGCCTCCTCGGCCAGCGTTGAGCGATTCTGCTAGATCTTCTGCCCACGCAGCCGCGCCCATACCATCCACTGTAACTGTCCGCCCTCCAGCGCCATCCGTGGGTTGCGGCATTTGGAACGGGCTTTTGAATGTTCGGTTTGCCCAGGTTCTCGGTTTGCGGTCTTGAGCCCTAACGTCTCCGATGAGGTGGAAATTCATTCGATGGCTACCGCGTCAGCTCCGCTCCCCACCGCCAGTGAAAAAGGGCCACCTTGGTCCTGCTCAGCGACTCCGCCAAAGCTTCCGCCCACCCGGCCGCGTCGATGCCGACACTCGCACCAAGCATCCTTTTCCCAGTGAAGCCAACTACGTTGGAGATACAGAGTCGGTATTAGGGGGTAGGAATACATTGAACACACCTGCAGGGTGGTATCCGGAAAATGAAAACTCCAGTGTCGTCAGATGGTGGGATGGCATCCAATGGACCGAACACACTCAGCCGCGCCAGCAGCAGCAGGTCCAGCAACCCGCGATCAATCAGCAACATGCGGTTCAGCCGGCCAGCGGTGCATTCAGCAAACCGAAGATCGGACTGTTCGGGGGCAAGAAGGCGGCCGAATCCGCTCTGGCCGAAATTGACCGGCTCAACGTCATCCTGCGCGAACGCGGTCTGCTTGAATTCAGCGAGCTGGAGGCGCAGCGCGCCGCCCTTCGTGAGAGCGTCGCCCAAGAGCGCGCAGAGTGGGAACTTGAGCGTACTCAAGTCACCGGGCAGCTCGAAGCAGCACGCAGGGAGCTGGCGGAAGCAGGGGCAGCTCTCATTACCGCACGCCAGGGTGCTGTCCTGCAGGACCTGGGGGTGTACGACTTTGAGCACCCCGCCGAGAGCTCGGCCGACCTCGCGGACAAGCTTGAGCGAGTCCGCGCCGAGTACAAGGACACGGCCCGGAATAAGCAGGCGATCCACGCGACCACAAACTTCACGTTCAACAACTCGGCGACCAAGGGCAAGCAGTTCGTCAACCAGATGAGCGCCATCATGCTCCGCGCCTACAACGCCGAGGCGGAGAACTGCGTGAAGTCGGTCAAGGCCGGCAACCTCGACACCGCGATCGCCCGCTTGGAGAAGGCTCGGGACCAAATTGTCCGGCAGGGCACCATGATCGATCTGGCCGTCGACACCACATACCACCGCCTGCGTGTTGAGGAGCTCAGGCTGGCAGCCCGGCACCTGAAGCGGCTGCAGGAGGAGAAGGAAGTCGAGCGGGCCCGCCGGGAGGAACTGCGCGAGCAGAAGAAGGTCGAAGCCGAGCTTGCCCGGGCAACCGAGAAGCTCACCCGGGAACGCGCCATGCACCAGGCGACTCTGGACGCCCTCGTCGCCAACGGCGACGAGGAAGGGGCTGCTCGTATGCGCGAGAAGCTTGCTGAGGACGACGAGAACTTGGCTGACGTGGAGCGCCGGGCGGCCAATATGCGTGCCGGTCACGTCTACGTCATTTCGAACATTGGGGCGTTCGGCGAGAATATGGTCAAGATCGGCATGACTCGTCGCCTGGATCCGATGGATAGAGTCAACGAATTGGGTGACGCGTCGGTGCCGTTCCGTTTCGATGTCCACGCGCTCTTCTACTCCGACGATGCTGTATCGACCGAAGCGATGTTGCACCGCGAGTTCGCGGCCCAGCGTGTAAATCGAGTGAACCTCCGCCGTGAGTTTTTCCGGGTTACGCCACACCAGGTCCTCGAGGTCCTACGCGAGCACCGTGTGGAAATTGTGGAGTTCACGGAAAAACCCGCCGCCGACGAGTTCAGGATGAGCTACATCGAGCCGCAGTAGGGCCGCGTTGATATTTCGAGGCTTCACCGCGACCGAGGAGGGAGCCGGTAATCTCACCGAGTAGGCGTTCGGCGTCTGAGACTTCTTCCAGCCGCATGACCGCCTCGCCCCGAAGAACTTTAGCCATACGGTCGTACCCGATGCGGGCAACGGAAACATCGCCCGCATTACAGTGCTCTCCGCCGTACGGACCGACACGGTCAGCACAACCCTCGCCACGCCCGCGAAGAATGGCAGTTACCTCCTGCTGGACGTCCTGTGGGAGACCGAAGCGGGGGAGACCAGCTCGAACCCCTTCTACTTCAGCGCAAAGGATGCGGAGGGACGGAGCGCTGATCTCGACATGTTGGCGGACGGTCAGCTGGGATCCGGCCCGGTTCTGCCCGGTGACAAGTCCCGTGAATTCATCGCCTTCGACATCGCGCTGGGTCCTGTCACGGTATCGATCACGGATCCCCTGATGCAGGAAGCCGCGCGGATTGAGATCCCGAGTTAGGCATTCCACCGTCGGCGTGATCAGGCTTCACACCCGTCCACAGCCCGAACTTGGAGGAGCCTCCGAAGTAACAGATTGCAGTTGCGGACCGATAGGTGCTTCTGACTGCGGCTGTTCCTCTGTTGGATCTATGGTCGTTGCTCGGCGGCAGGCGTGGCTTGCTGCCACTTCATCTTCTAGGTCTTAGGAAGGACGCTCATGGCTGGGTCAGTCGACGATTGGTTCTTGGATCACAGTGACGATTCGATGGGGGACGCGCTGGACGATGAACCGGTAGAACGCGAAGATCCCTGGGACTGATTACGGCGTCGCCCGCTACGGCCAGGTCCGCCAGTTCCACCAGCGTGACGGCTCCGGCTCGGGTCGGGGCTCCGGCTCCGGCCCGCCGCCCAGCGCCTGCGCAGCCTCGACGAGATCCTCTGCGGTGAGCGTCATGACGTCCTCCCGGTCGAGCGCATCGAAGTCGCGGTCCTCGTCGAGTGACAGCCTCAGCGCCTGCCGGTTGAGCGCCTGCTCGAACAGGGTGCGAGCAAAACGGGCGTTGCCCGAGTCCTCACCGACATGGAGGCCTGAGAAGATACGACTCAGCATGTCGTCGGCTCCGGGCGCCAGGATGTACTCGTGCTGGGCCAGCATCTGGTGGAAGATCGTCCGGAGCGCGTCGACCGAGTAGTCCGGGAACGTGATCTCCCGCGCGAAACGCGACCGTAGGCCGGGATTCGAGAGGAGGAACGCCTCCATCAGCTGCGGGTACCCGGCCACGATGACCACCAGGCGATGACGGTGATCCTCCATCCGCTTGAGGAGGACCTCGATGGCCTCGGGACCGAAGTCCATCCGGCCGTCCTCCGGCGTCAGGGCGTACGCCTCATCGATGAACAGGACGCCGTCCAGCGCACGCCGGATCACGCGGTCCGTCTTGATGGCTGTCGCACCGACGTACTGCCCCACGAGGCCGGACCGGTCGACCTCCACGAGATGGCCCTTCTGCAGCAACCCGACGGCGCGGTACATCTCGGCGAGGAGCCGCGCCACAGTGGTCTTCCCGGTACCGGGGTTCCCGAGGAACACCAGGTGCTGGGAGGTCGCAACCTCCGGCAGTCCGTGGGCCTTGCGACGGGCCTGCACCTGCAGGAGGGCGACGAGCGCCCGTACCTGCTCCTTGACGGGGTCCAGCCCGACCAGGGCGTCGAGTTCGGCCTGCACCTCGGCCAGCGGGCGAGCGGGACCGGGACGCACCGGGAAGTACTCGCCGCGCAGGTCCTCCACGCGGTCCGACCCCGAGGATTTGAGCTGGTCCGTGAGATGGCTGAGCGTCTCGCGCAGGTCGTCGAGTGGATTGCGGCTGGCGGCCATGCTTTCTCCTGAGCGACTGAAGAGCAGGGAGTCGATAGATTGCGGTGAATGGGCCTATCGCAATGCGGCGGAAGAGGCCCGCGCGTTGATCCGGTGGGATTGCGTCCAAGCTACCGCACCAGGACTGCGAGCAGGAGTTCGCACCAGCGTCCGGCGGAGGTCGCCTGAGCGGGACGGCTCAACGGCAGAGGCGCCTGCTATCGATCAGTGCCCCGTCGAGGACCGGCGAACATCCCCAGGCTGTAGGCGAGCAGGATGAGTGACATGATCAGCCCAGCTCCCACTGCCGCTGCCAGTGCGCTCGTTTGTGTGCCGACGAGCAGACCAGCACCACCGAGTAGGGCAAGGACCGAACCGAGCGTGTAGAACATGCGTTCCTGGAACGCCCACGCGAAAGGTATGAAGTGGAGACCGACGACCAGCGCGATCAGCGCGGGTTGAAGCTCCAGTTCGCCTACCGATGTGAGCCGTCCCGTGCCGAGAGCAATGAGCGCGAACTCCATGATCACGCAGAGAAGGTAGATCCCGATGTGCCGACGACGAGGAGCAGTGAAGGGGCCGAGGAAGCGCGGAGAGGCGAAGAGGAACCAGAGCGTGGAGGTGATCGCTGCGATGACCAGAATGCGTGCAGCCACCGAGACGGGATCTGTGAATCCCGGTGTGTAGGAGAAGACGAAGACGCCTGCACCGAACAGGCCGATGAGCGTTCCCGATCGCCGCGGATCGACGAAGCGTGGAGGCGTGTCGACTGACGATGAAGCAGTGGTGCTGTCACGGGCCACCGGAGAACCTTTCGTAGGAGAGTTGACGATGATCCGGACCGTCAGCCAGGACGGGAGAAGCCTCGGCTGTCCAGGTCCTTGAACGCGATCACCTCTCCGAAGAGTTCCTCTCCGGTAGGGATGAAACCGAGCTTGAGGTAGAACCCTTCCGGGCCGTGTTCGCCGCGCTCCCATAGGACAGAGATGCGCTCCACGCCGCGGGCACGCGCCTCCTGCTCCAACGCATCGACGGCGAACCGTCCTGCGCCGCGGCCTTGCGCGGACGCCGCTACATTCAGCCGCCAGATGCCGGCACGGAAGGCGTCGATCTCGTGGTCGGGATCGAAGTTGCCCATGATGAAGGCCAGCACCTCGTCGCCGTCGACCACCAGTCGGGGCCAGGCGGTGGGGGTCACATAGGCCTCGGCGATCGACTGCACCACCGGCGCAACGAACGCCTCCTGTTCGGGCCGAAGCCTGATGCTGACAGCCTTACCGAGGTTCTCCGGGGTCAGGGACGCAAGTTCCATGGCACCGACGATAAACGCAGTGGCGGTCACCTGCTACTGATGGCGGCTGGTAGGCCACGCAGCGTGATCGGACGCGGTACTCCGTCCTACCCGCCCGCCTGTGGCAGCACCCCGCGGAGGCCAGCAGATGACGGCTGTCCGCAGTGGAGTACCGGTGCAGTACCGCCGGTCACACCACGCAGGGACAGGTACCTCGAACGCGGACCATGCTTGCTCAACAGGTTCTCCCGCAGGGACCTGGCCGCGTCCTAATGAGTGGGCTGGGAAGTCCGACCGACCTGGTTCCTGCTCGTCCATGTGCAGTTCCCCTTCACAGCCCAGCTGCTTGAGGTGTGAAGGAGATCCCACGTTCGTGCACGAGGCCCGTCGGTGTGGCCGGCTGAGCCCCGCGCAACAAGGCACGGAACATCTTTCAGGCGTGAATCCAGTATGTGCGGCAGAGGTTCAACATCGCCCGTGCTCACGCTCAAGCTTTGCCTGCCACTGCACCCGTAGGACGGACGGCACGCAGCAGTCGTTCTCAGGCTGGGTCAAGGCGGGCGTCCCCGTGGTGATGAAGACGGTAGCCTCGTCGTGCAGTGGGATGTTCCCGGTACTCGTCGGCGCCGCGCACGTTCAGGGCTGTGGCGGCTGCTCCAGGACTCCTGTGGCTGTGAGATGAGCGGCGACGGCGGCCAGCCTGCTGTTGCCGGCCGAACTCGTCGCGACCAGTAGCTCGAATGCCTCATCACTGGTGAGCCCGTAGCGTTCCATCAGCATTCCTGCGGCTCGCTCGATCGTGTCCCGACTGTGGATCGCGCGGGTGAGGTGCTCGACTTTTTCGGACACTTCGGCCAGGCGTTGCAGAACCAGGCGCAGTTCTGTCGTAGGACCGTCATCGGTGGCTCCACGCGCTGGGCGTGGGTCCCGATGTGATTCCACCGGAAGACCTACCCTCCCGGAGAGTAGTCGCAACGACCCGGGCGGCGGATCCTCGATGCTTCTCATGGCGGCAGGCACAGCAATGCCACCTGTCGAGCTTCCCGCGTCCGGAAAAGGGAGGATATCGGCCGGTGGCCGTGGAGGATTCGCTCGCAATCCCTGAGGGTCGTCTGCTGGCATGATCAACCTGCTTGAGTAGGGCGAAGCACTGGGCGCTTCCGCCGGGCTGGCATGCCCGCTCTGCTACAGGCCGCACATCAGGCTCCAGGAGCGCGCAGGGTGCGAGCACTTGGGCTGTGTGCACATAACGATACGGGTTATCCAGAAAACGCCGCCCACCATTTCGCCTCCGGGCGGAAGTACTACCTGCCGTTGGCGAGGGTGTCCCGCGGGTACTCGCCATGGACGTATCGATAGTGCGTGCTGGAACGGCCTGCGTGGGCGGATCCCCGTGGCTGCCGCAGCGGAAGTACGGCATAGGCTGTCGGCATGACAGGTGCCACGGGTGCTGCAGCTGATCCGGTCATCAGGTTGGAGGAGCCGGCCGACGTCGATGCCATCGACGACCTGACGGACGATGCGTTCAAGGGGAAGTCCTATAGCTCGGGAACGGAGGCTGCCGTCATCCGTGCGCTGCGTGCTTCCGGCGACCTGGCACTGTCCCTCGTTGCAGAGGAATCGGGACGAATAGTGGGTCATGTCGCTTTCTCTCCCGTTCTCGTCACGAACTCCGAGGGCACGTGGTTCGGCCTCGGTCCTCTCTCCGTCCACCCACAGCGCCAGCGTCGAGGCATCGGTCGCAGGCTTGTCCGCCACGGGCTCGGAATCATCGCAGCCGGTGGGGCCGCCGGCTGCGCCCTCATCGGTGACCCGGACATCTACGGTAGGTTCGGCTTCACATCCGGCGGCCTGACGTATCAGGGTGTGCATCCGTCGCTGGTGCAGCATCTCATACTCAACGGCTCAGATACTCCCGAAGGAGAGCTTCTTTTCGCGGGCGCTTTCGGCGCCACGTGACCTCGGCAACGTTCCTGGTGGTGAAGCACTTCTTCCGTCAGGAGAGGGCAGTGACGTCGTAGGTATGGCCTGCCGTGCGCAGTCGCTGCACCAGGACATCACCCAGAGCGGTCGCAGGGGTCAGCGATCCTGCGGTGGGTGGCAGACGGTCGCCGTCCAGCGCGAAGGAGAGCGCTGCCTCCCCGGCCATGACGGCGGTGGCAGCGTAGCCGGGATCGCCCGGCTGCGACGGCCCGGTACCGCCGGCCGCTCTCCGTCGACGCGGTCACCTGGGAACGGAACCAGCCCGCGTTCCGCGCGGCCTCGGTCGGCCCGGCGCCCGGGGCAGGAAGGGCCCGATCCAGCAGCTTCCGCGTCGGAGGGAAGGCCATCGCGGCTCCGAACACCCGCAGGCCGAGCGCCATCGCTCCGGCGAGGAGGGCGCCTGCGGGACCGCGCCGCGTGCCCATCACCTCGCCGTACCGCAGGGATCGGCCGTATGCCCAACCCTGCAGAGCATTGCTGCGACGTACTATGCGCGTATTCACCGACGCCATGATGAACGGTGCGGTCCACAGGCCGTCCTCCGACCGGCCGACCCATCCCATATCCGACGGCTGCCGGGTCGAAGGTTCCGCCGCCCGGTCCGGCCCGAGGGAGTAGGGATCGCCCGCGAGAGCTCGCAGCACAGGGTCCGACCGCGTCCCGTCGAGCTGCCCACGCATCGACTCGATGGTGCCGCCGCTGAAGCCGCCCTTGGCCGTCGCCACGAGCTGGACCTCGGTCAGTCCGCCTGCATCGTCGGCCTCCGCGGCCTGGTGCAGCAGGAGCACCGCGAGGTCCGAGGGGACGGAGTCGTAGCCGCACGCATGGACGATCCGGGCTCCGGTGTTCCTCGCCAGGGCGTCGAACCGGTCGATGGCTTCCCGGACGAAGGACACCTCACCCGTCAGATCGCCGTAGTGTGTGCCGGCGCGGGCACACGCCTCGACGACCGGCAGTCCGTACGTCGCGTAGGGACCCACCGTGGAGAAGAGAACGCGGGTGCCCGCGGCCAGCGCGGCGAGCGTTGGAGGGTGCTCCGAGTCGGCCTCGATGAGGGCCCAGTCGCTCGCAGCAGCAGGTAGCCTGCTCCGCACCGCCTCGAGCTTCTCCTTCGACCTTCCCGCGAGTCCCACGCGCAGGTCCCGCGGCGCGTGGTCCGCGAGGTAGCCGGCGATCAGTTCGCCGACGAAACCGGTGGCACCGAAGAGGACGAGGTCGTGGTCGCGGGCTGGGGCATCCATGCCAGCAGTCTTCCATGGCAGCGGCCGGACCGACACAGGGGCGGCGTCCACCTCCCGCAGCCGAAGCGCCCGACGGTTCCGCAACTGGATCGCGGCCATCCGGGCACTTCTCCAGGCGATGTCCCTACGGGACGTACGGCGCCGATGGGTATCACTGGGGCACGTCCGAAGGTTCTGACAGGGTTCCGCCCTTGTGTATCTAAGGAGTTGGCCTGTAAGGACTGCGGAGACGATGCCGGCACCGAAGGGCAGCCAGGCACCAGTGCCACCACCGATGATCTGCGGGCACGGTCTCCCTGCCGGCCTGAAGGCGCTGATGTCGGTGCGGAGTCCTGCTATCGGTCGTGGGGTTCATCCGGGTCATCCGGGGCTTCGCGTCTGCGACTCTCGAGAAGTTCTTTGGTGCGAACGAGCCGGAGGAGGGTGACCAAGACCAGTCCGCCGAGCATGTTGAAGAGCAGGGTGTAGCCGAACCAGCCGAGCCACTGCCCGTAGCTGATGTCGACGCCGGCGTGGATGGCGGCGAAGATGAGCAGGGAGTCGAGCACGGAGTGGAACAGCTGGAGTCCGGCCAGGAGGAACCCGCCGATGATGGTGGCGGCGATCCGGGCGACATCATTGTCGGTGCCCTGCTGCATGCGGCTCATGAGGGTGATGGTGCTTCCTCCGAGGACGGCGAGGGCGACGGTTTGCAGGGAGAAGGGAGCGTCGGCGTAATGGTGCGCGCTCTCGCTGACGGTCTCGGACCACTGTGGGAAGGCTTGCATGACAATCCGGACGAAAACCCACCCACCGGCGAGGTTGGCGACGAGGGTGCCTACCCATAGCTTTCCCAGCTGGGCGATGCTTCCCTCTTTGGCGACGACGGCGGCGACCGGCATGAGGAAGTTCTCGGTGAAGAGCTCGCTGTGGGCCAGCAGGAGTGCGACAAGGCCGACGCTGAACGCGAGGCCGGCGAGCAGGTGGTTTCCCGTCTCGTGCATGACGGCCAGGTAGGCCATGATGCCGAGACCGATCTCGAACCCTCCGAAGACACCGGTCACGAGGATGTTCCTCGTGGTGCGGTGGAGTCTTTCGGCGCCTTCTTCAGTCGTCCTGTCGAAGGACTCCTTCAGTTCGTCCTCGACCGGGGCGTCTGATTCGCCCAGTTCCCGTCTGCGGTCCTCGCTCATGTCGCCTTCCTGTGCCTGGGTGGAACGCGGGGAGGATGAGCTCTGCAGCCTCCGAGTCCACGGCCTGCGGCCTTTCCCCACCACGACAGTGTCTCCCACCGCCCCGACCGGACTGCAGGTGTGCACTGTCCCGGGTCCGCACTCGACCACGGGGGGCTCGCGCTGTACAGGGTGGCTGCCGTTCCTGCCGCAGCCGCGCAGCTCACTGTCAGGTCGAGGCCGGAGGTCAGGAGTGGGACGGCAGGACGCACAGTTCGTTGCCCGACGGATCAGCGTAGACACGCCACGGCAGATCGCCCCAGGCGGGGTGCAGTTCACGGCCACCGGTCGACCTCCTCCGCCTGGCGGGTGCCGCCCCGGAGGTCGACGTGGAGCCGGGGTGGTGAGGAGGAACCCTCGACGCGCTGGAAACACAGATCCAGCACCGGACCACCCTCGATGGTGAGCCGGGTCTCGTACGCGTCAGCGGCGTGTCCCGCACGAGTCACCACGGACCGGTCCCATGATTTCTGTACTGCATGGTCGGCGGGGCGGTGACGTGTACTGTCAGCCGCCCCATACACCTGACGGCACCGCAGCGAGCCTCGACGTCGCTTGCAGGTGGTTGTTCCGCAGTTCCGGCATAGTGTTGGCCGGGCGCTGCGAACGCTTCGAGGGTCGGCTGATCCGACATCTTTCGGGATGCCGCATCGCGCTTGCCGTCTCTTCGGATTCCGGGAAGCGGGCGCCTTCGGGAGTGAAGGGTTGTTATGCCGCCCTGGCGGTGGACGCCGGGTCGAAGGCCGTCGCTTTAGGGGAGATCGGTGGGCAGAGATCCGTAATCAGCCCCGTCCCGGCGCACTCACGAACGGCGTCGATACCCTCGACCGCTGACGCTTTGTCGGAGAACGGCCCGGACACGGCGACGACCGTACCATCGGGCCCTTTCAACCTGAACCTGAAGGAGACTCCTCCGTCACGGAAGAGTTCGAACGTTCCCGCCATGATTACCCCCTGGTAACCCGGGCAGAGGAAATGCTCGGGTTCGTCGTCGAATCCGGAACTCAACGCTGCGTTCCGGTTGGCCCGGAAGCGGGATAGGGATTCCCCTATGTGGCCCCAGCCACACCCAATTCATCCATGGTAGGGGGCGTATTCCGTACTGGCGAGTAATCGCAGAGGGGTTCGGCGGCTCGGGTGCTTTCAGCCGGCTGTTTATCAAGCTTCCTAGAAGTTCGCTTTATAGATTTGCCGATGAGTCGAGTTTTCCGATTTTTCATTTTGCTAAGCAGCTTGGAATCTTCGTTTCGTCGATCTCGGGTGCTGGTGGGCGGACCGGAGCCCGGCGGGGCACCGGCGTCGGCGGCTACTGCTCGGGAAGCCCCGGCAGTGTGCGGGTCATGACCAGATCGAGGGCGACCTGACGAAGCTTCAGGTTGGAGGTCGAGCTCACCGAGGCGAGTACCTCGAACGCCTGCTCGCCCGTGAGGTCGTAGCGCTCCATGAGGATGCCCTTCGCCTGCCCGATCACATCCCGGGTCTCGATACCCATGGTCAGGTGTTCGACCTTCTCGGTCACTTCCCGTAGGCGCTCCGTCACCCGTTCGAGAGCGGCGTCGTCGTCCAGCGTGCCCGCATCGTCCGGATCTGCAGGATCCTCCCGATCGTCCGGGTCGCCTCGGCGGTTCGTGTCATCCGGGTTGTTGCCCATCAATGGATCCTCGCAATATCGCGGCTGAGACCAACCAGATCCTTCCCCGGTCAAAACTCTCTCATGTGATGTCGACTGCGCCGCGCTTTCTTACGGCGGAAGGCGACACGCCTTGCCTTTGTTCGTCAAGCATTTCTGCTCCACGGGCTTGCCGGGCATTTCTTGACGACCTACGCTTGAGACCCGGCCTGACACAGTGGTTGAACAGCGGCCATGGTCGGAATTCCGAGGAGAAATCATGGCTTTATCCTCCGCGTCCGTCATTCCCGTGCCCCGGATCCCCATCGGGAAATCATCCCCGGATCATGGGGAGATACCGTTCTGTTCTGCATGCGACACCGCCGAACATCTGGCATTCGAGGACTTCGTACCGAGCAGGGTGCTGCCTGACGGGCAGGAGCACCTCGGCACCGTGAGCTACCTGTGC